>CP046178.1:392502-715004 GCA_014075255.1 Gammaproteobacteria bacterium
CTGGCTGATGCAGTGCATCGACAAGCAACCGTTTTAAATCATTCTGCGACCCATTTAATGCATGCTGCTTTGCGAGAAATTTTAGGCACACACGTTCAGCAAAAAGGCTCGCTAGTTGCACCGGATCGTTTGCGTTTTGATTTCTCTCATGATGCAGCGATAAGTGATCAAGACTTACAAAAAATTGAAGACATTGTTAATCATCAAATTCGCCTGAACACAATAGCGACTGCAAACACCATGTCAAAAGACAAAGCGCTCGAAGCTGGAGCGATGGCATTGTTTGGAGAAAAATACGGGGATGAGGTGCGTGTACTTTCAATTGGTGAGTTTTCAGTTGAACTGTGTGGTGGAGTACATGTGAACCGTGCAGGTGATATTGGAATATTTAAAATAATTTCTGAAACAGGAATTGCTTCTGGCGTTCGTCGTATTGAAGCGGTAACTGGTGAAGGCGCACTGCAATGGATTAAAGACAATGAAAATCAGTTAGCAAATATTGCCGATGCGGTTAAAGCATCCAAAACAGATGCTCGAGATAAAGTCGTACAACTTGTTGAGCGTAACCGAGCTCTTGAAAAAGAACTCAATCAGTTGAAAGGGAAGTTGGCCACTCAAACGGGTAGCGATTTAGCGTCGTCTGCAATTGAAATCGATGGCATGAAAGTTTTAGCACATAAAATTGAAGGAGCTGATCCTAAGTCTTTGCGAGATACCTTAGATCAACTAAAAAATAAGCTAGGAAGTGCGGCAATTGTTTTAGGCACTAGCAATGGCGATAAAGTAAGTTTAATAGCTGGAGTAACCAAAGATCAGACTAGCCGTATCAAAGCGGGTGATCTAGTTAATGCAGTGGCGGTACAAGTTGGTGGTAAGGGTGGTGGACGTCCTGATATGGCGCAAGCTGGCGGCACGGATCCTGCGGCACTCGATGCAGCGCTTCAATCTGTACCAGATTGGATACGTGCAAACTTATAGTTCTATAATTTACGGTCTTAATAGTGGTAAATCTCTAGTAAATTCCTGGCCTGATCATTAGAATCTACTCGCATTGCTTCTTGGCATCTAATTCAAATATTCAAATACCTAATATAATTTATTAAGAGATAGTAATTTTGGCGCTTATCGTACAAAAATATGGCGGGACTTCAGTAGGCACAGTTGAGCGTATCGAAGCCGTGGCTGAAAAAATTATTGCTACAAAGAACCAAGGCAACCAAGTTGTAGTAGTGGTATCTGCTATGAGTGGTGAAACCAATCGTTTACTTGGTTTAGCGGAAGAGGTTCAGGAAACTAAAACACCTGCTGGCCGTGAATTAGATGTATTAGTGTCGACTGGAGAACAGGTGACCATCGCATTGTTATCTATGGCATTACAAAAAAGAAATTGCGATGCAGTGTCTTGCACTGGCGGGCAATTAAACATTCTTACCGATAATAAATTTAACAAAGCACGCATTCAGGATATTGATGGTGAGCGCCTAAAGAAATTACTGGATGATGGCAATGTTGTCGTAGTTGCAGGATTTCAAGGTGTAGATTGTGATGGCAATATTACAACATTAGGCCGAGGTGGTTCTGATACCACAGCAGTGGCGTTAGCAGCTGCTGCGAAAGCAGATGAGTGTCAAATCTATACTGATGTAGATGGTGTTTACACTACTGATCCAAGAGTAGAACCCAATGCACGGCGTTTATCACGCATTACATTTGAAGAAATGTTAGAAATGGCCAGCTTAGGCTCAAAAGTTTTACAAATTCGTGCAGTAGAATTTGCTGGTAAATATGATGTGCCACTTAGAGTTCTATCATCATTTAAAGAAGGTCCAGGCACTTTAATAACCTATGAGGATGACAGCATGGAAGATCCATTAATCTCAGGTATTGCATTTAATCGAGATGAGGCTCAATTGACTATAAAAGATGTGCCCGATCAACCGGGTGTGGCCGCCCATATTTTGGGTCCAATATCGGCTGAAAACATCGAGGTTGACATGATTGTGCAAAATATAGGCAGAAAAGATACCGCTGATTTCACCTTCACAGTACATCGAAATGACTATGATAAAGCACTGAAAATCCTTGAAAATACTGCAAAAATACTGGGTGGAGGGCGCATTGGTGGAGACCCAAATATTGTAAAATTATCATTAGTTGGTGTAGGGATGAGGTCTCACGCGGGAATTGCGAGTAGAATGTTCAAAGCACTAGCTGATGAGAAGATAAATATCCTTATGATATCGACCTCGGAAATTAAGATTTCGGTCGTAATAGAGGAGAAGTATCTAGAACTTGGTGTAAGAACATTGCATGAAGCATTTGAATTAGATCAGGCGACGGAGGAAAAACACTAAACAGTAAGTGTGGGAAGAATAACAAAACAGCTTTGGTAGGAGAGAAACCATAGGAGTGACGGTTAACAGGAAATGTTGATTGTTGCATTGGTTAATTAAATAAAAATAATAAACGTATAAAAACGGACTATCTAGGAGATACGGGAATGCTGATTTTGACCAGGAGAGTTGGTGAAACATTGATGATCGGAGACGATGTTACGGTCACTGTGCTAGGAGTTAAAGGTAACCAAGTACGTATTGGGGTAAATGCCCCGCGTGATATTGCGGTGCATCGCGAAGAAATTTACGAACGTATCAAGCGCGAAAAAGCTAATGCAAATGAATCAACAGGCTAGCAACTAGGTCATTTGCGTTAAACACTTCTAAAAATCATATGGGCTGTCGGTGATTACATCATCGATGCTATAACTTCTATTCGTTTTAATAAATGATTTGTTAAATCATTTCGAATTATTTTTCGGTTGCTTTACTAATAACTTCCATAATCCATAAATAAATCGCTAAGAAAATAAACATTGAGCCAAATAGAATTAAAACCCATGCGATGACGTGAATATTGCTCAAGGGTAGGAATAATATTCCGATGCCGATAGCTATTTGTGCGATTCCGAATAGGAGAGTTTGGAGTGGTGTGAGGTTGAGCATGTGTGAATCTTACACGGAGAGATTGATTCGAGTCATTCATGACTCTCACATTCGCTACGCTCATGCGTTGCTAATGCAACGTCCAAATCGGTTATCCTGCCGATTTGTCGAACTCCAAACAGTTCGAATGACTTACCAAACATACCAATATTAAAATGCCCCAATAAAGGGGCATTTTAATATTGGCGCGCCCGGAGAGATTCGAACTCCCGACCGCTCGGTTCGTAGCCGAGTACTCTATCCAGCTGAGCTACGGGCGCAATTATGAAGCCGGCGATTATAACGAATAACCCGATTGGAATTACATATATTATTAGGTATTCGATATACTCTCGTTTCGAATTCGGAGAGGTGCCAGAGTGGTCGATTGGGGCTCCCTGCTAAGGAGTTGTACGGGTGACCGTACCGAGGGTTCGAATCCCTCCCTCTCCGCCATTACTATTTAAATCAACCTTGCCACCTCTGTTTGGTATGCCGCTAAATACCTATAGTATCGCTTCGCGATGGTTACTTTGCGCATAATACCCATGCGCGCGTGTCCTCTTCGCTATTACTATTTAAATTAGTTCTTACTATTCCTATTTCAGCGTCAGCAAAGTCGATTTCACACTCATAATATCCGGCTTTATCCGTTAAACGGCAATGATTTGCCGCATTTATGGCTATTAAGTCCATAATTTTAGTCGCTTTAAACCATTATTAGTTGTCCACAAAGGTCATTCAGCGTTCACTACGGGCAATTGGAAAAATAGGTTACAGAATAGATAGTTATAAAAGAATGCTAATTAAGATTAAAGATTCATCCAGTATTAGAGATTGCGATGTAACAGACGAGAATATTTATTCAACAAGGCGTCAATTCATCAAGACTTCTGCAAAGTATGCTGTAACGGGTGCACTGGGCAGCTACGGGATGTTGCCTATTATTTCGCCTACTAATGCTGTGGCTTCCATTGATTTTTCATCCGTTAAGCAAACCTCGTATAATGTAAAAGATAGTCTCACTTCGCATAATTCCGTTACTTCTTACAATAACTTTTATGAGTTGGGTTCTGGTAAAAAAGATCCCAAGTTAAATGCCCATTTGTTGAAAACAAAACCCTGGAGTATCACAGTTGAAGGACACTGCAATAAACCGGGCACCTATGCACTGGAAGATTTTATTAGTCCGCAGGTATTAGAAGAACGAATTTACAGATTACGATGTGTTGAGGCTTGGTCAATGGTAATCCCATGGGTTGGTATTGAAGTGAATAAGGTGTTGAAGAGGTTCGAACCTAATTCAAATGCAAAATTTGTAGAGTTTGAAAGTATTTATGATCCGGAAAATCTTCCGGGTCAACAACGAAGAGTGTTGCAGTGGCCATATACAGAAGGGTTGCGCATAGATGAGGCGATGCATCCGTTAACTATTTTTGCAGTCGGCTTGTATGGAAAGGAACTGCCGAATCAAAATGGTGCGCCATTGCGTTTAGTGGTGCCATGGAAATATGGATTTAAAAGTATTAAATCCGTAGTAAAGATTCGTTTTATTGATTCACAGGCTAAAAGTGCATGGAATTTATCCGCACCAAGTGAATATGGTTTTTATTCTAATGTGAATCCAAGTGTGGATCATCCTCGATGGAGTCAGAAAAAAGAAAGACGTATAGGCGACTTTTTAAAACGAAAAACCATGCCGTTTAATGGTTATGCCGATCAAGTATCACAACTCTATCAAGGGATGGACCTTAAGAAAGATTTCTAAGTTTTTAATACAGTCTATTTACTGTTTCTATTTGTTTCTAGATCTTATAAGTGTGTTCAGCACTTGCCGGCAAGTTTATTAATCAAATACTCCATATTTTTCATGCACATATACGGTAACAACCTTACTTCTAGTTGGTTGAATACTCGGTATTTATAAGAGTATGCTCAAAAAATAAGCTTAACGATTACATGTTTATTATTTTGCCTATTTTCTATGTGTGGCTAATAAAAATAATAAAAACACAATTAGCGGAAACAAATGTTCGGACAATATTTCAATATTGATGAGTCGGTTTTTTCGATTGCACCCAATCCAAAATACTTATTTTTAAGTAAGCAACACGAAGAAGCCTTAGCGCATCTAATCTATGGCGTAACCCGTAAAGGGGGTTTCGTATGCCTAACGGGTGATATTGGCACAGGCAAAACAACAATCTGTCGCTGTATGTTTGAGCAACTGCCTGAAAATACAGATATAGCTTTTGTTATTAACCCTAAATTTTCACCAATGGAGTTATTGGCTTCCATATGTGATGAGTTGCATATAGGTTATTCGCCTTTTCAGCCTAGTATAAGAGAGTATGTAAAGAAGCTTAATACTTATTTGGTTGAGGCGCATAGCAGAGGTAGAAATACAGCATTGGTTATTGATGAGGCTCAAAATTTAAGTATTGAAGCACTGGAGCATGTTCGTGCACTCACAAATTTAGAAACTAATGAGCAAAAATTATTGCAAATAATTTTAATAGGCCAGCCCGAGCTAAAAACCTTGCTTGCAAAACCTGAGCTTGAGCAGGTAAATCAAAGAATTACTGCGCGTTTTCATATCGGCCCGTTAAGTTTGAATGAATCGAATCATTATATTAATCACCGCTTATTGGTAGCTGGAGCAAAGGAAAAAATCTTCAGCGCTGCGAATATCAAACAAATCTATCGACTTTCAAAAGGTGTGCCGCGTCGTATTAACATCTTGTGTGATCGTGTTTTATTGGTTGCATACACAATACGTAAAAGTAAAATTTCTTCACAAATAATTACACAATCTGCGGAAGAAGTGTTCGGTGATGTGCCGGTATATAGCAATTTATTCCCTAAAGCATTGGCCGCAAGTATTTTTGTTGTGTTGATTTCTGCTCTTGGGGTATTTGCATTCCAAAATTATATGATTGATTCGCCAGCAATTCAGAGTTCATTGGCTGTTTTTTCCGAGAATAAAATAGCATTGACTCCCGATGCCGATGAGGTGAAAACTTTTATTGGAGATGTAACTGAGGTTGTCAAAGCAGAGGTTAAGTCTGCTGAAGTTTCTGAGGTTAATTTTGCTTCTACCATAAAAGCAGAGAAACTAATTATAAACCAGAAAGAGATAAATGAGAGAAAAGCAAACTATGTAACAAAAAACATAGCAAAAAGTGAGCCAATTAAGGTAAATGTTAGTGCGCCTGTAAAAGATGTGGTTAAAGAAGTAAAAAAATCAACATTAGAAAATAATGCGCCAAAACTTGTTAGTAATGAAAAAGTATTACAGTTCACTGGTTATGGAAAAGCGTATCAGCAACTATTTAGGTTGTGGGCAGTTGATTATTCTTCCACAGAAGTAAGTCCATGTGAGCATGCGTTTAATAATCAATTGCACTGTTATCAGAGTAAAGGCTCCATAAAAAATATAATTGGTTTAAATCGGCCAGTGTTGCTTAAAAGTAAGTCTGAACTATATGAGCCGAGCTATATGGTGGTGGTATCTATAGAAGGTGACTATGCAATTGTAAGTGAAAAAGGGGATTATCAGCTTGTTGCTATTTCTGACATTGAAGCAAATTGGAGTGGTGAATTTGAAATGCTATGGAGACCATTAAGAGCCGGGGTTTCCTATATTAAACCAGGGCAAAAAGGAAAAGCAGTTGCGTTATTAGATCAAAAGCTTGCCAAACTGCAAGGACGTAAGTCATTAACTTCTCACCCTTTTGTTTATTCGGAAGACTTAGTAAATCAAGTGAGAGCTTTTCAAATAGCCAATAAGTTGCCTTCCGATGGTGTAGTGGGGCCTATTACTCAAATGTATTTCAATAATAAAAATATAGATACACCTTACTTAATTAAATAATATCGGTCATACATATGTCATTCATACTGGAATCAATTAAACAAGCAGAAAGAGAGCGCAAGCTTGGCCAGCAGCAAGCGCCTGCTATATCGATTGAATACACCGCTGCTCATATTGATGATATTGAAAATAATAAACTGCACTGGGTGTTATTGACATTGGGGTTAATAATTTCAGCAACTCTCGTTTGGTGGGTTACAAATTATTTCACCAACAAAGATCGTCGATATATAGAAGAGCTGTCTATGAATGATGTCAGTAGCGAAATTAAAATTGAAGCTAAGACTCCATCAATTATCGGCGAAAATGTCGCTAAACACAGCATTGCTATGGTTCCAATAAAGAACTTGCATAAATCTAATTTAAAGTCCGTTAGGCTAATAACTGAAGATGAGCCTCCTGTAACACCATCTGTTGTGCAAAAAGTTGAATCAAATGAAAAAGAAGCTAGTAAAAAACCAAGTGCTAATGTTCTTGTAAATTTTCAACCCAAACCAAAACCAGCTTTAGAAAAAGAAATTAGTACTGTAGTAAATAAAATTAACGATTATTCTGGTAAGCAAGAACTGGTGGATATTTATTCTGACTTGGCAGCATTGCCAAGAGAAGAAACGATTTCAAATAAACCAAATAAACCAAATAAACCAAAGAAAATTATTGATCAAACGGCAGAAGAATTCGTGCTAATTGAAACTGCTAGCTATGTGACTCCATCTAAGGCGATTGCATTTGAAAGTAATCCATCAGAACTACATCCACCTAAATTAAGTGCAGTAGAAGAATTTAAGCAACCCGAAGAGTCAGTTTATTCAAAACAACATAGGCAAGCCGTTAGAAGTGGTGTGCCTAGCTTTGGTGAATTGCCATATGATGTGCAGGAGAAAGTTCCCGATTTTAATGTTTCTGTGCATATGTTTCATGCTGATCCGGTACAACGACGAATACGTATAAATGGACAGATGTATACGGAAGGTAAAAGCCTGCAACAAGATTTGGCATTGATTGAAATTACGCGTTATGGGGCTGTATTTGATTATCAAGGCCATTTATTTCGCTATAATGTGCGCTAAACTGTACTTCATAAATGCTTGTACGGTTGTTTAAACGATTAAATTCAATGCCTTAGGCTGAAATACCGCCTTTTATACAAGTATTTTTAATTTTGTGTCATCACGATTATGATTCCATAGTCGAGAATAATAATAATCCTGAAATATCAGGGTAATAGCGTCTTTTCTTCATAAACCTTATTTGGTTAATTTAGGCTCAAGTATATAAAGTATGTCTAGTACTGCCGTAACGCTGTCCAACGAGGACATAGCAGATTATTTGCAACGTGGCGAAAAACTACGTGAATCTGACCTATCCAAAATAAAACGCATGCAAGAAGAAACTCCTGATGTTTCTTTTGTGTCTATGTTGAATAGGCTGGGTGCGGTAAGTGATAAAGATATTGCGGAAGCACTTGGAAACTTACTTGCATTGCCCATCGTTGGACGTGATGAGTATCCAACTGAAGAAGTGTTGAATGGTGCTATTTCATTTCGGTTTCTCAAAGAAAGTTCTTCCATTCCACTTGAACTGCAAGAAGATAAAGTTGTGTTAGCCATGGCAGATCCTCTTGATCAGCATGTTGTAGATGCGGTTCGCATTGCAACAGGTAAAACTGTTGAAGTTCGTATAGGTACACTTTCTGATATTGATGAAGCTATCAATCAAATATCAGGTCTTGATTCCAGTAAAATGGATCAAATAGTTGATGCAGTTAATGTTGATGAAATTTCAGATGATGAGTTGGATCACTTAAAAGATTTAGCTAGCGAAGCTCCAGTTATACGATTAGTGAATTTAATTATTCAGCGTGCTGCAGAACAAGGTGCTTCGGATATTCACATTGAGCCGTTTGAGGGTAACTTAAAAGTTCGTTATCGAATTGACGGAGTATTACAAGAGGTTGAATCTCCGCCGCGTCAGTTTGCAGCTGCCATTATCTCTAGAATAAAAATCATGGCTAAGTTGAATATAGCAGAACGACGTCTGCCACAAGATGGAAGGATTCGTAACCGTATTCAAGGTCGTGAATATGATATGCGAATTTCTACTGTGCCAACCATGCATGGTGAAAGTGTCGTAATGAGATTGTTAAATCAAGAATCTGTAGTGTTAGATTTTAAAGCACTTGGTTTTCAACAAGCAGAGCATGATAAATTTATTAGCGCATTGCGACAGCCGCATGGCATGATTTTACTTACCGGTCCAACGGGTAGTGGTAAGACAACAACCTTATATACAGCGCTAAGTTTATTAAACGAGCCGCATCGTAAAATTATTACCGTAGAAGATCCGGTTGAGTATCAACTTGAAGGTATTAACCAAATACAAGCTAAAGCCAGTATAGGATTAACCTTTGCGAATGCTTTGCGATCTATTGTACGGCAAGATCCAGATGTAATTATGGTCGGTGAAATGCGCGATTTGGAAACTGCAGAGATTTGTGTGCAATCTGCATTAACTGGGCACCTTGTATTATCCACTTTACATACTAATGATTCTGTAAGCAGTGTTACGCGTTTAATGGAAATGGGTGTAGAGGATTATTTATTAACCTCAACATTAAATGCTGTGATTGCTCAACGTTTGGTGCGCGTTTTATGTGATGAATGCAAAACGAAAACAGAAATACCAAATAAGATTAAAGAAGAGTTAGGTTCTAATGCTTCTTTTGATTATATGTACGTTCCAGAAGGTTGCGAATCTTGTCATCATACTGGGTATGGCGGAAGAATTTCTATTATTGAGATGTTGCTCGTAACCGACGAGATCAGAAAATTAATATTAGAACATGCCGATGCTTCAACCTTGGCGGCCGCTGCTACGCAGCAAGGTATGCAGACGATGTATCAAGATGGATTGCAAAAAGTTGCCCAAGGGATAACTTCTTTGGAAGAAATTTTGCGTGTTACTCAAGACTCATAGTATGGATGCTTAGTTAATTATGCCTATGTTTGAATATAAGGCGACGACTCCTGAGGGGAAGGTGTTAGAGGGTCAGCGCGAAGAATTAGATCATCCTGCAATGATTAATTGGTTGCAATCTTCTGGGTATATTCCAATTTACGCGAAAGAAGCAAAATCATCTTCAAGCCATTCACTTAAAAATGCTTTTTCGCTAACAAAAAAATCAATTAACTCAAATCAACTGTTGGCCTTTACTGAACAGTTGGCCACATTAGTTAAGGCTAAGCTTCCAGTTGATCACGCATTGCGTATATTTAGAGATTTATCGGAACATGAGAATGTTAGGGATATGTCGGCTTCATTATTGGAAGACGTGGAAGCGGGTAATGACTTGTCTAGTGCACTGGAAAAACAAAAAACCATTTTCAGTCCCTATTATATCAACATGGTGCGCGCCTCTGAGGCTAGTGGTAATTTAGAAATTGGACTCACTCGTATGCACGAGTATTTAGAAAGCGCTAAAACCATGCGCGATAAATTAATCTCATCACTAATTTATCCTATGATTCTAATCGTTGTAGCGATGGCATCTATATTGGTAATTATGACGTTTGTAGTGCCGAAGATAACTGAGTTGTTTGAGGGAAGTGAGGAGCTTCTCCCGGTAGCGACAAAAATGGTTATAAGTGTGTCCAATTTCGTTAGTAGTTATTGGTGGTTGTTGCTAGTGGTTTTAATTCTATCTGGGTTTTTAATTCGATATTTGTTTACTTCGCCGAGTTATCGAAAATTTTGGGATGCGAAGTTTGTAAGGTTGCCAGTATTTGGTGATTTGTTGGTAAAACATGAGACTGCAAAATTTACCAGCAGCTTGGGTAGTTTGTTGTCCAATGGTGTGCCAGTGTTATCTGCGTTGCCCATAGCGAAAGCTAATCTTACTAATAGTTTGTTTCTCGACAATATAAGTAAAGCGATGGAGCAATTTAAAGAAGGTAAAAGTCTTTTTCATACCTTAAGCATGGCGAAGTTGTTTCCGTCGCTAGCATTACAAATGATAAAGGTTGGCGAAGAAACAGGTGAGTTGGATAATATGCTGAAACGTGTTTCTGAAATTTATGAAAAAGAAACTGCCAATGCCATGCAAAGGATGGTGAACTTATTTGAACCAGCAATAATAATTTTATTAGGAGTTGTTATCGGCGGAATTATTGTTTCGATATTACTTGGGATGGTAAGTATTAATGATTTGGCTTCATAACGAATATAGATAAATTAGAAGAGAGTACGTATGTATAAAAAAGAATGTAATGTTTCAAAATCTAGAGTTAAGGGTTTTACTCTAATAGAATTACTAGTTGTGGTTGCCATTCTTGCTTTATTGGCAGGTATTGTGGGTCCGCAAGTTATGAAACGCTTAGGCGATTCAAAATCCAAGGCGGCGAAAATACAAATTGAAGAATTATCGACAGCTTTAGAAATGTATAAGATTGATACCAATCGCTATCCTACTACAGAGCAAACACTAGATGCTTTAGTGCAACAACCTGCTGGGGTGGATGGTTGGAATGGCCCATACCTGCGCAAGAAGTTTGTACCGCAGGATCCATGGAAGCAAAACTATAATTATCGATTTCCAGGTAGAAATGCAGAATATGAAATATTTAGTTTAGGTGCAGATGGTGCAGAGGGTGGGGAAAAAGAAAATCAAGATGTGTTGAGTTGGAATTAAACATTTAATAAATTAACAATGCTTTGTTCAAATACATCAAGCCCACGAGATAGCGCATTTGGATTCACACTGATTGAGTTGCTGATTACATTAGTTATAGCGATCTCCATCACAGCACTTTCCGCTACTGCATACAGTCGTCTTTCATCTAGCGCTGCTTTGAAGGCCACATCTCAGGATATTCTGGTTACTTTGCGACGCGCGAGAATTTCTGCAATTGCAAAAAGTGAAGAGGTTGCTTTTTCAATTGATAATGAGAAACGAATCTATTGGGTAGTGGGGAGTCAAAGGCAACGATTGATAGATTCATCGCTCGATTTGCAAATATTTTCAGCTAAAGGCTTAAGTGCAAATAAAAATATTTCACAAATTCGTTTTGCGCCAGATGGTAGTTCATCGGGAGGAGAAATAAAAATTTCCAATGGTAAAAAAATGTATAGCATTGTAGTGGAGTGGCTGTCAGGGAAAGTAGAAATAAGATGAGTCGCATTAGCCATGATCTTGTGCGTGAAACAAAATATAGAAGAGAAGGTGGATTTACACTATTAGAAACCTTGGTGGCGTTGTCGGTTTTGGCAATTTCACTTGGTGTAGTTTATCAAGTATTTTCTTCTGCATTGCAGAGTTCTACGTTAGCCGATGATTATGCACAGGCAAGCATGTATGCGGATTCACATCTGGCTGAAATTGGTAAAAAAGTTCATTTATTACCTGGCGTTACTGAAGGTGCATACAACAAACGATATCGTTGGAAGTTAGAAGTACAACCATTAGATGGTTCCAGTTCTCGTTCGATAGTAGAAACAGTAAAGCGTTATCAAGTAGTTCTAAATATCTATTGGCAGGCAAGAAGAGGCCAACGTTCAATTCGTGCAACAACTTTTAGATTGGCGAGCGCTTGAAGATGAAAGCCTGCAAACAATCATACGTTCCACGCCTTTGTGTTGCTCGTCAATCTGGTTTAACCCTTATCGAATTGCTAATTTCTTTAGTCATTATTTCAATAGTAGTGACCTTATGTGCTAATGGCTTTACTTTTGGAAGTCGTGTTTGGGCTAAAGTTGACGACCATCAAGATAACTTAGAGGAAGTTGTAAGTTCACAACGATTTTTACGAAAAGTACTAAGTGAAGCTGTTTTTTATCCTATTGAAGAGGATGAAACAAAAGACAATTACTTTGATGGAAATCCTGAGAAAATGATATTTCTAGCGCCATCCCCACAATACGGCCTAGATGATTATCTTTATATTTATGAAATATTTAAGCAAAAAAAGAATGGCGCATATAATTTAAGTGTGCGTTATTTGCCTGCAAATACTTATTTCTCTGGTAAGGCGCGCGCAGCAGAACGAGATGTAAAATTAATTAAAAACGTAAAGAATATAAAATTTGAATATTATGGTCTAAACCAACGAACAGGTGCTTTAAGTTGGTACAACAATTGGTTGAACCAAAGTGCTTTACCTTCACGTGTATCAATAACAGTAGAGTCATTTGAAGATGCTGTGTCTTGGCCGCCTTTAATTGTTGAAACTAGATATGGTAGTTATATCTTACCCTAAGCGGAACATATGAAATCGATACATAAAACTCATTCCAAAGGTTTTGCTTTAATCACTGTATTGTGGATTACGGCATTCTTAACTGTAATTGCGGGTTCAGTGTCTTATCAGGCGCGTGCGAGCTTGAGTTTAGCGACGAATGTAGTAGCAGGTTTCAAAACCAAACATGCAGCAGAAGGGACATTGTTGTTAACGATTGATACTTTAATTAAACGAGATGCATTGCAAGGATTTCACTTAAAAAACCCGAATTTTAATTACGAATTAGATGATATAGCAGTTTATGTGGAGGTTGCTGATGAATCGGGGAAAATCGATCTCAACTTAGCATCAGTTGATTTAATAAGGTCACTTTTTGTAACTGTTGGTGTTGATGAAAAAGTTGGTTCATCTATCGCAGATGCAATTGCAGATTGGCGTGATCAAGATAATTTAAAAAGAGTGGATGGTGCGGAAGATCAGGATTATGCAGCAAATGGTTTGCTGTATGAGGCTAAAGATGATGAATTTGATAGTATTGATGAATTGTCACTTGTATTGGGAGTGACTCCCGAAATATTCGCTAGAGTTAAACCTTACGTAACCGTCTTTGCTCAAGATATTGGAGTGAATACAAATTTAGCATCCGATGTGGTTAAAAAGGCAGTGCAAGATATTATAGGCACAAGTAACAGTGAAGAAACCTCTAGTGATTACATTTCTTCTACAGGCGGTCTCATTTATACTCTGCGTGCCAAAGCTACCGGTCCAAGTGGTTTGTCTACTGTAATTACGAGTATTGTGCGATTGCAAAGAGGTAATACGTTTGAGCCTTTTGCTATATTAGGCTGGAAGCAGAGTTAAAAATCCTCTAATTGTTGCTGATACACTACATGGAAGTTTAAAAAAGAATAATTAAAGGAACCGTTGCTATTTCTTCTTCAATTACACAGTCGTTTAAAGATTTCTTCACTTGGTGGGGTGAGGGATTGTCATTGCTTTTGCCTGGCGAAAAACATTTAGGTCATAGTCGCAGTAAAGATTCACTATTGTTAATAATTGCAAGAGATGAATATCAGGTTTTGGATAGCAGTAGTGTTGAGTTATTACATGCTAAACAAGCCATTACGGCTGATCCTGCTGAATCGCTCAAATATCTTTTTAAAGAAGAGGCAAGCAAAAAAGGTGAATTGGCTTTAGATGTTCATATAAATGAAAGTGAAGTGCTGACTAGGCATATTTCATTGCCGGCTAGTACAGAAGAAAATTTATATGAAGTTATTCAATATGAAATGGATCGTTATACACCTTTTAATAAAGACGATGTCTATTGTGATTATAGAATTGAAGATCGTATTAAAGAAAAAGAGCTTATTAAAGTTTTATTAATTGTTGTCAGAAAAGAAGTACTAAATCCTGTGGTACATGCAATTGAGAGCAGTGGTGTTCATTTACAAAAGATTGATATTGTCGATTCCCAAAATTCTGATAATTCCTTGCATAACGTAAAATTACTACGTTCACATTCTGATTTAGGGAATAGTAAAAAATCATCAATTAATTGGATAGCCGCTGCTGCATTGGGCTTGCTGTTATTAACAGGTGTTACCCCGTTGGTAATAAACTACATGCATATTTCAAAACTTTCTTCTGAGTTAGAGGGGCTTGAGAAAACTGTACAAAAAGTTAAGCAGCTGCAAACAGAATATTCAAAAATGCAGGATCAAGTAGGGTACTTGATAGATGTTAAACATAGAAATCCAAGCATCATTGAATTGCTTAACTTATTAACACAAGCTATTCCTGACCACACTTATGTGCAGAGGCTATCCTTAGAGGGTGGGTTACTCTCTATCCAAGGCTTGTCCGCATCTGCATCAGATTTAATTCCAATTATAGATAAAAGCGGCATGTTTGATGATATTCGATTTGCTGCACCCGTTACACAAAGTGGTGCAGATGGGTTAGAGCGGTATTCTATTACAGCGCAAATAAAGGCAGCCCAGGAATAGATACCATGTCGCAAACACCAGAATCTAAACACAAGTTATATGCAGCAATAGTATTAATTATTGCGATATTAATTTTACTCTTTATCGTTGTGCTTCCATTGTTTGCTCTTTATAGCAGTAGTAAAGAAGAGGTGACATCGCTGCAACATCGATTATTGCAGTACAAAACCATCTCACACAAAACTAGTGGATTATCAAGTAAGCTTGATAAATTACAGCTATTTAATGAAGATCAAGAGTATTATTTCTCAGAAGGGAAAGCAGCTTTAGTATCTGCAGAATTACAAGGGATAATTAAAGAAGTGCTTAATCTACATGGCGCAAAAATTTTAAGCACACAGCCAGTGACTAGCGGTAATCAGGATGAGCGGCAAATAAAGATTTCGGTGCATTGTCGGGCTGATGTAATAAGTTTGCGTAATTTGGTATATGAATTAGAGTCTCATATACCCGTTTTAATTATTGATAAGATAAATGTTGGTAGAGGTTATCGAACTACTTTTAGAGATCAGCAGTCTAAAGGCTCTAATGAGGCACTAGATATACGTTTTGATGTGTCTGGGTTTTTGGCCGCTCAAGAAGCAACACCAAGTAATACAAAGAATGGATTAGATACAGAATTATGAAACTTATATTAAGCACCCTCTGCATTGCACTACTGGCTTTATTTGCCTACCAAGTGATGTCTTATCCTTTGGATGTCGAAAGTGTACGTGGCAAAAGCCTTGATAAAGAGCTAGCAAAGTCTATTGATTATGATTTACCACAATTAGCAGTGTTAAAAAGTATCGATAAATACTCGGAAATTGTGCAACGGCCTTTGTTTGTAAAAGGCAGAGCTGCTGCCGTGAATATACGTTCAGTCACTAAAGCAACAACCGTAGACGCATTAGCGCATTTAATTTTAGTAGGTACCGCAAGTAGTTCAGATGTACAAATAGCGATAGTAGCGGATACAAAAGCTAAACAGATGGAGCGTTTGAAAGTAGGAGAATCGTATAAAGAATGGAATATTGCTGAGGTTTCTTCTAACCATGTAATTTTTCAAAATGAGGAATTAGAGTACAAACTATTTGTGACGCCAATTAAAGGAAGTCAAAAAGAAAAGCAGGCAAAGCTGATTAAGCAGTTAAATAAAAGTAAAATAGAAAAAGCAACGGCAGCGATTAAATCTTACAAGGGTTGGAAAGGAGCCAATAAAAATAAGCAAGGTAAAGATAGTTTAAATACGGATAAACCTAAACAGAAAGTTGCTGGAAAATCTTGGAGCTACCGTAATAAGTCTACGAAAAATAATTCTTATAAAGATAAAGAAACCGGAAGTGCTAAGCCAGCTAATAAACCTGTTAGAAAATCACCTATAAGAATTCCCGGTGAAGAAGAGAAAAATGCAGCTTATTATGAAGCTGAAGATGACAATGAAAGTTCAACTGCATCGAGTAGTCGTGCAAATACAGTTAGAGAAATATCTGCAGAAGATTACTATGATGATGAAGATATCACTGAAGATGAGCTCAAAGCACTAGAAGGTTTGGGTGCTAAAATATTCGATGATTAATAGATAGTTAGTAATAATCTATTCGCAATGCCTAATAAATTAATTGCCGTGCTTTATGTGCGGTATTTGTAACGTATTGATGTATAAAAAAAGCCAATAAAATTATACAAACAACTGCAATAACTACTTGAACTTAAACAGACTTTCATTGACTTGCGCTAGGCCAATGCGTAACGTGTATTCAAATAATTAATACTCACACCGTTCGGCCCCAGACCCCGCCTTATGCATTGGTGTTGTGACACTCTAAACTAAAGAATATGTTTAGAGGATAATAAAATAATAAGAATAAAAAGAATAATTATGGAGGAGGTGCGTGCAGCTTTGCGCGTTCACCATAAGTTACATTACAACTCAATTACTGATGTACATGTTTGGATATAACAAACAGTCTCGGCTACCTGGTTGTAAAACGTAAGGTTACTATGGACACTCAAAAACAATCTAGTTTAATTAAGCTGGCGCATGCAAGTTTTGTTGCGTTGGTGTTTATTATCAGTGGTTGCACCACAACTGCCAACTCACCAAAAGTATCAGATGTTAACGTTGATAATGCTGTCAAAACATCTGCGAAACAAAATGTTGATGTAGAAACAGCTAGAACTGAAGCAAACACACCATCTAAGCCTGAAAAACGTGCTGCAGAAATATATCCTGGTACGGGTACGTTCACAGCAAGACCAAGTGCAGATATATCGTCTAGTAGTACTGAAGGTGATATCACCTTAATGTTTCAAGATGCACCGATCGAAGAAGTTGCCATGACGATACTTGGAGACCTACTGGGTCGTGCTTATGTGGTTGATGAACGTGTTAAAGGTTCAGTAAGTCTTAAAACGGGTCGGCCATTAGCGAGAGATTCGTTAATACCTGTAATGGAAAACATTTTAAAAGCAAACAATGCAGTATTAGCTGAAAATGATGGTGTATTTCAAATTCTTCCTGCAAGTGAAGGGTTGAGTAGTGTAGTGACTCCATCTTATGAATTAGATCGCCAAAAAGGCTATCAAGTCATTGTTGTTCCGCTTCGTTATATCTCAGCAACTGAAATGACAAATGTGTTGCGTTCATTGCAAGGTGAAAATGCAATGATTCAATCCGATGAAAGTCGGAATATTTTGCTGGTTTCAGGCACACAAGCTGAACTAAAAAATATGTTAGATACGGTGGAGATATTTGATGTTGATCAATTCAAAGGGATGTCTACTGCAATATTTAGATTAAGTTCTTCTTCTGCAAGCAAAGTAATTCAAGAGCTAAACTCAATCTTTGGACTTAATGGCGAAGAAGGGCAGGCAGGAGTGCTGCGATTTGTAGAAATTGAACGGTTAAATGCAATTCTTGCGATTACGCCGCAACGAAAATATCTTAATACCGTATCGCAATGGGTGGATCGACTAGATCGAGTCGACAATAGTATCGCAAGAACATTACATGTTTATTTTGTGCAAAATTTACGTGCGGGGTACTTGGCACAAATTCTTTCTGAACTATTTGATGCAGATATTTCTACACAAGAAGATGGTAATCAAGCTTCATTAGCACCGGGTTTAGCGGGTTCAACAAGCAGTAGTTCTGGAATTGGTAATTCGGATTATATTAGTGGTGAAGCCGATGGTATAAGTGCAGGTGTGCCCACCGGTGCAGGGGCTTCATTGCCAGGTTCTCTGAGCCCTAATGCAGATCGCTTTGCTTCAACTGATCAAGCTTCTAATGGCGCTAGTAACAGTGGTAATAATAGTGTAATTAAAATAATTGCCGATGAAGAAAATAATGCGCTGGTAGTAAAAGCTACCAAAGAAGAATATCAAGATATTGCTGATGCTATTAAACGTTTAGATATCTCACCATTACAAGTTTTGTTAGAAGCCACTATTGTTGAAGTGGAACTAACTGGAGATTTACAATACGGAACACAATGGTTGTTTAGAAATAATGATATTGATAGTAATACTGGAATAGGTCGTTTAGGGCTTGGAGTGGGGGGTGCTGACGCAACTTTAGCAGGTATAGCTTCAGAAGGTTTTTCATACTCGTTAGTAGATTCGGGCGGCTTGGTGCGTGGCGTGTTAAGCGCTTTGGCTCGCGATAATAAAATGCAAATTCTTTCGTCACCTTCGCTAATGGTGTTGGATAATCATACGGCATCGATAAACGTTGGAGACCAAGTGCCTGTGAGAACATCCGAGTCTACCAATACTG
Source organism: Gammaproteobacteria bacterium (assembly GCA_014075255.1). Lineage (NCBI taxonomy): Bacteria > Pseudomonadati > Pseudomonadota > Gammaproteobacteria > Gammaproteobacteria bacterium. The sequence goes on from CP046178.1 coordinate 411,360, forward strand.
GTACAAGTGATTTGGTGACGAGTACTATTCAGTTTGTAGAAACGGGAGTGACCTTGCAAGTGGCGCCTCGTGTGAGTCAAAGCGGCAATGTGGTGATGGATATTTATCAAAGTATTCGAACTGCAAATGAAACTGAAACATCGGGAATCGATTCACCAACGATAGGGCAACGTGAAGTTAGCACTTCGGTTTCTGTACCGAGTGGTGACACTATTGTTTTGGGAGGTTTGATACAGGATACCAATGGTCAAGGTAACGTTGGTGTTCCAGGATTGCGTAATTTACCAATACTGGGTAGCTTGTTCGGCACTACGACAAACGCGTCTTCGAGAACTGAGCTACTGGTTCTCATCACTCCAACGGCTATTCGTGATGCAGCTGAAGCGAGAGAAGCAACAAATGAATTACGTAAAAAGCTAGATGGTTTAGATATTCCTGAATTGAATAATCCAGAGGCGAAGATTAAAGCGATTGAGCGTGGTGGTGTGCGCTGGTAATTGAAATTGCCCATATATATGATAGATAAAAATAATTACTGGTAATGCACGAAATATGGAGCTTATTCAAGTATATTGAAGCGTTGTCACAACAATAAAAACATAAGACGATAAGCTCATCATAGAACTAGAGCAACTACCCTGAGTTGGGGCAATTTGCCGGGAGGAGGAGTTATTCGAGCGGATAACAGCAAATATTTTACATCCACAGCTAAGCTGCCTTTTATCAAACAAAAGGTCCCGCTTTCAGTTGTTGTATTCCTATTGTCTGCAGTTATAGCCTTACTCTTATGGAGTGGTTGGGAACAGTATTCTCAATTCCATAAATCTCAAATGGATAGCATGTCACAGTCATCTTGGTCTGCGGCAAATGAAATATCAAATTATGTGGAGATGATGCAAAAAAACATAGCTATGTTTGCTGATATCGAAACTAAAATGCTCGAAGATGCTCAACTCAGTAAATCTTCAGAATCAATTGCCATTGGATTGTTAAATCAGCAAATTAACAGTAATTATCCTGATGCCATAAATTTTCTAATTTGGAATCGAGATGGAAAATTAGTGATTGATGCAAAAGGTACCCAGATTAATAAACCCGAAGTGTATGTATTGCCTTCCATTAGTGGTGTGGATGCAGAATATGCTGTACGCATGCATCGAAATTCAGATCAGGATCATTTTAATATTATAGTTCCCTGGAAGTATGAAAATAATTTCATGGGAATATTTGGCGTAAGTTTTCCATCTGAATTAGTTCAGCCTTTACTCTATAAACATCAAAATATTAATTATCAACTTGTCCTATGGCGCCAAGACTCTCCTGGTTTTGTAGAGTTAGCAGCACCAAATTCGGACTTGGATTTGGTTAATGATGTCTATCTTGAGCCTGAAGATATGCAGCGAGTAGGTGCAGTGGCCTCTATTGGTGGCACTCAATGGGATGTGGTGTCCTTGCATAATCACACTTTGTTTTCTGACGAGTTAAGAAAAATAGTGGTTAGTAGCTTGTTAAAATTTTTAGCAATTCTCATAGTAGTTATAATTGCAGCCAAGCTTTATCAAAGGGAAACGCGACGTCGTTATGAGGCAAATGAAAAAATACGCAAAACCCAAGAACGATTGCAGCTTGCATTAGAGAGTACTCAGGACGGTGTGTGGGAAATAGACTTAGGTAGAGATGAAAATTTCTTCGACGAACGATGGTGTGAATTAGTGGGTTATGCAAGTGAAGAGTTGCAGAATGGTAAGCAGCCGCGGAATAGGATGATTCATGAAGACGATATAGCCAGCGCAAAACAATCATTTGATTTACATCTATCAGGGGATGCAGATTTTTACGAACATGAGCACCGAATTAAGCATAAGTCTGGCAATTGGATTTGGGTGCATGATCGTGGTCGAATTTTAGATAGAGACGAAAACGGCACACCATTGCGAGTGATTGGAACTACTGCTGATATTACCGAGAGAAAGCATGCTGAGTTAGCGCTCAAGAAAAATGATGAAGCTTTGCACTTTTTCTATTCAATAGTTTCAGTTGAAGGGAGTTCGCTGCACACGCAGATTCAATGTTTATTGGCAGGTGGCTGTAAACACTTGGGCATGAAATGTGGCATTTTTTCATATATTGAAGGTGAGCGTTACACAGTGATGCAAGTGCATACTGAATCGCCTACTTACCAGGTTCAAGGCGGTGATAAGTTTGAACTTGGTCTTACATATTGTCAGTTAACGATTGAATCTCGAGATGCATTGGGTTTTGCGCATGCAAAAACAACAGAGGTTGCACATCATCCAGCATATGCGGCGCTAAAGCTTGAGGCGTATATTGGTGCAGCAGTGTATTTAGACAATAATCCTTACGGTACGTTAAATTTTACTAGTTTACAGCCGCGCGCCAATGAGTTTAACGATACAGAGAAAAAATTTGTGCAAATGATGTCTGAATGGATATCAAATAAGCTGCAAAGCCAGTTTGCCGAACAAAGACAAAAAGAGGCTGATCAAACTCTTGCGCTGCATTTGGAAAATTCGCCAACTGCAATAGTGGAGTGGGATGAAAATGGTGTTATTGAGCGTTGGTCACATCAAGCAGAACAAATATTAGGGTGGAGTGATGAGGAGGTTGTTGGAAAAATGCCATCTAACTGGTCCGTGAAGCATCCGAGTCATCCTGAAATGCTTATTGAGCTGCAGACATACATGCAAAATAGAAATGCAACCTCTAATCAATTTGGATTAACGATACAAGATGCATCAGGTAAATTAAAACATACAGAATGGGCCGCTACGCAATCATCGGATTTATTTAATGTAAAAGTTAGCTATATGGCACTTGTGCATGATGTAACTGAGCGTGTTGAAATGCAGCAAAATCTGTTGCGAAGTCAAACTAGGTTGCAAGACTTATATGAAAATGCACCTGACATGTATTTTTCTGTAGATGCAAATGGAACTATTCAATCCGTTAATCAATTTTGCGCAGATTATCTTGGGTATACAAAAGATGAGTTATTAAATAAGCCTATTTGGAATTTGATGCATGAGAATGATATTAGACGGGCTAATCGGCACTTTAATGTTGTATTTGAGGATCAAATTAATGAGTTTGAGATGGAGATACGCATGCTTACACGAGAAGGTGTGCTTATTAATACCCATCATAGACTGCGGGTCATTGAGGCACAAAAAGGTGTGCCGCGGGAGTTAAGAATTCTTTGTAGAGATGTTACACAACGATCTACTAGTCAGAGAGAAAGGCTTGACCATATAAAAGTACAGCGTGACGAGGTTAGCCGTGAAATGCGCCATAGAATCAAGAATAATTTACAAGCCATTGTTGGCTTGTTAAAAGTAAATTTAGATGCTTATCCAGAATTGCGCAATGTTCTAGTCACTTCAATTAATCAAGTTGACACCATTTCAATTGTAAATAACTTGATGATTGACTCAGCGCATAGATTGGTCAATGTCGTCGAGTTAATTAAACAAATCACCCAAGCCTCAAGTAAATTATTTTCTCAAGAGGTATCTTTTGAAGTGCTCTGTGACGATTCCGATCACTTAGAATTTTGGGAGGAAGAAACGGTTGCGGTTTCTTTGATCATTTCAGAATTGATTACCAATGCGATGAAACATCGTTCATCTTATGCAGTGGATTCAGATGGAGTGCGCATCATAATTGATAATGAAGAATCGAAATTAATAATTCAGGTAGCCAATAAAATTAATTATGCTGCTGGTGAATTTTTCAGTTTCGAGGAAAGCTTAAACAGTGGTGGAGTGGGCATGGGAATGATTCAGTCTTTGATGCCACCTGAGGGGGCAGAGCTTGAATATGAGCAAGAAGGTGATTACGTAAAAGCAACCCTTACTTTGCATCCGCCAGTGATACTCAATATGTATGCGTCAGAAATGAATGTATTAGAAGCCGTGTCATAAATTTCAGTGTTTATTTTAAGTTTGGAGTTGTAAAGCGTGGCAAAAGCACAAATATTACTCGCGGATGATGACCGCGTTATACGTGTAACGCTAGCGAAGAGTTTGCGTCAGTATGACTTTGATGTGCTGGGAGCCAGTAGTGGCAATGAAGCGGTTGAGATGGGTTGTGAAATGAAACCGGATCTTGTCATAATGGACTTTCAAATGCCTGATATTACAGGTGTGGAGGCAGCACTCCTGCTTAGAGAGAAGGCTGATGTGTCGTGTATTTTTCTTTCCGCTTATTCAGATGAAGAATTTGTAGCCAAGGCTGCAGAAGCGGGTGCATTGGGTTATTTAGTGAAGCCTATCGATGTGCAACAAGTATTGCCATCCATTGAGTCGGCCTTACAGCGTGCCGCTGAAATCAGAGAGCTTAAGCAAACCGAATCACAGTTAAGCACAGCCTTACAACAAGGTCGTGAAACCAGTATTGCCATTGGTATATTAATGGCGCGATACAATATTAGCTCAGAACAAGCATTTGAAATGTTACGTTCAGAATCTCGTAATCAGCGCAAAAAAGTAGGCTTAATAGCCGCTGAATTAGTGAAGTCGGTAGACAATGTAAATCGTTTTACCGGCGATATGTTTGATCGCACAAACACTAAGCCCAATTAGGCTGAAATGGGTCAAAGTTTAAGTAGTTTAATAATTACTCATGTAACTCACTAAAACTACGTAAGTTATGCTAAATTGAATTTTTATTCAATCTAAAAAACCTTACTAGTGCTTGATTTGACTACATAATTAGCCTATAAAGTCTCAATAATTATAAGAATTTTGATGGGCATTTTAGCCCACTAAAAACACTCCAGGACCTAAACAACGTCCTAACACTGGCTCGTACATACCGAGCTGCCAAACGTCCAAAATCACGACGTTTACATTTCACTCCAGGCCTTGTACCTGCCTGATCACAATCTATGAATTTAAGATTTGTTTGCTGTGCGTTTGCGTGCAGTTGCAAAACGAAATTTAGTTAGATTGGGTTGAGGCAAAAATATTCTCAATCTACGCGAACCTAAATTTCAGACACTGAGACATAAACTTCTTTAAAGAAGTTATTTTGTAATTAGTTTTTTTAAACCAAATGGTTTATTGGCTGCAAAAGTATGTTTCTTAATGTTAAGACTACTAGGAGGGAGGATATGAAAATATCTAAATCAATTATGCTATCGATGGTAGCGGCGCTGTTAACAGTTCCGTTTACCAATGCGATGGCTGAAGATAGTGGCTGCGATTATGATCTTCGCAAAGGCGCTGTCTATGTAAATGAAAATCGCACAAAGCGCGATGAAGATGGTAATGCTCAGCAAAACCGTTTAATCGTTTTAGCTCGTGGAGATGGCGGAGCACTTACAGAAGTGCAACGTGTTGAGTCAGGTGGTTATGGTAACGATGATGGTATCGTAACTTCTGGTCAATTCTCTGTAATCGTGCAGAAATTTAGAAATCGTCAATATGCAATGATGATCAATGCAGGTTTTGATCCAGATGCTGGTGGCAACTTAGATGGCTCAGTTTCTGCTTTCCGTGTTAACAAATGTGGTGTAAGACTTACAGACACTGCTTCTACTAAAGGTCAAGAGCCTCGTTCAGTATCACGTGATTCACGTCGAGTAATTGGTTTCAATCGTGACTTAGTAGGTGTTGTAAATGCGGGTTCTGGTGAAGTTGAATTCAACGGTTGCCCAGGTTTACCTGAAGGCTTCTTAACACCAGTAGGTTCAACTTGTGGCCCACGCCCTGTAATTGAAGACTTTGAAGGCACTTCATACATTATTTACCGTTTCAACAACCGTCGTGGAACTTTCCGCCAAATAGCGAAAGGTGATACTCGTGATGAGAATGGTGATCCAGCACAGATGAGCTTTATCAATGAAGGTCGTCAAATGGTTATTTCGCAGCGTAATACATTCTTTGCATTAGGTAATGGCACAGAAGATGACATCATCGAAGTGGTTAAGCTGCGTTTAAATGGTAAACCAATGCGTGATCGTTCTAGTTGGGCAAATAGCCTAGCTAAGCTTTTAGGTTACAACGTTGATGGTGCGAACCCTGATTCAATTGCGCCTCGCTTTGCTAACCCTGTTACAAGTGAAACTTCTGGTAATGACAACTTCGGTTTCTCAGTACTCCCAGTTGCAGGTGAAGACTTCAATGACTGTGTTGTGATGACTCATGGTAGTTTCCAACAACGTGGCCAGGGCGGTACTTCACAATTCACCATCAATAAGTTTGGTTCGAAAGTACGTGTTCAACCTAACAAGCCAGACCTTGGTGATGATACTTGCTGGACGCAGATTTCAACTCGTACCAGCACGGTATATTCTCAAGCATTCTTCAACTCTGGTATTTCGATCCGCAAAATGGATCTAACTACTTGTATTATGGAAGATGGTGGTCCACCGGTGATTGCTCCGGATGGCGTACCACAATTCTCTGGCTTAGTTGAAAACTTCCGTCATAGAATCAATAGCAGTCCTGCAAATGATGCAAATTTTGGTTTGAATCCAACGGATCAAAGTGATTTCTTGTATCAAGCCGGTGGTTTAGATATGGCCTTAACACAAGGTCCAGCTAATAAGACAGAGTATTTATATGCATTGAATACTCCTGTGCCATTTGCGGGTATTCCTGATCCTGATGGTGGTCCAACCACTGTTCAAAACAGTTCAGGTGATTTTCTTTGGATCCCTGGTGGCCCAACTACCATCGCAATTTATCGTGTAATCGAAGATTGTGAAGGCGAAGACACCATTTGGGACAAGCTTAATGCTGATGGCACTGATGCTGGTGTCGATGATTGCCGCCCTGGTGACTTACAGTTCGTAGGTCGTTACGCGCCTGGTGATATCTCAAGCAGTGGATTTGGTATCGCTGCAATGTAGTAAAACTTTTTAGGATTATAGATCCTAATAAGTTCTCTTAGTGGTCAAGAGCAGCTAACTAAGGTTAGCTGCTCTACATTAAGAAATTAAACAAAAAGTTTTATCTAGTTAACTATTAACTAGGGAGTACAAATCGTTTTTATTGATGTTGTTTGAGGACAGATTGGAAAAGCTCCGAGAAAACGCGCTTTTTAGTACATCAATAAAAATATACATATAGCTGTTTAACGAATCCTTTGCCTAGAACATGCACGGATATGTGTTAAACCAAATTTTAAATTTGGGAGGAAAAAGTGAAACAGCACTTTACTAAAGTATTATTAGCGTCAATGCTATTGATAATTGCGCCTCTTGCGAGTGCAATTGTTACAGCTGAAGATGCAATTCCTGATGAAATTCAGGCCCTCTTACCATCTGATGATGGAAGTTCTGATGCTGCTTCTCAAGAAGCAGAGTTCTTGGCAGAATTTGCAGAAGATGATGATAGCGGTGTAGCCCTTTCTAACGCTGATGTTGAAGTCGTGATCATGTCTGATGATGATGGTGATGCATCAGGTTCTAACAACTCTAACAGTGACTCTAGCAATAATGCTGGCGGTTCCGCTGGTAGTTCTGGTTCTGCTGGTAGCTCAGCTGCTAGCAACGGCATCCAAGTGGCTGCTCTAGACGGTATCCCACAAGATATTCTTGATCTTTTGCAAGAACTATTTGGTGACGGTGACGGTGGAGATGATGGTGACGCGGGTAATGGTGGCGACGAAGGTGATGACGGCGAAGAATCCGGAATTAGCAACGTAATCACTGATGAGCTTGTTTGGCAGTATGATGAAACTGCATTCAGTTCAGACTTTTATGACCGCAATGGAAACGGTCCAGCGTTAAGAACCACCATTACTCAAGCTAGTCTTCCTAGTATGAGTCTTACGGATATCCGTAGGCAAGGTGCACTGATGTATACCACTCCTTTCCGTCATGCAGACGGTCATGGTGATGGACCGGGTATTAACCCTAATGACCCCACTACTGAAAATGGTTCAGGAGATGGAGATGGAATCTTAGGTAATACGGGTCGTCCAACCTTACAAGGTAATGGAACATGGTTACGCATGAATGGTCTGGATACGCAAACGTGTCAAGAATGTCATGGAATAATCAATAACTCGGTCATTCCACCAATTCTTGGTATAGCAGGTCAAGGTGGTATTTCTGCATCACCTTTCTTTAACTCCAGAAATGCTGATATTGATGACTCAGATGGTAATAGTCTTGATAAATTAGGTATTGCAGCATTTGATGGTCGAGCCATTAACCCTCCTAAGAACTTAGGTATGGGTGGCGTTGAATTAGCCGGTAGGGAAATTACTCTTCGATTGAACAGGATTTCAAACCTTGCTTCACGTTTAGCTCAACGTGCTGATCGTCGTGTTCGTTTGCCATTGGTTGCTAAAGGCATCGATTTTGGTGACATCGTAGCGAAGCCAAATGGCGATCTAGATACGTCTGATGTTGAAGGTGTTGATGGTGATTTGGTAGTTCGTCCATTTGGTCGTAAAGGTGAATTCGATACCATTCGTGGTTTTGATACTGGTGCGATGGCATTTCATATTGGTATGCAGTCAGTTGATGAATTCGGTCCTGGTGACCCTGATGGTGATGGAGTAGAAGATGAGTTAACTACAGGAGAAATGTCAGCATTACATATCTTCTTAACCACTAATGAGCGTCCATTCCAACAGGAGTTGACGACTAATAAGCAAAGACGTGGTAAGAGAATCTTCAACCGTATCGGTTGCACTGGTTGTCACAAGCCTACTACCAATACTCGTAGCTCTGTGCTTGAGTATCGTATTTCGGGTGGTGGCGTCATAGATCCAGATACAGAACAAGATCCTTACTTCTCAGTTGATCTTAGTAGTGACGTCGTTGAAGGTGCACAGTTTGAAACCAACCGTCGTGGTGGAATCAAAGTGCCAATCTTCTCTGACTACAAACGTCATAACATGGGATCTCGCCTAGCGGAATCTTTCCATGCACTAGAGAATCCTGATTGTGATAACGAAGTTGCAGGTACTGAAATTACTAACTGTTCTTTCCTTACAATGAAACTTTGGGGTTTAGCAGATACTGCTCCATATCTACATGATGGACGTGCTCTGACTGTATTTGAAGCCATTGCATTTCATGGTGGAGAAGCACAACGTGTACGTGATCGATTCTTAGGGCTAAGTAAAGGTGGTCAAAACGCACTACTTTCATACTTAGGAACTTTGAAGAATCCAGTGAATCCTAACGCAGACGTGTTAAACCAAGTTCAACTTGGACCTAACTAGTCGGTAAGAATTCACAAAGGATTTGTGATTACAAAAAGCCGGGGCATATAATTGCCTCGGCTTTTTTAATGCCTAAAGTTTGATCTAGTGCCATTAATATTTCTGAATTAAATTATCGAGTTAGATAAGATACTTAAATGAAATACATTAAAATTATATTCATTATAATTATTTTAGCCATGCTTATGATAACTGGCTTAGTGGTTGGTAAGACCCGAAGCGAAGGTGCTGAGTTGGTCCGTGAGGCGGATAAATTTAATATTCCTGTCGTAAAGCAGATTATGTCAGTACTACCAAAATGGAATTATGAAAGTTTATTGCCTTATATGAATAAGAGCTTTAATAAAACATTTTCAAAAGAAGAATTTCAAAAAGAATTAGATAATTTAAGCATCTTGGGAGATGTAAAAGCAATTAAGCATATCAGACATTCAGGACACAAACGTTACAAGCATTGGTTGTTCCACAGCTGTGCCGTGAATAAATATTCAGTTTCGACATTATTTGAAAAAGGGAAAGGCACTGTGGTTATGGATCTGAATCAGTGTTATAAAAAAGTAAAAGTGACATTTTTTCAAGTTCATTCAAAAGTACTTCCAGTAAAATCACCATACGAACCTTAAAAATAAATGCCTAGTACTATGTATAAGATATTTTTACTCATACTTTTTAGTTTCGCAATATGTGCCTGTATGAATGAACCTAAAAATAATATTCATGAATGGCAGATAGGTACTAATACTAGTGTTTCAAAAGTAATTTTTGAACAGAGTGAGGCAGCAAGCGTAAAGATTTGTTCAGATGAATACAAAGATATTGGTTTTTCCACGAATATAAATATCGACTATGACGAAAATACATATTTCAGACTTTTAGAAGGTGTTTGTATTACAGTTAAGGCCAAGAAAATTAGAGTTAGATTTGCGACGCCATCAAGTGGAAAAAGAGCACGTGGGACATTTGAAATTTTAGATTCTTAAAGCATGTATTGTGAAAAATCATTGGCAATAATTAAGGGGTAATTGGTAGAAGTTTTGTCCTCTAAATTAACAAAGATATATTTGGTAGATGATGATCGAATTGTTTGTCATTCACTTACCTTGATTCTGCAAAAATATGATTATGAGTTGGAGGTATTTAACTCTGCTGAAGCTTTTTTGAAGACACACCCAAAGCCGGAGAATGGGATATTAGTGCTTGATCATAATATGTCAGGAATGACCGGTTTGGAGTTGCAGCGGTATTTAATAGACGAAAATGTAACCATTCCGATCATTTTTATCACTGCGTTGTATGGAACGGTAAATGATACAGCCACTAAAAATGGTGCAATTGGCGTTTTTGAAAAGCCATTTGACCCTAAAGAGCTGGTTGATTTGCTGAGTTCTGTAAGCAAATAAATTATTCAATGGTCATAATGTAATCACTTAAGCTTAATAATACTGTTTGTATAGCATATGTAGTTTGTATAGGCGGTATTTGTATTATTGAACCCTTACTATAGAATCAACTCTAATCTATACATTATTACCACCAAGGCATTGAAAATGTTGATAAAAACCAGCAAGCAAATGGATTTAAAAGAGTCTGACATTACCGACCAAGCGATATATAAGGATCGCCGTAAATTCTTGCAAAAATCAGCATCGATGACTGCCATATCAATGGCACCTTCATTTCTGTGGCCAACCATAGGCTCGGCGGATATCGGATTTGAAAATATCATTAAGAGTGATTTTTCAACCAAAGATGAACTGACGCCCTTAGATGCTATAACAAGTTATAACAATTTTTATGAGTTGGGTTTAGATAAAGGGGACCCAAAACGTAATGCACAGCATCTTAAAGTAAAGCCGTGGAATGTATTAGTTTCAGGTGAGTGTGAAGAAACAGGTGAGTATGATTTAGAAGATTTTATATCACCGGCAAAACTTGAAGAAAGAATTTATCGTTTACGTTGCGTAGAAGCCTGGTCGATGGTGGTGCCATGGGTAGGGGTTGAATTAGGTCCAATATTAAAACGTTTTAAACCAACCTCTAAAGCTAAGTATGTTGAATTTAAAACGATATTAGATCCAGATAATTTGCCTGGGCAAAAACGTCAAGTGTTGGAATGGCCTTACCGAGAAGGCTTACGTATAGATGAGGCGATGCATCCGCTGACTATTTTAGCAGTAGGGCTATATGGTAAAGAATTGCCTAATCAAAACGGTGCGCCGTTACGTTTGGTGGTGCCATGGAAATACGGTTTCAAGAGCATTAAATCGATTGTAAGTATCAATTTTCTTGAAGAGCAGCCTGCTACAAGTTGGAATATTGCAGGACCTAGAGAGTATGGATTTTACTCTAATGTAAATCCTGAGGTTAATCATCCACGTTGGAGTCAAAAACGTGAACGCAGAATTGGGGAATTTTTAAAACGCGAAACATTACCTTTTAATGGCTATACAGATGAAGTGGCTAGCTTATATACAGGAATGGATCTTAAGGAAAATTTCTAATCTAATAATTTTTAAATAAAAAAATAAAACACCCAAAAAATTGTGTTAACGACCCTATCGGGTAAGAGAATCAAGCCCGTACTCTTTATATTACTGCTAGTGCCTTTAGCAATGTTAGCCTATCGCTTCTATTCAGAAGGGTTTGGCGCTAATCCTATTGAAACGATAAATCGATACACAGGCGATTGGGCGTTAAGAATTTTATTACTGACATTAGCATTTTCACCACTGATCAGAATCACACGATGGCATAACATAATTCAATATCGACGCATGGTGGGCTTGTTTGCATTTTTCTATGTTTGTGTGCACTTGTCTTCTTATATTGTATTAGATCAATTTTTTGATTTTAGTGAAATCATTGATGATGTATTTAAACGCCCATTCATCACAGCTGGGTTTTCTGCATTTATATTACTTATTCCACTTGCGGTTACTTCAACTAATAAAATGGTCGAGCGATTACAATATCGTTGGATTCAACTGCATCGAATTATTTATTTAATCGGAATGTTAACCGTATTGCACTTTTGGTGGATGGTGAAGATTGATACGAGAGAACCGATGATTTACGCTATAATTTTAGCGATCCTGCTAGGGTTTCGTTTGGTTTTCTATTTAAAACGTAAAGTTTAACGATAATTTCATACTGTTCATGACGTATTCTCATATAATCGTCATCGACCAAGGTACACACTCTACGCGTGCCATCATCTACAACGCTTCTGGCGAGTCTATTTTCAGATCTCAGCAAGAAATTGATCTTTTTTACCGTGATTCGTTGCATATTGAGCAAGATGGCAAACAAATTCTTGCTTCATGTCAATCAGTATTAACGGATGCGCATAAGTTTATTAATGATAATAAGCTAGAAGGTATTGCAATGGCACTTTCCACGCAACGGTCAACCGTTATTGCTTGGAATGTAAAAACGGGTGAAGCGATAACGCCTGCGTTAAGTTGGTTAGATACACGTACACAAGATGAATTGAAAGAGGTGTCACTAGCAGAAAATGTTATTAAAGAGAAAACCGGGTTACCTTTATCTGCACATTATGGTGCATCCAAATTACAGTGGTTTTTAAAGCATGATGAGCGAGTACAACAGGCTCAATTGGAAAATAATCTTAAATTTGGGCCGCTGGCAGCCTATTTGATTTTTAACTTAGTTGAGCAACAGCCATTGTATGTGGATTATTCTAATGCTCATCGAACCCTATTGTGGAACTTGCAAACTAAATGTTGGGATAACGATTTATTGGAAGCATTTTCTATAGATGAATCAAATTTACCTGAACCTGTGCCAAGTGATTTTGAGTATGGGGAATTAAAGAACTATGGTTATCCATTAGTATTAGTGAATGGAGATCAAAATAGCGCGGTATATGGGTATGGGAAGTTAGCAGAACAAACCACTTTTATAAATATGGGTACAGGTGCATTTGTATTAGCGAACAGTAAACAGCAACCAGTATTAAACACAAAATTGTTGGCTAGTATTACTTATAGTTCTGAACACGAACAAGAATACGCTCTAGAGGGAACGGTGAACGGAGCAGGAGCCGCTATGACTTGGGCTGAGAGTGAATGGAGTATTAGCGATATAGAGTCACTATCTTGGCAAAAGGTTGAGGAAGTGCCTATATTTCTTAATTCAATCGGCGGGTTAGGCTCGCCATTTTGGCGGAGTGATGTGAGTCCACAATTTCTGGATGTAAATAAAAGTCATAATGACTATACAAAAGAACAGTGTATGGCAGCATTGATGGAAAGTATCGTATTTTTATTAATGATTAATATTGAAGAAATGTTTAAGCATGGAGTGGTGACGAATCAATTATTGGTTGCAGGAGGGATGAGCAAAGATAAGCACCTATGCCAGTGTTTAGCTAACGTATCTTCTGTAAGTGTTGTCGTTTCAAACTTCAAAGAAGCCACATCACGCGGTGCAGCCTGGTTAGCTTTGCAACGCCCAGAATGGGGTGTTTTAGAAAGTAAGATATTTAATCCAGTTAACGACAATGCATTGCAACTTCGCTATGGTGAATTTAAATCTGCAATGCAAAGGTTAATACATTGATGAACAGATTAGTTGCACACCGCGGCGATATGTCTACCTATCCCGAGAATAGTATGCTTGCCTTTCAGGCGGCTATAGAACTTGGGTATACGTATATTGAGTTAGACATTCAACTTTCAAAAGATAGGGTTCCAATCGTTATTCATGACGATAATTTAAAAAGAACAACAGGCATTGATAAGAATGCAAAAGATCTCACTGCTGATGAAATAAACCAAATATATCTTAATTCATCTGCACAAAATGAAAATAGAAATGAACTATTAAAGATCAACACGCTCAAGCAAGTAGTTGAGAAGTTAAATATATATTCAAAAATTACAGTTTTTGTTGAAATAAAAAGACAAAGCATAGAACACTTTGGGTTAAGTCAAGTTGTAGATCAAGTATTGGAAGCGCAAATGGGTGCTAAGTTTAATATTGTAATTATTTCCTTTGTGGGGGAGGTTATAGAATATGTAAAAAATGTGCAGTCTTATCCAACAGGGTTTGTTTTAAAAAAATATAATAAAAAATATCTTTTAAAAGCAAAAGAACTTCAGCCAGATTATTTGTTTTGCAATATTAAAAAAATCAATAAGCCTTCTGATTTATGGGACGGTTTATGGAGATGGGTGCTGTATGACATTACCAATCCAAGTTTTGCGTACGAATTATTAGAGCAGGGCGTCGATATGATTGAAACTGGAGATATCAAAAAGCTTAGTGCTTCTGAATATTTTCAGTAAAAAATATGGATTATGATGTAGCAATTATCGGTGGCGGTATTCATGGTGTAGGGGTTGCTCAAGCTGCTGCTGCGCGTGGCTATAAAACGGTTTTGCTAGAGCAATACGACCACCTTGCAGAAGGTACATCATCGCGTTCCAGTAAGCTAATTCACGGCGGATTGCGTTATTTAGAGCAATTCGAGTTTTCTTTAGTGCGCGAATGTTTGTTAGAGCGTAGTTATTTACTTAAAAATGCACCAGATTTAGTCAAACTTACGCCGGTTTATATTCCGATATATAAAAGTTCTAAGCGCTCACCCTGGATGATACGCGCAGGACTTTCTTTATATGCGTTGCTTGGTAATCTCAGTGCCGATGCCCGTTTCAAGAAAGTTAAAAAAAGCCAATGGAATCAGTTGCAAGGCATCAATCAGGAAAATCTACGCGCAGTGTTTCAATATCATGAAGCACAAACGGATGATAGTTTGCTCACCAAGGCTGTTATGAATTCAGCACAACAACACGGTGCAAAACTTATTCTTAATGCAAAAGTCATTAGTATTGATCTAGAAGATAATCAAAGTAAGCTTAATTATGTGAGTAATTCAGGACAACAAACTCTCACTAGTAAGGTTGTTGTAAATGCTGCAGGTCCATGGGCCACTAATATTGTAGATTGTGTGCAACCAAAACAAAAAAATGCACAAGTCGATTTGGTGCAAGGCGCACATATTATCTTGCCAGTACAACTAGACAAAGTAATATTTTATATTGAAAGTCCAAAAGACAAACGACCGATATTTGTGATGCCTTGGTATGGTGAAACGATGATTGGAACAACAGAAAGTATATTTGATGATGATCCTAGTAAAACGCATGCCTTAGCCCAAGAAGTAGAATATCTTCTTGATGCATTTTATTTCTATTTCCCTGAACAAAAAAATAAAAAGCTATCGATTAGTAAAAAGTTTGCAGGATTGCGAGTATTGCCACGTAGCCAAAAAAATGCCAATCAGCGTTCCAGAGAAACAATATATTTACGTGATCGAAAAAACAAGCCACGTTTGTTGTCTATATTTGGTGGTAAGTTAACGTCCTATCGTGCAACTGCAGAACATGTGCTCGCACGGATTGAGTCATCCCTACCTGAATCGAAGCCCCATATTAGAACAAAAGAATTAAAGCTGGCTAAACCAGGCTAGTAAATAATTTAAAGCTTGATAGAAATAAGATATTTAGAGTAACTCTCGCGAATTGATATTTTTTCTTGAGTTGACTGTTTTAATAGCTCTTCGAATACCATTTCGAAGTCTTCTCGTATGATCTTAAAAAATACATCTGACAGAGGGTTTTTTCCTGTAGGCAGGGCAATTACTTTTTGCTTAAATTTAATCGGGAATATATCATTTCCTGAAAATAATACTTTAACTGCGAATACCCAACGCCAATCCCAAGAATAGGGTGCAATAGAGTCCTTCCCGGCATACACCTCCAGCAATTCTCCATCTTTGGCTATATCTTCACTATATATAATAGCTTGATAAGAGTGAGCATTATTTGAACAGATCAATTTTGCCTCAACGATATCTGCTTTTTGCGAGTGAAGACTAAGCTTGTTATATAATGTAGGGTAAAATAATTGCAGAAAGGCTAATAGCTTTGGGTATTGTTTGCTCACATCAGCCATCTATAGATACTGTTCTAATCCAATATATCTATCAACCCGTTATGCGCCCGTAGCTCAGCTGGATAGAGTACCTGGCTTCGAACCAGGTGGTCGGGAGTTCGAATCTCTCCGGGCGCGCCATATTCTAAGCCACTTGTCCGAGTTTTTGTTTGATTAAAAAATAGGCTGGGTAAGCTTTGGGGTAAGCTTTTAGTATTTATGCGTCAAAGCTATTAATTACAGTATTCAATTCTAATAAGACATTATCTAAATCTCTCATGAAAATAGCATTTCTTATTTTTCTATTATGCATATCTGGCGTAACGCAATCTGAAGAAGGTCAATGGAAGCCTGATCCTAAGTTTCAGCTAGAAGAAGCAGACTATATGCAAACTTTGCACTGGATATCTGGTGTTTCTTATACGTTGTCAAAGCTACAAGCTGAAAACATGTTTTTATGTGGCGGGCCTGACTCAATTGGTTCAAAAGAAATAATTGATTATTTGAACGCCGAATATTTAGATAAACGAATCACTTCGGAACAAGCTATTGAGGCAATTTTCAATAAATTAAAATCACTATACCCTTGTCATGACAAATGACCGCTAACGACTCAAAGCGGACATAATTAAATGCAGAGCATGAAGATTACATTTCTAATTATATTCATAGTGATTTCTTGTGCGGCTTCATTCTGGCTGGGCGGGAAAACTGCAATAAATAGAGTTTCAAAAACTATTGATGGAATGCAAACACAATTAGCATTCGGGCATAAGAAAACATACGATGAGATTTACGCTGATTTAAATAATGGGTGTAAAAAAGCAGCTCTAAGCAGATTATCTTTCGCTATGGATGAGCAGATGATGTTAATGGCGGATTACTTTCAATCTAATAATGACTCTAGGTTAGAAGACTACATTAAATTAAGAGACCCTAACTTAATTAACACTCTGCATTCGTATAAAGTTGATTGGAAAAAGACTTGGAAAATCTCACCATGTAATTAATATTGAATGACCACTATTGGCCGAAAGCAGACATAAGTACATTATCCTGATAGCAGTGATACCCATGAAAAATTTCTACGTTTTAAAATATTAAATTCCTTGAGAAATCATGCCAATAAAAATAACAGAATACACACATCCGACAGAGGATAAAAAAGGGAAAGAACTTGATTGGCTCTGTGATGAATCGTGGAGACTTCCTGATCAACTAGATGCATTCGAAAAATGGCTCATTAAAAATAAATCATTACCAAAAGGCTTTTACGCTGCAGATATTGCCTTTAGTCCAAGAGAAGATGCATTCGGTGGTGGGGGAGTTGTATCACTAGAGTCAATGAACATTATGTTATCAATAGGAATGGAGCTATATCTATCGGAATATCCATATGGAACTGATGAATAAGTCAAAAAATTTAATGATGAATATTTTTATTAGATTTCTTGTAACAATATTAGTGTTTTTTGCAGCATATATTTATCTGTATTGGATGTCATTTTCATCTGTTAGCGAAAGTGATTTAATTGTAAATGCTCTTTCCATAATAAGTGCTATAGGTATATGCAGTTTCGTCTGGATAAGATTAAAAGCTCAAAATAAAGGCCCACTTTCTTATATTATTCTCGGGGCAGCACTGATTGGTGCGGTGAGTTTTCTTGGAGGATTCTTTGGTCCAATGATTTTTACACCAAACGCGAATCTTGGTCCGCTTCTTGGTCTATTTACAACTGGCCCGATAGGATTTCTATTTGGTGGAGTTGCAGGATTAGTTTACTGGTACTTGCGTCACCGAAAAGAAATCATTAAATTTGAATAATCTCTTATGACTCAAAGCATAAATTCATTAAGTAGAAGAATAGTAGTATGAAATATAGCGGTGTTGGATTATTTAAGCATGTTTTTGAGAATCTAAACAAAATAACTAAATATAAAGAACGAGTGGTGATGACAGAAGCGTCCTCATTAAAAGAAGCTGAGCAAGTCATTCTAAAAGAATTTAAAGATTATGCGATTGATGGAGTCGAGTATTTAGAATTATATAAAGTTGAGGAAATGTATCCAGAAGAAAGACCAGTTACAGAAATAGCGAGCACATTAAAAGTGTTTGCTGGAAGTGATAAAGAATATATTGAGAAGTTCTGGAATGGCCAAAGACCATACTCGTGTGAGGATGTAGGGTGGAGTCATGTTTGGTATAAAAAAAGTGAAGGTATAAGCAGTTGTTACAACTGTAGAGAAGAGCGTGATGGTGAATTGTGGCAATGACTGCTATTGGCCGAAAGCAGTCATTTAAAATGTTATGAATTACACAGATGGAAAAGAAGTGATAGTTGGTGACAAAGTACGTTTAGGTGATGACGATGGTGGGATTGTTGTCTGTTCAATTGATCGAGATGAATACAAAATCAATCACCCTAAGGATAAATGGAAGTATTTAGAAAAAGGAGTATTAATTGAATTTCCTAAATTTGGCCTAATTCACTATGAAGAGTCAGAAGAAGACTTGTCGTTAATCAAAAGAAGCGAATGACTGATATTAGTCGAAAGTAGACGTAATATTATTAAATTAATAGTAAGTAAAATGCAAAAGTATTCTCAATAACAAACCAACATTATGCTTAATAAGCTTACTGATCTATTAGGGGTTGAGTCGCAATCTGTTAGTCACAAAGAACGTCTTATCTCAGGAATAGGGGCGTTTTTAGGTATATTTTTTGTATATTTTGCAAGCCAGTATTTTGTTGGAGATCAAGGCTTAATATTTATCCTCGCCTCAATGGGTCATCTGCCGTATTACTGTTTGCAGTGCCTCATGGTACGTTGTCACAGCCATGGCCGTTAGTGGGAGGGCATATTTTGTCTGCACTAGTAGGGGTTACTTGTGTGCAATTAATAGACAACCAATTATGGGCAGCCTCTATGGCGGTTGGAATTTCAGTGACGGTAATGTACTACGCGCGTTGCACTCATCCTCCTGGTGGTGCCACTGCGTTGGGTGCAGTACTTGGTGGACCGGTAGTGCATGAGCTGGGTTATCAATTTGTTATCACACCCGTGCTACTGAATACAATAATTATATTATTCGTTGCGGTTGCCTTTAACGCATTATTTCAATGGCGACGCTATCCAGTAAGCATAAATGTACGTAGAGATAAATTTAAGAAAGAAACACGTAAAACGTTGAGCACATCGTTGCCGTCCATTACTCATGAGAATTTCGTGTATGCATTGAGTCAGATCGATACGTTTATTGATGTGGATGAATCGGACTTACTGCGCATATACGATTTAGCCACTCATCAAATACAAGACGCTGCTCAAGATAGTTTGCAAATTAAACTTAATGCCTGTTACAGCAATGGAGAATATGGGAACGAATGGTCTGTGCGCCAAGTGTTAGAAATAATTAATGATGACGCGAATGAAGAAGAAAAACTTAAATACAAAGTGGTTGCAGGTCATGGGCGAAGAAAAACGGCTACCACGACATTAGAGCATTTTGCTAAATGGGCGCGAAATGAAGTGTTTCGAGATGAAGATGATTGGCGAAAAGTTGATTCAAATCTTTAGAATATATTGCTTGTTCGTTTATATGTTCTGTATGTTTGTTTATGGTTAAAAATCAACATTCATGTACTTGGTAAATTAACTATTTGGCTAACGAATAGCTAAATACTTTTGCGAAAACATTATCCGAATATGTATTCCAACCATTAAATAAAATATGAAAAATATAATAAATATCACGATTGTTTGTTTCTTCTCTTGTACAACTATTTTGGCATGTAGTAATAATTCTGAACTCAGTCCATTTACTAGTGACGGTTGTTCACTTTTCCCCGATAGCTCTGCAATCACTAAAAAAGATTGGTGCGAATGTTGTTTCCAACATGATTTGGCATATTGGCAAGGTGGTACAGAGCCGCAGCGTGAGCATGCTGATATCGAACTTAAACAGTGTGTATTGGAGAAAACAGAGGATGAAGTGTTAGCCAAAGTGATGTATGACGGTGTGCGTCTTGGTGGCAGCCCATACTTCTATAATTGGTATCGTTGGGGTTACGGTTGGTCGTACCTAGATAATTCGCGGGGGAAGTATCAAGCGTTGACTGATGATGAGTTAGAGCAAGTAAAAAGGCTTACAGAACAATATCTTGCGGACAATAAAAATAATTATTGCGATACTCGTTGAATGTTCTCCATAAGTTCTCTATGATGAGAACTTATGGAGAACATTATGCTAACCGAACGCGAACAAACCACACTACAGTTCATTCAAAGCTATATAGCTAAGCACGCTAAGGCGCCACTGCTTACTGAAATTGCTGAAGGCTTAGGCATTCAGTCTAAAGGTGTGGCGCATCGCTATGTATCTACATTGGAAGAACAGGGTTATATACGCCGGCATCAAAAACATCGTGGCATCGAATTGGAAGGCCATCCTGATTGCGATGAATTACCACTTTTAGGACGCATTGCTGCCGGCAAACCCATAGAAGCGATTGAAAATCGCGAACTTATTAATTTTGCAAACTTATTAGGTGGCCCCAACCGTTATGTATTGCAAGTGAAAGGCCACTCTATGATTGACGAAGGTATTCGTAGTGGTGACCTTGTGGTAATTGAGCAATCCAGTACTGCGCGTAGCAACCAGATTGTAGTGGCGTTGATTGATGACAACGAAGCGACATTAAAAAGAATTAAATTTCCGAGTCGCGATGTAATTCGTTTAATTCCTGCCAATAAAAACATGCAACCTAAAGAATATCCAGCTAATCGAGTATCTATCCAAGGTGTATTGGTTGGGCAAGTAAGAATGTATGAATGAAGCATGAGAGGTTGCTTCAGAAGCGTTGGAATCGAGCGATTGTTTTTGTTGACATGGATGCTTTTTTTGCCAGTATTGAGCAAAATGCACGTCCTGAGCTACGCGGCAAACCCATTGGAATCACCAATGGTTTAACAGGGACATGCTTTATAACGTGCTCATATGAGGCAAGAAAGTATGGAATAAAAACAGGTACGCGTCTTAAAGAAGCGCGGTATTTGTGCCCTCACGTTCAGCAAATCCCTGCTAGAGCAGAACTATATGCCAAGGTTTCTACTGAAATCATGTCGGCATTACAAACCGTAACGCCTGATATAGAAATATTTTCAGTAGATGAAGCTTTTCTTGATGTTACTAATTGCCAAGGCTTATATAAAAATCCCATTGATGCTGGAGAGCTCGCTAAGAAAATTGTTTACGAAGTAGCGGGAATTACTTGTAGCGTAGGGGTTAGTGGTGACAAAGTTACTGCCAAACATGCCGCGAAACTAATAAAACCAGATGGTCTTTTAGTGGTTCCACCCTGGTTAGCGCGCGCGCATTTAAAAGATGTTCCGGTTAGGGAGCTTTCTGGTATTGCAGGGGGCATTGGAGAATTTCTTAACGACAGACAAGTATATGTTTGCGGTGATATGGCTAAGCTGCCGATAGGAGAATTAGCAAGGCGTTTTGGAAATATAGGGCGACGTATCTGGTATATGGCGCAAGGCTTAGATACTGAACCTTTAAATAGAACGGTAGCAGCGCCAAAATCTATTGGGCATGGGAAAGTTATGCCACCTAATACTAAAAACCTTAGTGTGTTAAAAACATATTTGCATCATATGAGTGAAAAAGTTGCGGCGCGTTTACGCAAGCATGCATTAGAGGCACGTAGTTTTTTTATTGGGTTTCGCATTAAGAATGCTAAACATAAGTGGTTAGCAGGAAAATTTCAGACAGAAGAGCCTACTAATGACGGGCAAAAGATTTGGATGCTTGCCAAGAAATTGTTGGATCGTTGGAACGGCGAGGGGGTATTTCAAGTGCAGATCACTGCGATGGACCTACGGCCAAGCGGAAATCAGTTGTCATTTTTTGATGTGCTGGATGAGCAGCGTCAGTGTCTTAATCGAGCCCTGGATCAGATAAACGAGCGTTTTGGGGAATTCGCTGTGGCCCCGGCTACTTTATTGCAGCGCTCTGATATGCCGAATGTCATTGCGCCTTCGTGGAAACCGACAGGGCACCGTAAAACAGTATGAGCAGGATTTTATCTATACCCACCCGGCGGAACACCGTAAGACAATAAGACAAGACGTGTTGGCCACACTATAAAATTTACAAATCAGGGATATAAAATACACCCAGAATCCGTAACTTAACTCCAATTATCCTGCAAAAGCAGCCATTTAGTAGTAAAAATAATGTAATTTAATAGCACATTAATACAATAAGTTACGGTTATTCAGGAAGGATAGCCAAGTTATAGGAAATAACTAACGTATTGAAAAGGAGCATTCATGCTGTCAACAAAAAGTATTCAAAGGCTTTATAGGCCATTCCGATTGCAGAAGTTCCCGGTAGTTAAAAAACTACGTAGTTTGAAATCTGCTCATATAGCTTCAGAAAATGCTGCAAATGATACGAACTTGAGTCGTGATCAAGTCATAGAGATTTATGACTGGATAGCACAGCTTAATTCAGAATCAAATAGTTTATGAAGCAAGGGTGGGATTAACTAAACATATCTATCAAGTTAATTATTTATAAGGAAATTTAAAATGGAAATTACACATACAATTCTTGTTTTTGATGTTATTGCTCTAATTGGAATTATAGTTTCGAGTGCAGTCTATATGTATCGACATAAGGTTCACTAGCAAACTAAATCTTCACAAAAACATATACAGGTCCAACTCCATGCGTAAGCCATTACGCATAAAAATAAAAAAGCCCCATCTCTGGGGCTTTTTTTATATGTTATTCACTATAAAATTTTGAAGTAGAGTTAGCTTTGAAACTATATTGTAAGTTATTTTCCAGAACTAAATGCTGAGCATTTCAGTGCGCCAATTAATGCCCGATGAAATTCTTCAGTTTTATCATCACCAATTTCTTCGCGCACGCAGTGAATTAATTGTTCACTATATTGAATACCATCACTGGCTATATGTTCGCCCTTAGAGGTAAGTTTAAGATTGACTACACGTCGATCTTGTTTGCTGTGTTCTCTTTTTACTAGCTCTTTGGATTCTAGAAGCTCAAGCTGTCTACTGATAGTGCCGGAGTCAGTAAACGTTGCTGCAGATACTTTTGCTGGCGTGATTGCGAGCTCAAGATAGATTGCCTTTAAGATGCGCCACTGTTGGTAATTAACCTGGTGTTTTTTTAGAAACCCGGTGGTTTTTTTCTTGGCAATGCTGTGTATTGTTTCTATATACGTAATGATATCTGCGTCATTAGTCGGTATTCCACTTTCTAGTACGCGTTTTGTAAAATTATTTTCTTCTTCTGAAATGTTCATGTATTTCTCATGTAGTAGTAAAAATGTCCTTTTTTTACCAACCTTATTAACAACAACTCTACTAATCTCAGTTAGTTTTCCCATTACAACTGGTTGTTGTTTAACAACTATATAGTGACAGATTATGCTGAATGCGTATAAGAAATTGTGAACTACTTAACAAAATCTATTCATACAAATTATAAATATGCGGGCTAGTCGACGGTTTGTATTCTAGATCTAAGATAATGCATACATAACATGTGTGATTTATGTTTTCTGCACAATGTTTGTGCAATAAGTAGATTAGCTGTGATTGCTGTATTTGATAATGAAACCTATTTATTAGAGAAATAAACACTTTAAATAGATATGAGTGGAATATATAAATTGTTGTAACGTGGCTAATGCCATTAATCTATAAATCCAATTCTGGGGATCGTTGAGGTGATTTTCTGGTAATGGGGCTCTACGAGATTAATTGTAGCTGTTAAGTGTTTTGACCCTCCATCACTTATACCAATACGTTTAGCCATAATGAGATTCACTCGCATAGTTATTGCTCCCTACCATATACGTTATATTGCTAGTAAATACAGAGGTTTATTCATGAGCTATTTTGGTGAAAGCACTTTAGAGCATAAAGTTCTAAAATATATGGAAGGCATTAAAAATTCAAATGAACTTAAGGATTTTGAGGTTATTCGAATAATGAATAAAGTGGTTGAGTATTATCGCGATAGTCTTGTTTATGAATTTAATGAAGATGAAGCTAATACCATATTGCAAGAAGCAAGTGATACTAGTATTCGAGAACAGCAGAAACCACCTTCTTCAACTTCATAAAAATAGAAATTCTGATGAGTACGTTATAGAGCACTATTAAATTTTATGTAAGGAACTTTTTAGTGAGGTCACAGTGCTTGCTGTGATAATTAACGCTAACCGTGTAACAGTAAATTTAGGAAGTAGTGCGCAAGTAACTGCGCCTAAAATTGCGCCATATAGTGCACGTTTTACTTGAATACTTTCTATTGATAAACCATGAGCGTAACGAGCGAAATGCTCACAATTAAATGTGAGTAATTTGTACTTAATATTCTTATTTATATAACTTCGCGCACGTAGCAATACGATTTCTTTGGGATGATGGCCTTGGATATAACTTTGTTCAACGGTGTGATTGCCTACTACTGTACTCCAAGGCTCTTCTTCTGCTCCATTTGTTCGAAAGGACAGGGAGATAAGATTAGGCATGCCATTCATTATATGATCACTGACAATGGCTAAATGTTTGTACATGGGGTATCGAATAGCGATGACCGTACCGGGAATAAGTTGGGTTGGATTAATATCGTTATGCATAGGTATAGGGTATTTTACACTAACATTATTAGAAATAATTTTATCTCTATAGAATATGGACTATTCTTTTGTGAAAAAGTTTCACGAGCAATAGGTGCACATATAGGAATGCATTGCTAATGTGCAACTAGATTCAAATGCTATACTTAAGTCTGAGTCACTTAAGCAATAATGTGAAAATTTAAGCATTAATAATATTATGAATCAACAATCTATAGCAAAATTGCTTACTAGAGCTATAAGCTATTTTTTCATATTGTTTTTAATTGTCTCCTGCTCTCAGGCTTACTATGGTGCTTTAGAGAAGGTTGGAATACATAAACGGGATATCATGATAGACCGTGTTCAGGAAGCTAAGCAGTCACAGCAAGACGCCAAAGAACAATTTCGATCTGCACTGGAAGAATTTAGTTCTGTCGCTAATTTTCAAGGTGGTAATTTAGAAGAAATCTATAAAAAGCTTAATAAAGAATTGCAAAAGAGTGAGGCGCGAGCAGAGGATGTCACTACAAGGATAGACAGTGTTGAAGATGTGTCTATTGCTTTATTTAAAGAATGGGAGCAAGAATTAGATCAATATGAAAGTCAGAAGCTGCGTAGACAAAGTGAACTACAACTAAAAGATACTAAAGCTCGCTATCAACAGCTAATGGCCGCGATGCGTTTGGCGGAATCGAAAATTGAGCCAGTATTAAAACCATTCAGGGATCAAGTGTTGTTTCTGAAACATAACTTAAATGCAAAGGCTATCGCATCATTACGTGGCGAGCTTGTTCACGTAGAGTCTGATACTGATAAATTGATAAAAGAGCTAGAAACCTCTATAGCTGAAGCGGATCGTTTCATTCAGGAAGCTGGAAATTAATTTTAAATAGTATAGTAAAAGTCGGTTTTACAATTATATAAAAATAATAATCTGCTACATAACTTATCCACTTATTCCCCTATATCGTCCATTTATCTCTATTTTCTGAAGCCGTATATAATGCGCTTGATATAGTGCATACCCATTTCACAGCTGGGGCGCATTGTGAAAGTTATAATATCGCCGATATTTTATTTTGTTAAAATCCTGCTCTTAGTTTCTGTATCTACTGCAGCAGCAGATAGTTTTTCTTCTAAATTAATAGATTCTACAAATAATACTGTTATCGATCAGTGTGTCAAAAATGTAAATCAAACCTCTGACGATGGTCTCGATACTGCAGATCGTCTTTACCAAACCGGTATGTGCCATTTCTGTGTGAAGTGCAATTTTGAAATGGATAATGGTCAACTGTTTCTTGTTAATGATGAGTTATGGCAGGGAAAGCTGCCGTATGAGGCATATAAAACTGCATACGGGCTTATTTCGCAAGCAGCTGGTTTAGGCGATCGTACAGCAAATTATGGTTTAGCTGTTTTACTTTATGTGTCAGATTTAACTAATAATCGGCTTTCTAAGATTGAAATTTCTAAAAATAAAACTGATTCATATAGGAATACGATAAAAAATGAAGAATTGACAGATGAAGAGGTGCAACAATCAATAGATAAGATCACTGAGCGAATATACGAAAAGAACGACAAACAAGATTTTTCACCAGAAATTCATAAACATTTGTTAGTTGCTGCAAAACAAGGTTATATGCCCGCACAATTTGCTTTAGGTGAAGTATATTTCAGGGGTATTGGGGTAACACCAGATGCAGTGCAAGCTTATGCTTGGGCGGCAACTGCAGTTGCGCAAAACCCACCATTCGGAAGTTTTCGCCGTGATGAAAAGGCGACAAATTTAGACCATGTAAAGTTAAATGAAGCCGAAGCTATTGCAGAAGAATATATGAAAAAATATACAAATATATATGATAGCTCTTCGATTTCTGCAATGCGTTAAAATATTAGTATCTAGTAGATAGGTCTTCTTCTTGCAGTGAATCCACTTCTCTTTGGATCATGTTTGTCGAAAACGTCTCATCAATTTCTATAAATACAATGTGCATAATTTGCATGAATTCAGATTTTTCGTTTGTAAGCAATGGTCTGTCAAATTTCGTTTTATACAGCTTTGCAATATTGGTGATGAGTATTTTTAGTCGGTGTAGCGCATCTTGATTAGTTTCGCCTCGGATATTATCTGTTGCCCAGGTAATAATATCTCTTACATGCATTAAGTCTGTGCGAGTACGGTCTAAAATTTCAGGCAAATATCCCAATCCAGAAAACGATGCTTTGGCTTTTAATAATGGTATGCCAAATGTAGGTAGTGTGTGTAAATCATGCAAGACTTTATTGATGTCTTCTGAAGTAGTATCTAGCTGGTCTGCGGTTAATTTAGCTTGTGGTATATCTAAGCTGCTTTTAACCACTGCATGATAATCTTCAATATAGGTTTCAATTTGCTTCAAAAACTCATCAACAATATATCTTCGCTCAGCGAGAATACTTCGAATTGCTTTGGCTGAACAAGCATCAAGTGAGTGATGTTTTACCTTGTATATAGGCATTGTGATTGGTGTGTAGGCTTATGTGCAAATCAATAGTTTAATTCTTATTCTACACTAATACATGTAGTTTAGAGTGCGTGCTAATTTAGTAGTTTGGTTACAATGTTTTGCAAGTTTGCTGCATTTGCTTGTCCAGCTGGCAATGCTTTTCCAGCTGTTAATTTGATTTTTGCTAGTATTCTACGAGGTATTCCGCTCACTGGTTTGCCATGTTTATTGCTAAAATAGCTACCCCACATGCCATTTAGTGCCACAGGAACCACTTGTACAGGTGTTTCCTTGAGTATGCGCTCGATGCCAAGTTTAAAACTATCTACTTTACCATCTAAGGTAAGTTTACCTTCCGGGAAAATTCCAACTACATTTCCCATTTCCAGTTCTTTGGCTATCTGCTTATAGGCTTTCTCCAAGAGTTCAGGATTCTCTTTTTTCGGTGCAATAGGAATAGCACTTGCTGTTTTGAATATGAAACTTAAAAATGGAATATTAAAGATTTTATGATACATCACAAAACGAATGGGTCGGCGTACGCAACCACCGATAATTAACGCATCCATAAAACTAACATGATTACATACGACAATCGCTGCGCCATTTTCAGGGATATTGCCGAGATCTTGTGTTTTAACGCGATATACAAGATGTACTAAAATCCATACTACGAAACGCATAAAAAATTCTGGAATTAGCGTGTAGATATAAATTGCAACTATCGCATTTAAAATTGCAGCGACTAAAAATAACTGGGGTATCGAGAGCCCAGCTTTGGTCAGTACGATTGCATATAATCCAGCCGCAATAATAAACAAGGCATTTAAAATATTATTACCGGCAATGATGCGGGAACGACGTTTGGGGTTGGATCGGGCTTGAATTAAGGCATATAAAGGCACGATATAGACACCGCCAAAGCCTCCTAATAAAAAGATATCAGTGATTAAGCGCCAATTGGAACGATTAAATATAAATTCTTTAAACCCAACGAGCTCTGTTGAAGTGTGGTTTGCTGTAGCAAAAAATAAGTCTGCACCAAAAATGGTGAGTCCTATTGAGCCAATAGGCACAAGACCTAATTCGATAGTGCGGTTAGAGAGTCGCTCACAAGTTAACGAGCCAATGCCAATGCCCACGCAAAAAAGCGCCAGGAAAAATGTCACGACTTGTTCATTAGCGCCTAATGAAAGACGTGTAAAATTAGGTAATTGTGTAATGTATGTTGAGCCGAGAAACCAGAACCATGAAACGCCTAACACGGAATTAAATACAGTTCTGTTTTCTCTTAACGCATTTAGGTTGCTGAATGTTTCAGATAAAGCGTTCCATTTAAGCTTTAGGTTAGGGTCAACTGCAGGAGCAAGAGGGATCTTTAAGCTGTTTACAAAACCTAGAGTTGCTAACGTTAAAATAGCGCAAGGTATTAATAGTTTAGCGCCTGACGATATACCGATTAATATGCCTCCTAACATTGTGCCTAGCAAAATTGCACCAAATGTAGCAGTTTCAACTAATGCATTGCCGCCAACAAGTTCATTTTTCTTAAGATGTTGTGGGATAATGGAGTATTTAATAGGACCAAATAGTGAAGACTGTGTGCCCATTAAAAATAGCGTAAATAAAAGCAGTGGAATATTTTGAAAATAAAATCCAAATGCTGCGACAAGCATTATGAAAATTTCTGCTAACTTAATGCGTCGGATTAACGATGACTTCTCATAGCAATCTGCAATTTGCCCTGCTAATGCAGAAAATAATAAATACGGTGTAATAAATAGAATGGCAGCTAGGTTAATAATATTGGTGGAATCGTTTGAGCCTGAATAGCTGCTCTGGAATGCTATTAGAATGAATAGTGCATTTTTGAAAACATTATCATTGAAGGCGCCAAAAAACTGTGTCAAAAAGAAAGGACGAAATCGATTTTCTTTAAGTAGTTGAAATTGGCTATGTGAGTTATCTTCTAGTTCTTTAGACACTGTTTTAGTGGCAGCAAGCTTGGCCAAACTTTTTCAGACGCCAGTAATTATAGGGCCAGGGCGTTAAAAACCCTACTAAAAGCATAATTGGGATCACCCACCAAACTAATTTTGCGCCACCGGTTAAAAAATAGTCGCTTAAGTTCATGGCAACCTCCATGGAAATCATAGAAATAAAGCTCATGCCTAATGCTGTCTTGAGTGCTTGTTTAAATTCCATGCCTTTCTTACTAAGTATAATAGTTTCTAGAATGATACTAGTGATTAGTCCATTGATGATCGCTAGTGTGAGTATAAATAGTGGCTTAATATTGAAATGGGTGAATTGAAAAAATGCTATTGTGCCAAAATCACCGATAGAACAACCTATCAAACACCACATCGTGTTGTAAGCACTTTGTTTCCAGGTTTGCGGACTATTCCAAAATGTCATTTTTCAGTGGTAATCGAGTGGTTGGATATACTAGACAATAAAAAAGCGTGGCAAAAATTATTCGCCACGCCTTTGTATAAGAATGTATTGATTATTATTTGTAATCAGGATTGATTGCACCTTGGTCAAAGTCCAATTCAACTTCTAAATCTGTTTTTAGACGTGACTGACAAGCTAGAATATAATTGTTTTTTAACATATCGCCATCGAGTGTGTATGCGAAGTCTGTTAATTCTTTAACTTTACCGCTTACTAGCTTGGCACGACATGAGCCGCATGAGCCAACTTTGCAGTCACAGGGCCAATCAATACCAGCGTTCTTAGCAGCTTGCAAAAGATTTATGCCGCCTTTGACTTCAAAAGTTTGTCCAGTATTTTTAATCGTAACTGTAAAGTCCTTATTTTTCCCACCTAATCCAAACATGTTGCATTCTCCTGTAGCGAGGGTTATGGAACGGTTTTCGTAGTATACCGCATTTAATTTCTTGCCGAATCATAACGCTTCCAGCCTTTAAGTCGAACAATTTAGGTATAAAATGTTCTGCTACATAGAATAAAATGGCGAATAACGATGGATTACGTATGTCTAGAGACTATGTTTAGCGCTAATCTCAACTAAATATCTATATTTAGCTGTTGAATCTGAGAAAGATTAGCGAACAGATCTAATGAGAACTGGCCCAGTTGTGTGTGAATTTTTGTACTTGTGTTATTCAATTGTAGAGCGCTAATCATCTTAAAGATTTTGTTATCACAAATGTAGTTACAAAACATTTAAAACTGAAATCAATAAAATACATTCTGTAAAGTACAGATTACTGGTAAACAACAAAGTTTAATATACAGTGGATAGATACATTAAGTTTTAGATTGATGAAATACTTTACCAAGTCGCATGCTATTTTGTGTGGCTGTTTGCATTAATAATATTATCTGTAAAATATTCATATGGGCTGGTTTACATTCAAAAGCAATTAAATGACTAAAAATATTAAAAAAATTCGAAATGGAGGTTTGCTGTAGTAACGTACTGTTTGTAAGTGAGTTGTTGTAAATTCGTCCCATTCTCATAATTTTGACGTATTACGGTCAACGGGTTAAAAGCTTCACTCGTGCTACTCGATCACTGTTTTATTTTAATAAGACGTTAAAATTCTACTCTTAATCAGTGCATTGGAGTTGCACCTAAAGGGACTTAAGCGTGACAGATTAATGTCTATGAGCATTGTGCATCATTGGATAAGTCTTTCAGCATGGTTCTAAGATATAGCTATGCCTACAAAATCTAGTTCAAAATTAGGTGGTTTAAAAAAGCTCACTAGCGGTTTGTTGTCGAGTGTGGGGAATTCTGCGCCTATTGAACTAATGTGTCGATTTGATGGGCGAATAATTGAAGCAAACGAAGCTACACGCTCATTAGCAAAATCGTTAGATGCACCAAAAGTTAACCGTCTCCTTCCTGATGATCATTTCGAGTTAGTGAGTCGAGCGTTGCATAGTGGTGATGTGATAGTTGCAGCGAATCGCATTTATGGATATGAGTTTGAATGGAAATATTATCTAGATCAAAGAAATAAAGTCATTCGGATTGAAAGTATTAAGTACAAACAAAATCTTAAAAATTTAGACACAGCAGCTTCAGATTTTATAACAGATGAAAGTTGGGCAGGTTTCATTGATTCAATTCCTGTCGCTGTATGCGTGACTGAAAATAATAGTGACGAAATCAAATATATTAACCAACTTGCAGTACGTATTTTAAATATTAGCGCAGGTCGTGAAGCTAAAATTAGATTGAGAGATGTTTTTACAGATACAAAATCGATCAAAAAAATTAATGAATTACTTGTTGAGCAAGGATTTGTCAGAGACCTAAGAGTTTCTACACAAGGAAAGAACAATAGTCGTTGGGATAAAGATGAAAAATAGCTGCAAGTAAATATTAAATTAATCCGTAAAGTTCAAGGTTCATTTCTGATTTGGACATTTACCGATAATACTGCTGGATCAAATACTGAGGCAGCACTTATTGAAAGTGAGAATAAATTCCAGAATGTGATCCAAGGTGCACAGGAAGGAATTTGGGAATGGCAAGCAGGTATAGAGGGTTCGGAGTGGTGGTCACAGCCAATGTACGAATTGCTTGGCTTACAAGTGGACGAATGTGACATTGGGCTCTCGCAACTTCAACGGTTAATCCATCCTGATGATCGTGAAATATTCGCTAATGCTTGGGCTAAATTGATTTCTGAAAAAGGTATGCAGCTATTACTCGAAGTACGTATTGCAGTAAAGAAACAAGGCTATAGATGGTTTTTAATTCGTGGAACTGCAGATTATGATTACACAGGAAATGCGAAGAAAGTCGTAGGTTCAATCAGTGATATACATTTGCAAAAACAAACACAAGTTCAATTAGCTGAAGAGAAAGATAAAGTAGTTGCAACTTTACGCTCGATTGTTGATGCGGTATTAACTACAAATGAGCGTGGTGAGGTGCAATATATAAATCAAGCAGCAGCTCGTTTCTTGAATTGCACAGAAGAAGAAGCGAAAGGGAAACATATAGAAAATATCATCGATCTATATGAGGAAGAATCAGATAAAAAAATAGATAATCCAATACTCTCTTGTCTATCGGGTAGCCAGAAGAAAAATCAAAAGCTCAATGCAGATATTGTCACCAAGTCTGGCGCTAAATATACCGTCCAGCTTATGGTGACTCCGCTTATTTCACAAGCAGGTAGATTATATGGTGCAGTGACTGTTATGAACGATGTTACTAATTTGCGCCTATTAGCTAGACGTTTACGTTACCAAGCAAGCCATGATTCATTGACGAGTTTGATTAATCGATCCGAGTTTGAGCGCAATGTCAGAAAAGCTATTCTCAATGCAAAAACAAAGCAAAAGAGTAGTTCACTCATCTATCTAGATCTAGATCGATTTAAAATGGTAAATGATCTATATGGACATGCTGCTGGTGATGAACTGTTGATTCAGTTTAGTAATTTAGTAAAAAGTAAACTTAGAGGTACAGATATACTTGCGCGCCTAGGTGGTGATGAATTTGCATTATTACTCACGCAATGCTCTATAAGTGAAGCAGAAGAGAAAGCGCATGAAATTTTACAATCCATTCAGGAATATAAATTTATTTGGGAACAAAAAAGTTTCAATGTTGAGGCTAGTATTGGTGTCGCAGAAATTAATCAAAAATGTTTTGACTTGTCTTACGTGTTATCTGCAGTCGACAGCGCATGTTATCTCGCTAAAGAATCTGGTAGGAATTGCGTACGTGTATTTAGGGAAGGGGATGAGGATATTAATCGTCGACGTGGACAGGAACGTTGGCTACAAAGATTTGATAAAGCACTAAACGAAGGTCGTTTAGTAGTAACTGCACAATCTATTATTAACATAAAGGCAAATAAAAATGCCAAAGTTGATAAAAATGGTTTTGAAATATTAATTAGAATGCAAGATGATAGTGGACGTTTAGTGCCACCTAATGCATTTTTGCCAGCAGTTGAGCGTTATAATCGAGCACCTAAACTTGATAGGTGGATATTAGACAAAGTTTTATTTCTTCTATCAGAGAATAGAAATATACTGTCTCAAATTGATAAGTGTTCGATCAATTTGTCAGGTCAATCTCTAGTATCAGAAGGGTTTTTGCCATTTATAGTGGCGAAATTAAAAGAGTATGCAATAGAGCCTAATAAAATATGTTTCGAAATAACAGAAACTGCTGCTATTGCAAATTTAGATCAAGCTACCTCTTTTGTGCAAAGCCTTAAGGATCTTGGTTGTTACTTTGCATTGGATGATTTTGGTTCTGGATTGTCTTCATTTGCATATTTGAAAACTCTGCCTGTAGATTTCTTAAAAATTGATGGTATGTTTGTTAAAGACATTCATAATGACAATGTAAGCCGTGCCATGGTTAAAGCTATTAATGAGATGGGACATGTTCTAGGTAAACAAACTATTGCAGAATACGTTGAGAATGAAGAGATTCTAAATATTTTAAAGGATATCGGAGTAGATTTTGCCCAGGGGTTCCATGCCGGACGTCCCGAGCCGATATTAGAATTTTTTAAATCTTCGCAATTTAAGGTAATAGCGCCAAAGACGCGTAAATTATTTGCTGCAAATGGCTAAGTAAATAATTCTAAATTATTCAACCAAGGGTTTCTAAACCCATAATAGTTGAGTATGAGTCGACAGTATGAAATCTTGCAACAGATGAATAATGACTCGTAGCACCAAGTAGTTGGACTTCTAGAATATATTTCTTTTCATTTTCCGAGCAAACATGTCCTCTTAGTGTTTGTGCAGTAATATCAGCTTCGTCTTTACAACTTAAAGCGTAATGTTTGGTGGCAAATAAATACTGATTATCAGAATTTCTTACAGTGTCTTGACGCAGTCGATATTCGTTACTGGTACTTGTTTGTGGCTTGCTGCTAACACGTTGAATAGTAATATCTACATCCCCAATTCCAAGTTGCATCATCAGCTCGCTATTACGATCTAAATGAGCATCCATGTAAGCCGTTTTTTTAATAAAGGCCTCGGCTGATTCACGTAAATGCGCCTTGCGAAGCTGACGATCGATTCGTTCATCGCCGAGTTGTTCTCGATATTGGAGTCGAATGCCTGAGCGACTAATAAAAATGCCCATCACATCGATTGGGTACTCGGCTTCGAGATAATCGCGAAATTGTTCTGTGTTTAGAGCCATTAATTTAAAATTTAAAAAATATTCTGGCCAAGCGCTTTCGCCCTGACAGAGTAAATTTTCAGGTATTTTTGGGCACTTTAGCTGCCGTAGATGGCTGAGCGTGATTAATTACAGGTCGAAACTCCAAAAGGAAGGTAACCTGGGCACCACCCTGTTAAACCTGTAAAAACAGGTATGATTCCGATCATGCCAAACCACCATGCGCCACCAAGGGCAAGCGCCAAGCCAATTAACAATAGGCCAATTAATATTCTGAACATGCGATCGGTATCGCCAACATTTACTGTCATTATAAGTATCTCCTGCAATGGTTTATAAGTTGGACTTTAAAAAGTCTCAAAGAATTCTATACATTATTAAATTCACCCCTACACTTTAGGATTTAAGTTAAGGATAAATCAAGGGTTAATTTGAACTGGTTGTTAATTGTTTAAAGATTGCTATGACCGCCATTCATCCTTAGTTTACCTCCGCTGGTTCGGTAAATTGAAAATTAGCTTGATATCTAATGTTTTTGGCCTTTGAATATGTGATTGAGAGCCGTTAATTATTGTTAATTTATAGCAGAATCAATGATCTACATTTAGGAGTGGTGAGATGGGCAAGAAATCTTTTTTTGATAAAATTGTTGGTAAAAGTGCGCCTGAAGCAATAGCTGCCGCTGTACCTGCAGAATCAGGGATCGATAGTCGGGAGCTGGAGGGTGAAGTGGATCATCTGTGGATGAAAGAAGATATTGATGCTAAGAAACCTTCATTAAAAAAAGATCCAAGGGTTGATACCGGAATATTGCGCAATCGAATCGCGGATAAGATTGCTAAAATGAATAATCATTAATTTTGTAAATTATCCTACCTGGCTACACTTCGTAGCGTTTTAAAATTTCGAGCGCTCAGTACTGCGTTAACATAATACTTCTTAAAAAAAGTCTCATATGCGTAATCGCAATTTAAATATTGCGGTTTAGTTTTCATATACCTTAGGCTTTGTGGCAAAATTGATTTTTCGTTGGGTACTTGCTTCCTGATATGCGTTTACTGCATCCATTAATTCAAATTGTATTAACATATTTTTTAACTTACAGCTTGTTAGCGGGCGAAGAGGCTCCAGAGCTATCGGGTGATTTTATTCAAGGCGGCTTAGTGATTGGCCACATAACGCCTGGCTATAAGGTAAAAATTAATGACCATAGTGTGCGGGTCTCAGTTAATGGAGAATTTATTATTGGCTTTGGGCGAGACTATCCTGCTAATGCAGAATTAAGGGTAACAAGACAAGATGGCAGTGAATATCACCATATTCTGCAGATTGAACAGCGCGAGTATAAGATTCAACGTATTAATGGTCTGCCTAAAGCGCAAGTCAGTCCTAATGAAAAAGCCTTAGAACGCATTAAGCAAGAAAGTAAAAACATTTCCCGTGCGCGCAGTCTAGATGAAGAACGTATAGACTTTAAAGCCGAATTTATTTGGCCTATCAAAGGTCCGATTACTGGTGTGTATGGAAGTCAGCGTATACTTAATGGAGAGCCGAGACAGCCGCATTACGGCATTGATGTTGCAGCGCCTACAGGCGCTCCTGTGATAGCCCCAGCGGCCGGGGTGGTTACTTATGCGGACAATATGTATTTTTCTGGTGGCACCCTAGTGTTAGATCACGGCCACCATTTATCCTCATCATTTCTGCATCTCGACAAGATACTTGTACAGGTGGGTGATCGAATCAAACAGGGAGAAAAAATTGCACTTGTTGGTGCAACCGGTAGAGTTACGGGTGCACATTTGGATTGGCGCATGAATTGGCATGGACAACGAATTGATCCAGGACTGTTGATGGATGAATTCCATGAGAATAAGTAACCACAGCTATATTTATAGATAACAATAAGTTACATTGATTATATAAATTAAATGATTAGAATAAGTAATTCTAAAAAATTGCACAGAGAATGTAAGGAAAGATGAGCACTAGCGGTCTTGATAATAACGGCGATAGAACTTTGCAGTTTGAGGCGATGGTAAACGCTTACTCAAAGGACTTATATCGATTCGGATTATGGCTGACGAAGGATGCTCAGGTATCGGAAGACCTAGTGCAAGAGACTTTCTTGAGAGCATGGAAGGCGATGGATCAACTGAAAGATCCAAAAGCTGTAAAAAGCTGGTTATTTACGATTTATCGACGCGAGAATGCGCGCCGCTTTGAAAAGGTGAGACCTGACACCTCACCTATAGATGATGTGAACGTAGATCAGTTTGCACAGATTGAAGATAGCTTTGCGAAGACAGAAGTGATTGCCTTGCGTAAAAGTTTGAAAGAATTGCCAGCAGAGTATTTAGATCCACTGTTGCTGCAAGTTTTAGGTGGTTATACCTGTGATGAGATTGGCGAAATCATGGATATTAAGCCCGGTGCTGTGATGACACGAGTATTTCGTGCACGTAAAAAGCTACGTGCAATTTTGGAAGATGATGGTTCAGATATAGATGAGCAAGATAATGTTGCTGAAATTTAATCCTTAAGGATTTTTGATGAGTATGGATACAATTTGTTTGGAAACTAGAAGAGAGCTCACAACCGATCCGAGTTGCAGAAATTCGGATGTGTTGCAGCATCTTTCTTCTTGTGAAGAATGTACGTTATTCTTACAAAAACTCAAGCCATTCGACGATAAACTAAAATCGGCTATTAATATTGATGTGCCAGAAGGTTTGGAGTCGAGGATTATTCTAGCTCAGCGCATGGCCCAGACTGAAGAGAACATTGAAGGTGAGAATGTCATATCAATCAATCAAGCCTCGAAAAAAGATAAAAATAGTGGCAGACGTGATTTTCGATGGATGTCATTAGCGGCGGCGTTAGTACTTGCAGTGGGTTTGTCGCTTGGAATGTTTAAATTGGGCGAGTCACACGGTGTTCAAAACGAGGTGCTTGCTCATATCGATAGTCATCTTATGGAATTAGAAGTAGACGACAATATTCAACTTGCATCATTGAATAATGTATTACAAGAGCATGGATTGTCAGCCAATGAAAATATTGGCTATGTTAGGCACGTATCGAATTGTCCTATTGATGGAAAGATGGTTCCTCACTTAGTGGTAGCGGATGATCAAGGTAAGGCCGTTACAGTAATGTATATTCCTTGGGAAGACTCAACTAAACGCAGCCCATTTAAGAATGATCGATTCAATGGAATTCTAGTGGGAGCGCAGAAAGGTAGTTTCGTTATCGTTTCTGAAGACCCAAACTCATTGCAGCCGATGGAAGATCGTGTAATGAATGCTATGGAAGTTAAAATATAATATTAATACGAGTACGAGCAAGCGTTTAAGCTTGCTCATATGTGTATATAAGGCTAACACGAGTTTTACATTCGCTCAGCTTATGCTTTGATAGTACTCCATTAGAATTTTGGCTACTTCGGGCCGTGCAAATTCTTTAGGTAAATCTTCGCCTGCTGCAAGCATGCCGCGTACCTTGGTTCCAGAAAGTAATACAAAGTCATCTTTTTCGTGATCTGGTGCATCGCGCATCATCACAACTTTATTCAATTTCTTAGAGTAGGCTGTGTGATCCGCACGGAAAATCTTAATATCTAAGGCATCATCAGGCACTTCATCATCAAAGATGGTTTGCGCGTCAAATGCACCATAATAATCTCCAACACCTGCATGATCACGGCCAATAATAAAATGTGTGCAGCCACAATTTTGTCTGAACACTGCGTGCAATACGCCTTCGCGTGGACCGGCATATAACATGTCAAATCCATACCCGGTTACCATCACGCTGTTAGGTGGAAAATACACTTCGACCATTTTGCGAATCGCTGCATCACGCACAGGGGCAGGGATGTCACCTTCTTTTAATTTTCCAAGTAACATGTGAATTAAAACGCCGTCAGCATTAACGGATTCTTGTGCCATTTTGCATAGTTCTTCATGTGCACGGTGCATAGGGTTGCGTGTTTGGAAACCAACAACCGTATTC
Source organism: Gammaproteobacteria bacterium (assembly GCA_014075255.1). Lineage (NCBI taxonomy): Bacteria > Pseudomonadati > Pseudomonadota > Gammaproteobacteria > Gammaproteobacteria bacterium. The sequence goes on from CP046178.1 coordinate 449,840, forward strand.
CAACCGCGTTCTTCTATTTCATCACGAATTTCGCCAGCAGTTTTAAAAGTGCCTTTGAATTCTTCACTAAAGTAACTGTAGTTTAGAACTTGAATGGGACCAGAAAGAACGGTTTTGCCTAAAGACATAAAAGTTGCAGCACCTATGTGGTCTGGATCAGTGGTGCGGTAGACTTTTTCCGTAATATTCGCAACTTGTGCATCGCTTAATTCTTCAATGGATTCGATATCTTGTATTGCAAGTACTGGATTGCCTTCAACATTTGGGTCACGTAATGCAATTCTTTTGGCATCGCCGATTACACTTGCGTGTTGAACTAGATTAAGTACCGGAGTAGGCCAAAACAAACCGCTGCTGGTTTGCATTTTGTCGGCAACAGAAACGGCATCTGCTGCTGTCATAAACCCTGTTAAAGGAGTGAAGTAACCAGCGCCTAACATAACTGCATTAGCAGCGGCAGCGGAGCTCACTATAATGGACGGTAAGCCCTCAGCTTCTTTTTCTAATTGTTTGCGAGTGGCTTCATCTTTAACAAATAAAGGCGTTAACGTGTCCGATCCATGCGGCTTAATCATTATTCTCTCCCAAGATAATCTAAATGATAAGTGAATTAAAATATCTGCGCGAAGGCGCGCATATTATTATGCAATTGGTAAATTACAGTATGAAATCTTAGTACTAGCTAGTTGATTCTCTTAATAGTCCTATTAGCTGTCCTATATTTTCTTTTCGTTAGTATCCATTGATTTATGCAAATTAGTTGAAATATTCAACTAAAAGGTCAATTTAATAGCACTCCTATAGCAATTTTGTATACTTTTTCAGGTCTATTTCTCAATTTTAGTCTCTATCTTATGCGATTATTTGTCCATTAATTATGAATGGGCAAAGTGACATGGATGATAACTTTGATACTGTGATTCACGAAGTTGTAGAAGAATTTGAAAAAATTTCTACAACCGAAGATATGCGCACCGGAATTGATCGTCGATACCAAAAAGCAAAGGATTTCCCTCTAAAAGACAAAAATGGAAACGTCATTGCAAAAGACCGACGCTCACAGGAAGATAGACGTAACCTAGAAATCGATATCGACGATATATCTGAATACACCCAGCAAACTCATTAAGTCGCCAGAAGCTATTCTGCAGCAATAAGTTGGCTCCAGTATCAGTTAACCTGCGGCCTGTAGACCGGTACAGCGCAATGCTCATCTTCATCAGATAAGACTCCAGTGATGCCAACTGAGCCTATCTTCTGATTATTACTATCTCTAACGACTACTCCATCAGATACGGGCAACAACTTTTATCTGCAATATTGATCTGTGCATTTAAGAACATGGGCTTTCTTCACTCATATTTCTAAATTACGCGAAGACATTCCAAGACCAATAGCTCCTCATGCCTTTGCCTTAACGATTTGCGGAAGCATAAAACTTGCTACATTTGTTCTGGAGAGTGCTTTTAGATGACCACTTGTATCGAGTATAACGATAGTAAATGGAGTCAAATAACGCTTTTTACTTCTTGTATATGCAATTTCAATGTCCGTATTCGCGTGTTCCAGAGCAATTTCAGACAGGTTTTTTTACCTTAGTAATTAGATATGTAATTCTGAGCTGTATATTAGAGTTAGGCATTTACTCTGCATCTTAGTAAAATGGTCAGAATAATAAAACCGATAATAAGAAAATAAATAACTAACTATGACCAATGATTCTTCCATTATAATTATTTCAGCATGATATTTTCTGGCAACGCTATAAAGGTTGACTATATTCAAGACTCGATTGCGAATCTAGTATTCGATCTTGAGGGCGAGAGTATTAATAAGCTCAGTAAAACTGTTGTCGAACAGTTGGGTGATGCTGTTAGTGTAATTGAAGACAATGAGAACATTAGCGCATTAATTATTTCGAGTAATAAAGATGTATTTATTGTTGGCGCTGACGTAACCGAGTTTCTTGGTTTTTTTAAATTAACTGAAAAAGAATTTGTTCAGTGGATAGAGGCTACTCAAGCTTTATTTAATCGCATAGAAGACTTGCCAATTCCAACGGTCACGGCCATTAATGGCTATGCATTGGGTGGAGGTTGTGAGTTAGCGTTGACTACGGATTATCGCGTTATGGCTTACAGTGCGCGTATTGGTCTGCCTGAAGTTAAATTAGGCATCTTCCCAGGCTGGGGTGGCAGTGTGCGTTTGCCTAGACTGATTGGTGCGGATAATGCATTGGATTGGATCTGCACGGGTGACCAGAAGAAAGCGCAAGAAGCGTTTAAGTGTCACGCAGTGGATTCAATTGTTGATGTCGATCAACTTCAAAGCGCTGCGATGCATATAGTTCAACAGTGTTTAGATGGCAAGCTTGACTACCAAAAGCGCAAACAGGAAAAACGCCAACCCCTACAGCTGAGTCAATTAGAAAGTATTATGGCATTTGAATCCGCGAAAGCTGTGGTTGCTGCAAAAGCCGGTCGCCATTTCCCCGCGCCATTAGCTGCAATAGAGACCGTACAGCATCATGCGACGATGTTACGTGACGAAGCGATGCAGGTTGAAGCGCATGGATTTGTCAAAATGGCAAAAACTAAGGTTGCGCGCAATTTAGTAGGGCTGTTTTTAAATGATCAGCGCATTAAGAAAGTTAGTCGAGGCTATAGCAAACAGGCGCATGCTGTTAAGCAAGCAGCAGTCTTAGGTGCAGGAATAATGGGTGGAGGTATCGCATATCAATCTGCTTGCAAAGATATTCCTATAGTCATGAAAGATATCAAGCAAGAGGCGCTTGAGCTGGGTAAGTCTGAGGCAGGTGGATTGCTTTTAAAGCAAGTTAAGCGCGGCAAAATTAAGCCTGAAGAAGTGACAGACACTTTAGCAAAAATCGACACAACCTTAAGCTATGGTGATTTTGCAAATGTAGATTTGGTGGTTGAAGCTGTTATAGAAAATAAAAACATCAAATCTTCGGTGTTAGTAGAGGTGGAGCAACAAGTTAAATCCGACTGCATACTAACTTCCAACACATCGACCATTTCAATTACAGAGCTAGCATTATCTTTGCAGCGGCCTGAACAATTTTGCGGTATGCACTTTTTTAACCCGGTTTATCGTATGCCATTGGTAGAGGTGATTCGAGGAGAGAAATCAAGTGAAGCAGCGATTGCAACTACGGTTGCTTATGCAGAAGCGATGGGTAAAACACCTATCGTTGTAAATGATTGTGCAGGTTTTTTGGTGAATCGCGTGTTATTCCCATACTTTGCTGGTTTTGATGCGCTGGTTCGAGATGGCATAGATATTCAGCGGATTGATAAAATAATGGAAAACTTTGGTTGGCCAATGGGTCCAGCGTATTTATTAGATGTTGTTGGTATAGATACTGCGCATCATGCATCGGAAGTGATGGCAGAAGCTTACCCAGATCGTATGAGCAAAGAGTTTAAATCAGCGACCGATGCTTTATATGAAACCGAGCGTTACGGTCAAAAGAATAATGTTGGTTTTTATAAGTATGAGTTAGATAAACGCGGTAAGCAGAAAAAAATAGCAGATGAAAATGCTGTCAGGATTATTGAAACCGTGCGTGTTAATTCGCTTGATGTTTCTGATGAAGAAATTGTCGATCGTATGATGATACCCATGTGTATGGAAACCGTGCGTTGTGTAGAAGAGGGCGTTGTAGATCATCCGCTCGATGCGGATATGGGTTTGATTCTAGGTATTGCTTTCCCAACTTTCCGCGGTGGTGCTTTACGCTATATTGAAGAGATGGGTGTGCAAGAGTTTTGTGAGCGCGCAGGGAAGTATTCACATATTAGTCCTATTTACGCACCTACTAAAGGCTTAATTAGTATGGCAAAGAAAAAAGAAACTTTTTATCCAAAAGTGTAAATAATGATTGAAGAATATATTTTGGTGGGTTTTTAAAAAATGAATTTAGCATTATGAGTTTACTATCATGAGTATTCAGATATGAGTCTTCAGTCCCGTGATGCCGTTATTATTGATTGCGTCCGTACGCCTATGGGTAAGACTAAAAATGGCATGTACCGTAACGTGCGTGCAGAAATGTTATCAGCTGCATTAGTGAATGCATTGTTTGAGCGAAACCCAAATGTGGATCCATCTGAAGTTGAAGATGTTATTTGGGGTTGCGTAAATCAAACGTTGGAGCAAGGTTGGAATATTGCACGTTACATTTCATTGATGACAAAAATTCCCAACACTGCAGGTGGCCAAACTGTTAATCGTTTATGTGGATCTTCCATGCAATCGATTCACTCAGCAGCGCAAGCAATCTATGCAAACTGCGGAGATGTATTTGTAATAGGCGGTGTTGAACACATGGGACATGTAGGCATGACGCATGGCTGGGATCATAATCCAGCATCCAGCAAGTACACGGCTAAAGCTTCAAACATGATGGGACTTACGGCTGAATTACTTGCTATGCAGCATGGCATCAGTAGAGAAGATCAAGATAAGTTTGGTCTGCGTTCCCATCAATGTGCGCATGCTGCAACCATCGAAGGTCGTTTTAAAAATGAAATTGTTCCTATTGAAGGACATGATGAGAACGGCTTTAAACAATTATGTGAAATAGATGAAGTGATACGGCCCGAAACATCGTTAGAAAAACTAGCTGCATTACGCCCGGTATTTAAACCCAGTGGCGGGACAGTCACCGCGGGTACTTCTTCAGCGCTTTCAGACGGCGCTTCAGCAATGATTATTATGTCAGCAGAACGTGCACAAGCATTAAATTTAAAACCTAAAGCAAAAGTTAAATCCATGGCTGTTGCAGGCGTTGATCCTGCAATTATGGGATACGGTCCTGTACCCGCTACGCAAAAAGCTTTAAAGCGTGCAGGTTTGAGTGTTGATGATATTGAATATGTTGAGCTTAACGAAGCGTTTGCTGCACAATCGTTGCCTGTGCTTAAAGATTTAGGCTTGCTAGATAAAGTGGATGACAAAGTTAACTTAAATGGTGGTGCTATAGCACTTGGGCATCCACTAGGTTGTTCGGGTGCCAGAATCAGCACCACCTTGTTACATATAATGGAAGACAAAGGTGCTACATTAGGTTTGGCGACAATGTGCATCGGTTTAGGGCAGGGAATAGCGACAGTTTACGAGAGTGTTTAAATAATCTATTGCGTCTTAACGAGTGCGGCTTATTGCTCCATAGTTTCTCATTTTATTCTGAAGTTGAAATAATATTCCTTAAAGTAGTCTATTGGGTTGGGAATATTTAGCTGTTAAATTTATATCTTATCTGTGCTCGTTATTTACCCACATTGCTTTGCCTGCATTGTTGCTCTGAATTTATTTGAATCGGATAATGTGTGGCTTTTTATACATATTTAATAACGATACTGCCAACTCTGCTTAAGGACTGAGCGAATGAGAAATATTTCTATCCCACCTAGTACTAAAAGTATTATTAAAAAACGTATGGCATCCTTGGCGATCTTTGTGATGCTTGGTGCACTACTGATTTACGAAGAGCCTACGATTGAAATTGCTTGGGTAACGGCAATTTTATTGCTGACAATTTATTTATTTGCGTTTGAAGTGGTCGACGTCGATATAGCAGCTATTACGATCATGGTCTTGCTTGGATTAACAAGTTTATTTGCGCCGATAATGGGTTTAGAACAAGGCTTAGTAGACACTGCACATTTGTTTGATGGCTTTTCGAGTAATGCGGTAATGTCGATCATAGCAGTTATGATCATTGGTGCAGGTTTGGATAAAACGGGAATTATGAGCAAGGTTGCAGCGTTTATTCTAAATATCGGTGGAACTTCAGAAAAACGTATTATTCCAATTATTTCTGGCACAGTTGCATTCATTTCTTCGTTTATGCAAAACGTTGGTGCAGCAGCGCTTTTTCTACCGGTCGTGTCACGGATTTCTTCTCGCGCTAAATTGCCGATGTCGCGTTTATTGATGCCAATGGGTTTTTGCGCAATTTTGGGTGGAACGGTGACAATGATAGGTTCATCACCACTTATCTTATTAAACGATTTAATTATAACTTCAAACTCTGCGCTTGCAGCGGATCAGCAAATGCAGACTTGGAGTTTGTTTTCGGTAACACCTGTAGGTATTGCATTAGTAGCCACTGGTATTTTGTATTTTGTTATCTTTGGCCGGTTTGTTTTACCAGTTTCTAAAACAGAAAGTTCCACATCTAGCGGAAATACTATGAGTTATTTTCATGATGTGTACGGTGTTAATTACGATCTATATGAAGTGGTCGTACCAGAAGGCAGTGACATAATAGGTAAGCGTCTCGATGACTTTGAAGACAAATATCAGTTGCGTGTTATTGCGACTAAACAATCTGGTCACGCCACTCGAGTAGGTCCAGGTGCATTAGATCGAGACACAGGACTGAGTGCAGGCATGGTACTTGGAATAACGGCAGAGCCAGATTATCTTGATCATTTTATTCAAAAATATAATTTAAAAAGACGTCCTCAGTTGCGTACTTTTTCAGAAGATCTGGCGAGTAATAAGGCAGGTATTGCAGAAATAGTTATTCCACCCGGTTCAAAATTAATTGGTCAGAGTGCACGTGATATTTGGATGCGTAAGACCTATGGTATTTCGATGATCACCATGCACAGAGATGGTCATACAATGCGAGAAGTTGAAGATATTCGTAACATTCCTTATCACTCTGGCGACACATTAGTAGTGCATACCACTTGGGAAGCCTTAATGCGTCTGGAGAAAGATAGTAATTTTGTTGTGATTACTAGTGAATATCCGCATGAAGAATTGCGTCCTAATAAAGTGTTGTGGGCAGGTATATTCTTTTTAATCGCGCTTTCATTGGTGTTGTTTACTGAAATTCGTTTATCGATTGCATTGTTGACCGGGGCTATCGGTATGGTGTTGTCCGGTGTTCTACGCATAAATGAAGCTTACGAAGCGGTATCTTGGAAAACAGTATTTTTATTAGCAAGCTTGATTCCGCTTGGAATGGCTGTCGAGCAAACCGGTACCGCAAAATGGATTGCCGACCAAACATTGTTAGTCGTAGGGGACATGCCGATATGGGTGATTCAAGCGGCGATGGCAGTGTTAGCAACTTTCTTTACATTAGTAATGTCGAATGTGGGTGCTACAGTTTTGTTAGTGCCACTTGCGGTGAATATTGCTATTGGTGTTGGGGCAAATCCAGCGCTTTTTGCACTTACCGTCGCAATCGCCACATCGAATTCATTTCTTATCCCGACTCACCAAGTTAATGCTTTGATTATGGGCCCAGGTGGTTACCGTGTTCCTGATTTCATGCGTGCGGGTGGGATTATGACCATCTTATTTCTAATTGTTTCGGTAACTATGCTTAATCTGTTGTACTAAGGTTATGCAGTACTAGCTTTTTATTAAATGCTAGTCCCCAACTCCTAACATTTCTAAGATTTCGTCAATATAATCAAGTAAGGCGCAGGCCATCATATCGTCTTGCTTCTTATCGCCAATTTTAGAAAGTGCTGATAAAGCTGTTGTAATTTTATCAGTATCTTGTTTAGAAGTTTGGCCAGATAATTGATTGGTGCGACTGATGTGTTCTTGTAAATTATCTAAATGAATTTTTGCAGCAGCTTGGTCACGTTCATCATTTAGAATTTGCGGAAAATAGATTTGTGCTTGGGTAGTGAATTCTGCGATTGCTTCATGTACACCAGGTTGGAGATATTCATCTAGCTCTTCATTAAGAGGAGGGATGTATGACTCATCACTAGGATCTAGGTTGAAATTTTCTTTGCTGTTGTTTTTTTTATTCATTAGTTAATTTAATGTGAAATGCATCACATTTTGTAATAGTTGGTGTACACATATGTACAAATACGTTAATTATTGGATAGTAGCCTAGTTTTAAATGCTTGGTAACTTTGGAGTGAACTCTTGTGAAATCAGTCAGATTGATGCCTGTTTCACATTTTGCCTTGCCTTAAATGTGTACTATCTCAATCTAGTGTTGAGTTGGTTTACTTAAGGGCTGTGCCACGTAGTACTGTCCGGTAATCAAGGATGTTTAGCACTTACCAAGGAGGTACCATGTTAGCGACTAGTTTTATGTTAATTGTCTGGTTAATGGGTTTTCTATTCATTTCTACTGGATTAGAGAAATCTCAACAATTACACAATGGTGAATTAACGATCTATCCAGAAAAGCGTTTAGCTTTTGGTGTGGGTTTGGTTGCTTATATTGGAATTTCCCTTGTGATAGCCATTACATTTGTCCTTTAAGCTTATAAAACAGTTAAAGCCTAAATATATAGTTTTTTCGTGGTATTGGTTGTCTTTTCTAGACACCTTTAAATTTTAAAACCTGTCCGTTGTTACACCATCGCTGACCTGTCGGCAGTGGGCCATCCATGATGAGGTGTCCATGATGTCCGGCACAGCGAGCACATCGATAGCCCGTTTTAGGCCACATACCTTTTAAATCAGTATAGGTTTCTAAATGTCCATGTATATGGTCGCTGAAGCTTGGCCAGCCAGTATTACTGTCATATTTCATGTCTGCTGTGAATAATTCTAAATCACAGCCTTGGCAGCTATATGTGCCAACTTCATAAAAATTTGTGTACTGGCTAGAAAATCTTGGTTCTGTCGCTCCCGTGCGCAGGATGGCATATTGAGTCGGAGTTAATTGCTCATGCCAAAACTTATCGTCTTTTTGCCATTTCTTAATATGCGGCGATGCTTTAATAGCAACTCGATTTTGTGTAGAGCTCAGCTGAAGCGCAGTGAATAGGGCAAATCCACCCGCAACGATAAGGAAGTTTCTTTTATTCAATTTACTAATACCTTGTGCGTATAGTCTCGCTGGCAATCTGCCCGCTAATAATCTGCTAGTGTAGCGTTTCTTGAAGATACATATGCCTCGCACCCTAGCTTATAAATTACAGCAATAATTAATATTAGAAACAATCTGTAAATATATGAATAAAAACATAATATTTATATCATTTGTAGTTGTGATGAGTGCTCTTGCGCAGTTGAGTTTAACTTTTGAGGTAGATGGTTTGCAGTTTACGCGAGAGGGTGTTGGTGAAGGCCAATGGTGGCGTTTTATCACAGGTAATTTTGTGCATCTAAGCTGGCGTCATTTTGCAATGAATGCTGTAGCCTTGGTGGCAATTTATGTGTTGTACCCTAATAGTTTAAATGCTTACGGATGGGTGGTTGTGTTTGTACTCAGTTGCTTATCGGTGACGATTGGTATCTGGGTGTTTAGCCAAAATATTCATTGGTATGTGGGCCTGTCAGGCGCGTTGCATGGTCTACTAGTGACCTTAATAATTGTCGACTATATTGTTCACAAGAATTGGTTAAATATTATTTTGTTGTTTGGTGTAATTGCTAAATTAATATGGGAAGGCATGATGGGGCCCATTCCAGGAAGCGAATCGACAGCAGGTGGCCCGGTAGTAGTGCAAGCGCATTTATACGGATTTGTAGGCGGTTTAATTATCAGTGCTTGCATGCATACATTCAATAAAAAGAAGAAGTTAACACTATGACTGAAAATAATGTATCTGATGAAATATATAAAGAATTTCACCAAATAAACCGTAAGTTGACCTATTCGACAATTGGCCTAGTGTGCATAACGGCGTTGCTGGTCTGGTTGAATGGGATCGATTTTAGAGGCAAGCATCTTAGCGAGATGGGCTTGCTGTTTATGCTTTTGGGGTTCTTCACATATAAAATCCCCTATATCAGCTATCGATTTTTGCTGTATAAATATAAGAATGTGTCTGAAAAACGCTCTGCTATTGGCTACGATTGGAAGCAATTTCGTGACATCGCAATGCTGCGCAAATATTAGATAATTGCCAATATCAATTACTATCCGTCCGGCTGAAATTATTCACGAACTATCGGAGTAAGCTGTCACAAAAGCGAGAGCTTGCCTATGGTAAATTTAAGTTCTAACTTATTCATTTCTATTGCGAAATCGTTAAAATCTGACAATCATTAAGCAATGCTAGGCATATTTCGTAAAAAACCATTACGCAGTTCATTTTTCCCACGCGGCGAAAGAACGGATATCAATTGCGATGTATACGTAAAGCGTATCGGTCAGACTACTTTAAAAGCCAATCAGGGAAATATCAGTGAGGGTGGCTTATATGTGTTGATTCCTGAACATGATCTTGAGCGCGGCAAGAAGGTAGAGATTGTGTTGGTGAATAAAAACGGTTCGCTGCGACGTATCAGTAGGTTGATGGGAATCGTAATACGTACAGATGAGAAGGGTGCTGCAATGGTAACTTACAAAAAAGACAATATGAATTCCCAGCAGAGCTTATTAACTGAAGAGCAATCACTGAAGCAAGAATTTGGTGAGGTCTAAAAAGCTGTATTTAGAGCCTATTAGCATGCAATCTAAGGTCAAATGGTTGAAATTCACAGATAAGCTGTAAAATTTGCAAACCTTGCAGGACTATAATACAGGCTGTAGTTTCTCTCCTTCTGAAACTGGCCCACGTAGAATTAAACCTCTAACGTGGGTTTTTTTGTCCTGAACATTTCCGACGAGGCTATTCCTGCAATTTTTCTATGAATAGGGCTGTGATAGCATCTTGCTATGCATGCATTATTATTAATTGCCCACGGTAGTCGGCGACAAGCATCAAATGATGAAGTTAGAAAACTTACCAAGAATTTAGAACAACACATCGATGGCGAGTTTTCGATAATTGAATGTGCTTTCCTTGAGTTGGCTGAGCCTTCCATTCCTGACGGTGTAAGCGCGTGCGTACAAAAGGGTGCGGACTCAGTAACCGTGCTGCCATATTTTCTATCTGCAGGACGTCATGTGATTACAGATATCCCTGAAGAATTAAAAAAAGCACAAAACATACATCCGCGAGTGAGTATAAAAACTTCTCCTTACTTAGGATCGGCCCAAGGTATTAGTGAGATTTTAATTGACCTCAGCAAACAGGCATCATAATTATCCATTTGTCTGAAGATTAGAAAAACTCATTTGTCAGCGAGATGAGTAAAAGAAGTTAGAGTTGCTTTAGCTTTGTAATTTATTTAGTTCTTGTTTTAATTCATTTTCGTTTTGTGCATCATAAGGTGAATTTCTAATTTGATCATGAACCTTCATGCGATAGCGAACAAACTGATCAACCTTAGTAAAATGCATAAAAGGATTGCCTTCAATTTCTTCTTTTAAAGTAGAAGATTTCTGCACTGCATAATTATGGCCAGGGTGTATGACAATTTCGGTTGGTAAATCGCTTTTAAAGTGTTTTAAAGTGGTATACATCTGTTCAGGATCACCACCTTGTAAATCGCAACGTCCACATCCAAAGACAAATAATGTGTCGCCTGTAATTAAATCTTTACCTGCGCGATAGCATGCAGAGCCAGGCGTATGGCCAGGGGTATGCATCACTTCTATTTCAGTATTGCCTAGCTTAATTGCATCTCCTCCATGATGTAATTTTGGTTTGCTTAATTTTTCACCCCAAAATTCAGCTTCGCTCTTTAATATATGAACTTGCGCATCGTAATGATTAAGCAGTTCTCCTAAGCCATTTATATGGTCATGATGACTATGTGTTAACAAAACGTCTGTTATTGTGACATTTAGTTTTTTTGCTTTATCAATTATCTTATCAATGTCCCATGCAGGATCGACCACTGCCGCAGTGTTGGTCTTATCGTCTACTAATAAATAAACAAAGTTTTCCATTGGACCCAGTTCTAATGCATAGATACTGTGAGAGGATGTATTTGCAACAGTCATTATGTGGTTTAGTTCTATAAAGAGAACTAAATTGTAACAAGCTTTGAATTAGGATATTAAGGTTAAATATGAAGACGCTTAAAGATTATGTAGATTTTGACTTAGATATTTTATCTATTGGGTTAAATCCGTCCACCATCTCAGTAAAGAAGGGTTATTATTTTGCTAATCCTAGAAATCGCTTTTGGAAAGCATTAAATGCAAGCGGCCTCATTCCTGAAGAACTCACTCCTTCGCAACAGGCCCAAGAAAAGCTATTTTTACAATACAAGATAGGCTTTACCGATGTCGTTAAGCGGCATTCTTCGATGGGCAAAGATTTGGTTGCTGCTGATTACAAGAAATATGCACCAAAGTTAGAGGCAGGCATATTGCAATATCAACCTAAGACGTGTTGGTTCCATGGCAAAGTGGCTATGCAGAATTATCTGAAATATACAGGCAGTAAAAATAAAATTATTGATTGGGGTTTGCAAGATTTTAAAATTAATGCATCGACGATATTTGTTACACCTAATCCGAGTCCGGCTAATGCGGCATTTTCACTTGATGTTATAACAGATTGGTATAGGAAGTTATCCTTATTGGTAGGGCAAGAATCATAAAAAATTGTAATCTTAAGATGCGTTAATAAATAGCAGGAGGTAAGTATGTATATAAGTAACGAGCTTTCGAATGTATCCATTCAGTGGACCGTCATCTGTAATCATGAATATAAGCGACTTTCGCGCACTAAATGGCGAATTGATTTCCATTACAAATGTGGCGCTGAAATGACACTTGAAGATATATCAGATGACATGATTCAGTGCTTAATATTAGGCGCATTTAATAGTAAAAAAGAGATGAAAACAAACCTTGGAGAGGTAAATCTGGATTCAAATGCTATTGAATTTCCTGTTGAGGATTGGAAAGCGTTGCAGCCTTTAATTGTCGTTTAGAATTGGCAGATATTTCGCAAATATTTAATACACTGTAAAGTTGGTGTGCTAGCGCACATTAATTTTATTTCATCGGTTAATAATTAATATTAATTCTTAACCAATGTTTATAAGTTAAATGCTTTGGTAATAATAACTTTAATTTATTAATGCGCTGAATTGTTTCGCAAAGAAAATTAACTATATTTACATAGTTTCAAATTGAACATTATAAAATTGATTCAGGTTTCAATTTGAGATTTAAAAATAATGCAAATATATCTATTGCGTAGCTTAAAAATAAGTATAGAATTTGATATGTCATATGATTTCGCAATATTGCATCATGTGAGACGCAAAATCGCATCACGTCATCTCGATGCTCATAACAACATGTTATGGGTAATAATAAAGTTAGATAATTAAAAGTAAGCTGTAGATCGTGGGTGCAAATATAGACCCCATCTTGCACTTGAAAATTACTAAAAGTAATTTCGATTACTATAAATTGGACAACCATAACTACGGAAAGAAAAGTAACAACAAGCGATAAGTTGGTATTTTACTTGTATTTATAATCACTACGGCTTCCTACTGTAAATGTTTGAGGAGGCTGATTAATGGCGATAAAAAAAGCCACACCAAAAAATAAAAAAGCAGCTCCTAAAAAAGCGGCTCCAAAGAAAAAAGTAGCCACTAAAAAGTCTGCTTCTCCTAAAACTGTAGCAACGAAAAAAGAAAAAGTTTCCGCTACTCCAATTTCTACCGAAGCTAAAATAGCTAGGCGCAAACTAGATGCGTTAAAACGTGGTATTCACCGAATTAGTGATGAAGACACCATGCCATTTTCTGTATCTGTCGTTGGAATTGGTAAAGCAGGTGCTGATGTCATCGCACAAATACTAAAAGACAAAATCAATGATTCCGGAAATTCCAAGAATAATAGTGACGATTCGGTATTTCACGCACTGGCAATTGATATAGGCGATCAAGATCTTAAACAAATCGACGATTTATTAGAAAAGCTTCCAAAAGGTACTGCAGAAGTAGAGACCTTTGCTATTGATGTGCCTAGTAGAGACGATTTGTTTAATAGTTTGCGAAGAATGCGTGAGTTCTTAAAGCTTGAATACCCTCGTTATTACTGGAATCCAAATTACGAGCCATGGTTGCCTTCAAAAACTTCAGTACCTAAAGCTGGCGAGCATTTTAAAAGATCGGTAGCAAAAGCGTTGTACGCAAGAAGTTACTATGATGACTCACGTTCAATGCGAAGCGCATTAAAACGCTTTTCTGAGAAAGTCGACAATTCACCCGGTCAGTCTGTTGTTTCAATAGTGTATGGCTTAGGTGGTGGTACGGGTAGCGGAATTATGGTCGACATGGTGCGTCATCTTTCTAATGTTTGCTTTGGTAGACGCGTATTAGTGGTGGGAATGGCCATTGCTCCTTGTGATGGCGATGACGAAGCACATAAAGGTAGTCACCTGTTTCCAGCGTTAAACGAACTTGATTGTATGGGTGACGAGGAAAAAAACAAAGGTGTCATAGCAGTATGGGGTGACTTATACCGGAATCCATTTACGGGTGGCGTCATTATTGTGCCGCAAAAACCGGTTTGGGATGCTACTCAAGACCTAAAAGCTACTCATGAACGCGTCGATCGTGAAGTTTCATCATTCTTAACCAGAAACAAAGGCGTAGATCTTTGGGAAACTTTGCGCATGCTGAATTGGGTAGGTGCTCCACCTACACAACATGCGGCTGCACGTACTCCCTACGGAAATCAATGGGCACATGTTCTAGGTTTTGCAGATGCAGAAGGTGGAATTACGGTTACGGATGATATGGCAAGCCGCATGGGTATTCGCGATACCTATAAGCCAGAATATATTGAAATGAGAGCGGCGAATAGTGAAGATGCAAAAACCACTAAGGTTGCAGAAACCTTAAGTAAGGCATTTTCGCCCACTGCAGATCCTGCTGTCACACCCTCAGCTAGCGAAAACCCAGGTTCTATTCAATTTATTCTTCCTTGTATTAGTAAAGTCGACTTCGATTTATTTTTTGAGTCGCGTGATCTTTACGATCCGCAGACTTGGGAAGAAAAACTTACAGATCACGCATGGTTACTTGATTTGGGTGTACTGCTCTGTGAACCCGCGATTCGATTTAACGGCATGGCGGGAGAATGTTTGTGGGGCTGCGCCTGTTGGGTGGTGGTTCCATACGATCAAATTCGTGGCCCAGATATAAAGCAAGTTATTAAGACTAAAAGTATAAAAGCGGCAACAGCGTAGTGGCAGCTGCTTATTAAAGTATCTATGGGAAGTGAATAAAACGAATACAAAAAAATTTTAACGCAGGAGCAAAACTAAATGTCGCTTGATTGGACAATAGTGAAAAAGAGATATAAGAATGGAGTTGAAGTTCCAACCGTTGCAGGTGGTAAAACGCTAAAGGTAACGGGTTGTGATGACGAAGCCATTTATATCGAAAATCCGCTATGGAAAGCACAACTAAGTCGTAAGAATTTAGAGAAAGGTGTGCAATTGATTGAAGAAGGGTTGATAGATAAAGATCCAGGACTATTTGTTGAAGACTATCGCGTGTATGTAACAGATGAACGTTCTACTTCAGCGGCCCACATCCTGTACGACTTAGGATTTCTTGATGAAGACACAGGGTTTACGCCGCGATGTTAAATACTTACTTAACGGTGAAAAATTCTAAATAATTTTAAAGTGTAAAAAACTGTAATTAGAAAAATACTAGGAGGAATTAGTAATGGCACAAAATTCATTATATCACAGTGCAACAGGTGAACAGGCGCCGCATTGTATTCATGTAGTTGGTATCGGTCGATCCGGCGCTGGTTATGTGGATGGAATGTTACGCACAGGCGAAGTGGAAGACATTCTTGAAGACCCACGCGCAACCATTGCAGCATTAGTTGTTGATATCGGCGAAGACGATATGATGCAAGCAAAAGATTATGCTGCAGGATTGAAGCAGCGCTTAAGAGAGCGTGGCATTCCAGAAGAGCGATTCCAGTTTGAGTCTGTAAGTTTAGATATTCCTGAGCGGGATGATCTATTCAATACCTTAAGAAGAATGCGAGAGTTCTTAAAGTTAGAGTATCCCAGATATTACTGGAACCCTAATTATGAGCCATGGCTACCTTCTAATTTTAAAATGCCAGAAGCAGGTGAGCATATGCCGCGTGCATTTGCGAAGGCGCTTTATGCGAAGGCTTATTACGATGGTGATCGCCCAATGGAAAAGGCATTGCAAAGATTTGTTGATCACATCGAAAAGGCACAATTACCTTCCATTGTATTAGCATGTTGCAGTCTCAATGGTGGCACGGGTAGTGGAATCATGGTGGATCTTGCACGTCACTTATCAAGTGTAAAACTTGGTCGACGTATTCCAGTCATCGGTGTTGGGCAATTGCCTAATACTGGAGATGGGGAAGAAATTAATCCAGCGCTATTCCCAACGCTCAATGAAATTGATTGCATGTTGGATGATGACAAGAATGCAGGCGTGTGCGCAGTGTGGGGTGATCTATACAAGAGCCCATTCACAGGCGGTTTCTTAGCCGTGAATACTGAGCACTCATTTCAACGTTTGTCGTCGTATACCAAAAATGATGAGACAAACCGTGACATTGATCCTGAAGTTCGTCATAGAATTGCCAATGAAGTTACCAATAAATTTGCCCAGGATTCTTTCATGCGTTTTGCATACAAGGATGACGGTAAATTATTGTTCCGTGCATTAAGACCTGCAGGGTTTACAGGTGCACCGCATGAAACCGTTAGTGGTAAATCACGAAACTGGACACTGTTTAACTTATCTAAATTCACTCACCCAGGTGTGCAAGTACTTCCTGGTGAGTCACTAAGTAAGTGGCGCAAGGTGATGAATGAATGGGTGGATCATATTGATGACTACTCTGGTCTTAATAAGGATTTCAGAACCGATTATGCGGAAGTACATATCCATGCACCACGTGAAATAGGTTTTGATGATATCAATGCTGCGGTTAGAGCGAAGCTTGAATCAAATTTCTTAGTTCCAGGTGAAGATTCAACCATTCAAATTACCAATCATGAGTTCTTTGATCATTTAACTTCGTATGCCGATATTATTTTGCCTGGTATGGCAAAAACGGATCTAGACATTTTCTGGAAATCACGCGATGCCTACGATAAGTACGACTGGGAAGGTAAATTACTACACCACTCATGGTTGCTAGATTTAGGTGTGCTGATGTCAGAACCCGCGATTCGCTTTAATGGAATGGCAGGTGAGTGTCTATGGGGTTGTGCATGTTGGGTCGTAGTTCCTTACGATCAAATGCGTGGTGATGCACTGCCACCAGCCAATCGCACTTCGATTCTCGCTGAAGGTATAGACATGATGACCAAGACCGTTGTGGCAACACCTTAACCATTGTTAACAGATGGCAATAAGTTCAGAGAGGGTTTTAGTTGATGAGTGATGTTTCAGTAGTAGCCGATAAACGAATACCGGTCACAGTAGTGACTGGTTTCCTTGGGTCGGGGAAGACTACGCTCATTAACCGAATCCTTTCTGAACAACATGGACGTAAAATTGCAGTCATTGTTAATGAGTTTGGTGAAGTCAGTATAGATGGTCAGTTGATCGTGCATGATGAGCAAGAAGAGTTAGTGGAATTCAACAACGGGTGTTTGTGTTGCACTGTGCGTGGAGATTTGATCGACACGCTCGATAATTTGCAACAGCGTTCTGAGCTGGATGCAATTTTAATTGAAACCACAGGCTTAGCAGATCCAGCGCCTGTTGCTTCCACATTCTTTCTTGAAGATAAATTAACTTCTAAAACGCGCTTAGATTCTTTTATTGCTTTAGCGGATGCAGTTAACCTGGAGACAAGTCTTGCGCAAAGTGAAGAAGCGCAGGAGCAGATCGCATTTGCCGACATCATTTTGTTGAACAAAGCTGATTTAGTTTCAAAAGAACGATTGCTAGAAGTAGAGCAGTTAATACGAAAATCAAATCCCATAGCAAAGATCTACCACACTGCAAATAGTGATATCGATCTTGAAAAAGTCATAGGAGTGGGTGCTTTTGAATTAGAAGCTAAGTTAGAAGTTGATCCAACATTTCTTGATGATCTAGAGCATGAGCATGACCAGTCCGTGGGTTCATTCGTGTTACGTGAAGAACGACCTATTGATATGAATCGATTCATGATTTGGCTGAATGAAAAACTTGCAGAGCAAGGCGAAGATATGTATCGCACAAAAGGAATATTTAATGCACAAGGTTTTAATGAGCGAGTTATTTTTCAAAGTGTGCGAATGTTGACAACGATGGTGCCTGAAAGATTGTGGAAACCAGGTGAAGAAAAAATTACCGAGTACGTAATGATTGGAAAAAATCTTGATCGCGATGAGTTCGCTGAAGGTTTTGCTAGTTGTGTTGTTCCGGGAAATTAATTTAAATATTTAAAACCAAATTATATATAAACAAAATATAAATAAAGGAGAAATAATATGAATGCTGTTAAAGAAGCTACAAACATGCTAGTTCAAGTTCAAACTAAAGTAATACCTTGGGCAAGTGTATATGCCATATCGGCAGCAGTGATAACTGGTGTATTCATTCTTGCAGCGGTAGGTTTCGCTGGACCAGAATTTTTGCATAATGCGGCACATGATATTCGCCACGGACTTGCTTTTCCTTGCCATTAGCAAGAAATATTGAAAGGGGCGTTACAGGGCCAGATTAGTTTGGCTGGCTTAGAAGGAGGTATGCATGGCTATTAGGGTTGGTGACCGAATACCATCTGTCACTTTTAAGTGGATGGGTTCGGAATCGCCTATTGATGTTCGTAGTAGCACGACTGACGAAGTATTTAGGGGTAAAACCGTAGCTGTATTTGGATTACCTGGCGCCTATACGCCTGTTTGCTCAGAAGAGCATTTGCCAGGTTTTGTGCGTCATGCTGAAGAACTGAAAGCTAAAGGTATAGATGCGATAACGTGTATATCCGTAAACGATCCATTTGTAATGCAAGCATGGGCGCAAGAGCTTAATGTTAGTAATGACGTAATGATGCTTTGCGATCCAAAAGTTGAATTTACCAATGCTGTAGGGTTATGTCTGGATCTTTCAGATTTTGGTTTAGGTGATCGCTCTGAACGCTATTCCATGTTGGTAGAAGATGGTGTGGTGAAGGCATTAAATGTCGAAGAAAGTATTCTTTCATGTGAAATGAGTAGTGCAGAAGCTTTACTTGAGCAAGTAGAAGCATGCGTATAGAGACGTGGTTTAACATTAATTATTTAATATAAATTATTGTTAAATATAATAAATTTATACGCGACACTTGAAGTCGTATCGGGAACATTAGATGGCGGAATGGCGTAGCGTATCTCCTAATCGAGAGCTAGATTCAAATTCGAAAGTCACAGAGGACGCTGACAGTCGATCGAAAAGTGAAGAGCATTTCTATGACGTGCACATTTTTCATTGCACCAATGAAAGACCCGCAACCCATAAGCGCGGTAGCTGTGTGGCAAAAGGGTCGAAAGAGCTCTGCGATTATATGTGTCGGCGTTCAATGGCATTAGGCTTAAAAAGGATTCGTGTAAACCATGCAGGTTGCTTAAACCGGTGTGAGCTTGGGCCAACAATGGTGATCTACCCCGAGGGTGTTTGGTATACCTATACATGCGAAGCAGATATAGACGAAATCTTAAAAATTCATGTTATGCGCGGTAAACGTGTTGAACGTTTGTTGTTGAAACCGGATCAAGGTCCTCGTCATTAGAGTATTGATGAGTATTTATAGAAGATTTCATTACATAAGCAGTTAAATGCATTGCTTACTAAAGGACAAATATCTAAGGAGGGCTTAAAAAAGGAAAAACAAATTAGGAGATTAAAAAATGACAAATGATAATTCAAATGCTTCAACCTCTAAGCCTGAACCTTATAGTTTAAGTGTTGTAGGCATTGGACGTTCAGGTGCAGGTTATGTCGATGGCTTACTAAGAACGGGTGAAATAGAGGATGTTTTAATGGACCCAAGAGCGCGCGTTGCGGCATTGGTGATTGATGTGGGAGATAGTGACTTGCAGCGCGTAGATGGTTATGCAGCCGGTCTAAAACAGCGTCTTGAAGAACAAGGGGTTCCTGCAGATAATTTTCACTACCAGTCTATTTCTTTAGACATGCCTGATCGTGACGAGCTGATTGCAAGCTTAGATAATATGGCAGAAGGTAAATCTTGGTTACCTAAGGATATCAAACTACCCAAAGCCAGCTCGCATCTTTCAAGAGCAGTAGCCAAAGCAATTTATTATAAAGCCTACAATGATGAGCCACGGATTTTAGATGCCGCACTGACCAATTTTGCTAATCACGCTGAGCAATCTGAATTACCTGCACGAATAATGGTTTGCTTTAATTTAGCAGGCGGTACCGGCAGTGGAATGGCGATAGATCTTACTCGTCAATTAAGCAGTGATAAATTAACTAAAAATATTCCCGTTATAGGGGTAGGGCAACTTCCACATAGTGGCGATGGGGATGCGCCAGCCAGCCTGTTTGCAAGCCTAAATGAATTAGATGCAATGACAAAAGGGAATGGCAAACAAGATAACCCGTTTACAGGTGGGTTTTTTGTCGTCAACACTGAGCATTCTTGGCAACGATTAACCTCCTATACGGATACAGGACTACAAGCCGTTCGTGATCGTTTCCGCCAAGAGGTTACCAATAAATTTTCTCAAGATTGCTTTATGCGATTTGCTGTACGAGATTCGGGTACTGCATTAACCCATGCCTTGCGAGCATCCGATGAAAGCAATAAAGCAGGCAATTGGATGCTATTTAATTTAGCGAAATTCACTCATCCTGGCGTTCAAGTGTTACCTGGGGAACCTTTAAGTAAATGGCATAAAGTGATTGATCAATGGATCGATCACCTTGATGACTTTTCGGGTTTGCGTAAAGACTTTAGATCGAATCATGCCGATGTGCACGTACACGTTCCTAGGGAAATAGGCTTTGATCGAATAGATAAAAAAATGGAACAGAGAATGAAAGATAGTTTTCTTACAGCAAAAGACTCAAGTATCCAGATTGAAAATCATGAGTTTTTTGACCATTTAACTTCCTATGCAGATATCGTGCTACCTGGGGTAGTAAGTACAGACCTCGATCGTTATTCCAACGCACAAGCTGCCTACAATAAGCTGAATAAAGGCGAACAGAAATTGTGTCACTCAGTAGCAACTTGAGCATGAATCCATAGTGCGTGGTTTTGATATACAACGCTGAGATTATTTCAAACTTCAACTCTTTGTGTCTATACATCTACCTATACACACAGAGAGTTATGCCTATATAGTAACTTGAAAGAGTGTTCAGTTATCAATGCTTAGTTTCGAAGAAAATTATATACCTGATGAAACCGAACGATTAATATTTTTATTGGAAACCTATGTTCCTTTCTTGAAAAAACATGCTACGGAAGTTACGCAGGAAAACTATAATTTCATCACCAAAATTTTGGCAGATAGGGTCTCTCATGCAGTGTTACTTGAAAGTATTGAGTTTATTTTTGCTACCGAGGATGGTAAGCCTAAAGTGCTGATACCTGATAATGGTATTGAGAGTAAGCTTGGGCCAAATCGTTCTGCAGAATATTTTGGTCTACATGCAGATATTTGTTACATGGTTACGCAACATATAAATAATAAAGTAAATATTTGTTCACAATAGTTTCATAGCGCAGTTTATTTTGGTGATGCTGTGTTAGTGGCAACCCTGTCTGGTGAGTTTCTTAAGTTCTTGCATGTCATTGTCATCTAGTAAATCAGTTAATGCTTTGCGCATTAATTCTTGAATTCGCTCAATCCGACGCTCAGATTCTTTGGTTTTAAAGTCAATTATTTCGCCCATATCCACGCTATCCATTTGTAATTAAATATTAGTTTAATCTAATCTGTAATGGATGGTCTTATCCATATGTAAACCGGATGTCTGGTTTAAAGCAATTGTATCAAAGGCGCTTGTACGTAGAGTATGGTGACTTATAGTGGACTTATATCATAATGTTTTCATTCAATTGATAAATTTACCTTATCAAAGAATTTAATATGATTGATCGGTTGCTAATTATTAAATTAACTTTTCGTACAGAGGTGCAAAAGCTATGACTTGGTATATAACAAAGTTAGCGATTACTGCTGCTTTAATTGTTTCGATATCAGAGGTTTCTAAAATGAGTTCATTTGTTGGCGCATTGCTAGCATCTGTACCACTTGTTTCAGTGTTGGCTGTGTGCTGGATATACGTTGAAACAAAAGATGTAGAGCAAATATCATCGCTAACAACAAGTATATTTTGGCTTGTTCTGCCTTCACTTTCTTTTTTTGTAGTGCTTCCTGTGCTGTTGAAAGCCCAGGTTCCATTTTCAATAAGCATGGCAATAGGCTTGGTAGTAATGATTGGATGCTACTTTGCGATGGTGATGTTGCTCGGTAGACTTGGAACCAATCTTTAATACGCGTGCTCTTTGGATTTTCTGTAACCTAAACGGCAAAGAGTCATTATTAATCAGTTTTAGTGGATGAGAGCGTCACATTGTGTGATTGGGCGCTAATGTATAAACTTACGCGTCTTTATTAACTATATTAATGCGATCACTCATGAAGTATTTATTGATCCCTGTCTTACTAGTACTTGCATCTTGCACAAATAATTCTGAAGTCAAAGATAATGATGCCAAAGCGGCTGAGGTATTGGTTGGTGTGTGGCGCGGTGATGGTACTTACGCTGATGAGGAAGATGCCGGTTGGGCTGAATCATGGAAAATGATTCGAGAATCTGATGGTAGTTATAAGGTGGATTACATGATTGTTCATGATGGAGACAAACTCTTTGAGCAGTCGTCCGATGCTGGCACCTGGAGTTACGAGGATGGTGTTTATTATGAGGTTAACGGCGGCGGTAACAAGATTGCTTATGATGTCTTCTCAGTTAAAGCGGATTGGTTTGAATATAATATTGCGCAAAGACAAGGCACACCAAATATACAAGAGAGTAAAACTGTAGAAGGTTTTCAGTTACAAGGTCCACCAGAAGGGTACTCAGAAGTTACGTATGACCAACCGGTAGATATTCCTGTAGAAGCCGAAGAATAACTCATAAAAATCAATATCGTTGCCTATGTTTAGTTATCGTTCCTTAGCTTTTTTTGGCTTAGTAATTTGCACTGCATCCATGTTATTTGCAGTACTTTATCTAGAAAGGACTTTGTATTTAGATCCTTGTCCGCTTTGTATTTTAGATAGAGTAGTGATCATGGCTTTAGGAGTGTTATTTTTAATTGCATTATTGCATGGACCAAGAACTATTTTTGCTAAAATAAATGGAGTGCTTAGTATTGTATTGACTTCGATAGGAATCGGCCTTGCTTCCCGGCATATTTGGTTGCAAAACCTACCCAAGGATCAAGTGCCTGAGTGTGGACCAGATTTGTACTTTATGTTGGATACCTTGCCACTATTTGAAACACTTAAAAAAACGCTTACGGGCTCTGGCTCATGCGCTGATACGAGTTGGACTTTTGCAGACTTAACGATTCCAGAGCAGACCTTAATTTTATTTGTGATTTTACTGATTTTATCTGTCATTCAGACACTGCGCGCTCGAAAACCTCTTTAAACCTGCAAGGTAACTGTTAGAATTCCTTTCTTTTATGTCTTGGCCAATGCGGCTCTATATATTAGTAATAGATTGAGATAATCGTGAGTACTTCCGCTAAAGAAATTCATCCCATTCCAAATCGCGCGCCAGTAGCAACAAAATATGTCGAGTTGCATGGAGATTATGGCACGACAGATTTCATGATGCGGCGCGGTGAAGTATTGCCAGAAGTGAATGTGGCGTATGAAGCTTGGGGTAATCTTTCAGAGACTCATGACAATGCTGTTCTGGTATTTACAGGTTTATCCCCCTCAGCGCATGCCTGTTCCTCATCAGAAGATCCAGCTCCCGGTTGGTGGGAGTATATGATTGGGCCAGGCAAACCTATTGATACGAATCGTTTTTATGTTGTATGTGTGAATTCACTGGGAAGTTGCTTTGGCTCTACAAGCGCAAACTCGATCAATCCAAAAACAGGTAAGCAATACTGCTCTGAGTTTCCCGAACTAACGATCGAAGACATAGCAAAAGCAGGACACCACGCTATGCAGGAGCTCGATATAGAACATTTATGTGCAGTTATTGGTGCATCTATGGGTGGCATGTCTTCGCTTGCGTATGCATTACAGTATCCTGATGAAGTGGATCACGTAGTCACGATATCAGCAGCATGTCGTTCTTTGCCATTAGCTATTGCAATGCGCTCACTGCAGCGTGAAATTGTACGTTGCGACCCTGATTGGAAAAATGGTTGTTATGAACCCGATGAAGAGCCAAAGAACGGAATGGTGTTGGCGCGGAAACTAGGCTTAGTTTCTTATCGTGCGGCAGAAGAATGGAATGAGCGTTTTAATCGTGCGCGTATAGATCCAAGTCGTCGCAGCAAAGATAAATTTGGCATTGAATTTGAAGTCGAATCTTACTTAGATTATAACGCGCATAAGTTTGTAGAAAACTTTGATGCAAATAGTTATTTGTATTTATCGCGTGCAATGGATTTATTTGATGTTGCTGAACATGGTGGTTCTGTAAATGCAGGTCTTGCAAAAGTTCATGCTAAAAAGACATTAGTGGTTGGGGTTGATACCGATATTTTATTTCCCATTCAGCAACAGGAAGAAATCTATAATGGAATCAAGAATGCAGGGCGTAATGTTGAATTTGAACGCATCGCATCGACGAAAGGACACGATGCATTCTTAATTGACGAGGAGTTATTTAGTCCTATAGTTAGAAAGTTTTTTGCAGAAATTAAATAATTGTTATTTCTTAACGTTTATTAATATCAACATATTCTCTCTCATCCGAACCAGTATATAGCTGGCGAGGGCGACCAATTTTCGCAGCAGGATCACTCATGTGTTCTTTCCAATGTGAAATCCAACCAACCGTTCTTGCCAGTGCAAAAATCACAGTGAACATTTCCATTGGTATTCCCATTGCACGTAAAATAATTCCAGAGTAGAAATCTACGTTTGGATATAGCTTACGTTCTACAAAATAATCGTCAGAAAGTGCAATTCTTTCTAATTCCATTGCTGTGTCAAAAAGAGGTTTGTTTGGGTTGTTATCGCCGAGTTCAGCTAATAACTCATGACACACTTCTCGGATAATTTTTGCACGTGGGTCATAATTTTTATAAACGCGGTGGCCAAAGCCCATTAATCGGAAACCAGAATCTTTGTCTTTAGCGCGGTCGATATAGTAGGCCACGTCGTTGTCTGAATCTACGATGTCCTCAAGCATGCGAATTACCGCTTCATTTGCACCGCCATGAGCAGGACCCCAAAGAGAACTGATACCTGCTGATAAGGCCGCATATGGATTTGCCCCCGAGCTGCCCGCTAGACGCACCGTTGAGGTAGAGGCATTTTGTTCATGGTCAGCATGCAAGATTAGAATTACATCCATCGCTTTGATGAAGGTAGGACTTGGCTCGTAGTCTGTAGTCGGCAAGCCAAACATCATGTGCAAAAAGTTAGGCACATAATCTAGATCATTGTTTGGATACATAAACGGCTGGCCAATAGAATACTTGTGTACCCAAGCTGCCATGGTGGGCACTTTTGCAATCATACGGTTTGCTGCAATTTCGCGTGACTCTGGGTCATGCACATCGATCTGATCATGATAGAAAGCAGATAATGCGCCTACAGTAGCGACCATCATCGCCATGGGGTGAGAGTCGTTATGGAACCCCAGGTAGAATCGACGCATTTTTTCATCAAGCATGGTGTGCATCTTTTGGCGCGCTTTAAATTCATCAAATGCTTGAGCTGAAGGCAACTCTCCATAAAGAAGTAGGTAACAGACCTCTAAGAAAGTGCTTTTTGCTGCAAGTTGTTCAATAGGGTAGCCACGATAACGTAGTAGGCCGATATCACCATCAATGAAGGTGATCTTGCTATCACAGCTGCCTGTAGATACAAAACCTGGGTCGAAAGTGAAATAGCCAAGCTCTTTGTATAACTTGCCTATATCAATCACGCTTGGGCCATTGGTGCCATCAAGAATTGGTAGGTCGACTGTTTTCCCTGTCGTATTATCAGTGACTGTGACGGTACGATCTGCCATGTTGCCTTCTCCTAAATGAATCTAAATTCGTAATTTGTTTAATCTGTGATCAAAACTGACGGCTACCCGCATTGATTTGGGCACTACTATAATCAGTATATTTAAGGTCTGAGATTAAAAAGTATTCGTAACTTATTGTTATTATATAAGTTATATAGTATGCATTGTTATTATTCGCTGCACCAACTCGTTCAAATTTTAGCAAATTATAGCATTTTTTGAACTGGCCAGTGGAGAGAGATAGCTACTTATTCAAGTAATTACGCTTTAGTCTTGGTTAAGAATTGCTCAACATAATTAGCAATCATGTCAATATTATTAAGGTCTAAAAGAGGAAGCTTGCTTTCCACCTGACTAGGGTCGTCAGTTGCTATCGCAATAACATACTTATCACTTGCAGAAATCAAAGGTTTTTTGAGCGTTGGACGGTGGATTTCTATCTTTGCGATTGGCGCTGATTTGAAGCCTTCGACAATAACAAGGTCAATATTCCTGACTGATATATGCTGCAGCGCTTCTTGAAGAGAAAGTTCTGAGTTTTCATCAGCGTGTTCATGAATCATCGCCCAACGTTTTTGCGATGAAATCAGTATTTGTTGAGCACCGGCTTTGCGTATTTTGTAACTGTCTTTTTCAGGGTGATCTATATCAAAGGAATGATGTGCGTGCTTGATTACGGCAACTCGAAGTTTGCGAGCAGAAAGAATAGGGATCAGTTTCTCGAGTAGTGTGGTCTTTCCTGATCCACTATATGCTGAGAAGCCTATTACGGGTTTGTCGAAAGAAATGGTTTGCATATTATTTTGCAGCTAATTGTTGAGATATGGTTTGTCGATCTTCGGGAGTGTTGATATTAATGAAGCAGTTTTGTTTGTCACTAAAATCAACTGCTTTAAAGTTCTGTTGGGCATACCATCGGTCAATCTTGCGTTCACCACTATTTAAATAATCCAGCAAGCTTTTATGCAAATCACAGTCAATTAATGCGTATACAGGCTGCAGTCGTTGACCGTCATGTGCGACAGCAATATGTGTATTCTCATCTATAGAATCTAAGGCAGAAAATAAACGAGTAACTAGATCTTCTGTAATCAGTGGTCCATCACAAGGGCATGTGCATATATATTTTGTCTTAGCTGCATCCATAGCAGCAGCAATTCCCGCAAGTGGGCCCTGATAGTCAGCAAGTTGATCAGAGATTACAGGGTAAGAATACTTTTTATATTCACTTACGTTTCGATTTGCATTGATTAAGATCTCATTCACTTGGGGCTTTAATATGTCCAATACATATTGAATCATGGTTTGTCCGTTAATTTCGATTAAACCTTTGTCTTGCCCACCCATTCGCCTAGACTTTCCACCAGCTAAGACCACGCCGGTAACATTTTCATTATAAATAGTAGTCATTTAAGTAATATAAAGAGATAGTTTTAATAGTTAGTTTATTTAATGGGGTAAAATACAAATATGATATTGTAAATTGATTCCTATAAAGGCCTTTTATTATGAGTGAACAAATAAGTGATCAACAACAACTTGAACTTGAAGCAGCAGTATACAGAAGGTTAGTTGCGCATTTGCAGGCAAAGACCGATGTGCAAAATATTGATTTGATGAATTTAGCGGATTTTTGTAGAAATTGCTTATCCAAATGGTACGTTGCGGCAGCGAAAGATAAAAATATATCGTTAGAATATGAGCAGGCCAGGGAAATTGTCTATGGTATGCCGTATCCAGAGTGGAAAGATAAGTATCAAAAAGAAGCGACTCCTGAGCAGTTGAGTGCATTTGCTGAGGCTGAGAAAAGACGCAAAGGTTAACTGGTCATATTAAATAATGGCTACCAATACCAAAGATCTTAATGATGACGAGCTATTACGCTATAGCCGTCAGATCATGTTGCCGCAAATAGGCATTGAAGGTCAGCAAAAGATACTTGATTCTAAAGTATTACTTTTTGGGGCAGGAGGCTTGGGTTCGCCAATTGCCATGTATCTAGTAGCAAGTGGTGTAGGTGAGTTAACGCTTGTAGATCCTGATACGGTAGATCTAAGTAACTTGCAACGTCAAATTCTACATTGCACTAAAAATCTTGGTGAAGATAAAGTGCTTTCCGCTAAGCAAACACTTGCTGATTTAAATTCACAAACTCGAGTGCGTACTATTAAAGAAATTTTGTCAGGTAATTCACTTGAGGAAGAAATTAATCGCGCAGATGTCGTGGTAGATGCAACAGATAATTTTCAATCACGTTTTGCGATCAATGCAGCTTGTGTGAAATCTGCCACTGCACTGGTGACGGGGGCGGCAATTCGCTTTGAAGGGCAGGTGTCTGTGTTTGATATGCAGGAAGGTAGCGCGTGCTATCAGTGCTTATTTCCAAATGTTAATTCTGGTCAAAATGAAACCCATGAGAATGAACTAGAAGAAAGTTGTTCTGAAACGGGAATTCTTGGTTCGGTTACCGGTCTTATAGGTGCTATTCAAGCTACAGAGGTCATTAAGCTTTTAGTGAATATTGGACAAACACTTTCTAATAAATTATTGCTCATTGATGCATTGAATATGGAATGGCATAGCGTAAAAATAAAAAAAGACCCTAAATGTGCTACATGTTCGTGTTAAATATAACTGCCTGATTTTCTACTTGTCATTAGCTTTATTGCTGGCATCTTTCTGTCTTTCTGCAAAAACTTTAAATTTCACAACTTCAATAAGCATTGATGCTATTGAAGGCAGCGGAATCGATCTTCGCGACATCAAAGTTAATTTTGATTCTCTACTTGAGAGTAAATCATCTTATTCGATTCAAATAGGGTCTGCTGTCTTGCCAGAAAATAGAGGTACGATTAAAGATATCCATCTAGTGTGCTATGAAGGAGAAATTTCTAAACAAGTAGTTGCGTGTAATGAAGGTGTGTTGTCATTTAAAGATCCACTAGCAAGTGCTGATAAGGCTAAGGTTCAATTTCTTAAAAACAAAGAAGGCGATGTAAGCTTTACAATTGACAATTTTGATCTAGCAGGTGGGTCAGCGTCCTTACAGGCAGATATGCAAGATGATGTTTGGCAAGCTAGACTTAAAAGTAACAATATTTCATTTTCAATGTTACAAGAAGTCTTACCAGAGTTTCCGGAACTCTTCTCAAAGGGTTCAATGAAGAGTGATATTACTTTTTTTGGTAACGGTTCTTCATTGAATACTATCCATGGCGATGCGTATGTAAACAAATTTTCTTTTTCAAATGAAGAAAGTACGGCAGTAGGTGAGGGTGTAGGTGCCAAGATTGGCTTTAGAAGTAAACGATTTCAAGATATCTGGCAGAGTGAAATTAACGCTACGACATTTCAAGGTGAGCTCTATTTTGATCCTGTTTTTATAGATGCTAATGCAAACCCTAAAGATTTATATGGAAGAATCAATTGGCAGGTAGGTTCAAGTAAAATTGAATTAGCGCCGCTGCACTTTGAAGATGCAAATGTCGTGCATCTTGCAATAACTACAATTATTGATATTGAGAAAAAACAAGCAATAACACCTGTTCAAGCTGACATTCAGTATGCTTTATTCCCAAAAGTTTATGATGAATATATGCAGCCATTTTTGCTTGATAGCAACATGGCAGACTTAACAACAAAAGGCAGGCTAGCAGGTTCGATATTATTGGATAGTGGCAGAATTGTTGAAACTAACTTGGATTTAAATTATTTAACTTTTGAAGATAATCAAAATAGATTTTCTATTTCAAAATTGAATGGAAAATTTGGTTGGGGCAAGCGTTATTCTGGAAAAGACTACGAATTTAATTTTGAAACTGCCAGTATTTATAAAATGCAACTTGAGTCTAGTAAATTCTCATTTTCAAATGATGAGCAAGCTTTAGTATTGCAACAGCCTGTAAGTGTGCCGATTCTAGATGGGGCGGTAAACATTGAAAGCTTCAAGGTGATGCATCCCGGTAATAAAGATCAGTCTATTTTGATGGATATCAGTGTAACGCCGGTATCGATGTCAAAGATTTCAACCGCTTTTGGTTGGCCTGAGATGAAGGGTAATCTTTCGGGCTATGCTCCAAATGTAACGTATAAACAAGGCGATGTGGATATTCAAGGAGCATTGCTGATCAGAGGGTTTGGTGGCACAACAACGATTCATAATTTAAGTGCTGCAGATCTATTTAGTCTTACTCCAAAATTATCTGCAGATGTTCAACTTAACAATTTAGACTTAATCTCTCTTACCGAAACATTTTCCTTCGGAGAAATTACAGGTCGGTTAGAGGGTTCAATAAATAATATGCAATTTGTAAGTTGGGCGCCGGTACAATTTGATGCATGGTTTGGAACGCCGGAAACTGATAATTCTCGGCACAGAATTAGTCAAACTGCAGTAGATAATCTTACACAAGTAGGGAATGGTGGCGCCGATATTTTGTCTAAAAGTTTCCTCAAATTTTTTGATAGCTTTGGATACGATAAATTAGGGTTGGGTTGCTCCTTAAAGAACAATATTTGCAAAATGCATGGTGTAAATAGTTTTACACAAGACAATTCACGTGGATTTTATATTGTTAAAGGCCGTGGCGTACCTCGAATTGATATTGTTGGTTTTACCGATGAAGTCTCTTGGCCGGTACTGATCGCGAGATTGAAGAGAGTAGTAAGCACCCAGGAAGTTATTGTGAACTAGTGCAAAATATGTACTATTTGGCTTGGAACTTAGCTATAAGTAGTAAGGTCTTATACATGATATACATTTTTGGCACACTTTATAAGGTGGAAAAACAATGAAGCATAAGTCGATCTTAAGCAGTTTTCTATTTGGTTTGGCGCTATCTGCGTGTGTAACCATAAATATATATTTTCCAGCAGCTGCAGCAGAAGATGCAGCGCGTGTCATTGTGCGTGATGTATTAAATGAAGAAGAAGTTGAAGTCACTAATGAAGATCAAGAAGAAAATAATCAAAGTAACGTAGAGAAATTAGATAATTTTACTTATCTAATAGCAAGTTCAGTTTTAAACATACTTATTTCTCCTGCTCATGCTGAAGCCAATATTAATATTAATACACCTGCCATTAGTGCACTGCGAGGTAGTCTAAAATCGCGTGCAGGATCTTTAAAGCCTCATTATGTAAGTGGTGCAGTTGGTTTAACGGGTAATGCAAATGTTCAGATACGAGACCAATCTTTAATACCACTCAAAGAGCGTAATCGGGTTAAGAAATTGGTTGCGGACGAAAATAAAGAACGTGGTGCGTTATATGCAGAGATTGCACGAGCTAATGATCATCCGGAGTGGGAGGCAGATATTCGATCTACCTTTGCGCGTGTTTGGGTGGAAGAGGTAGCTGCAGGCACTTGGTATCAAAATGCTGATGGTGCATGGGTGCAAAAATAAATGACTCTGCTATCAAGTTGACAGTATTCATTAGCGATCAAGCATAGTTTGGTGGCTGTCTTTTTGCGGTTGGATTCCAGTTTTCGGTCTAGGCTACCCTCTGTTTAGCAGAATAATGGATAACCGCTAGTCTATTGCTAGATTAGCTGTATCTGAGCATAACCGCGTATCTGCTACAATCACTATGGTTAAATTCATAGCGATCTTCATTCAATAATGTGGTCTTTAAAAGAAAAAATTACTGACAAAATTTGGGGCGTTGATATCAATACGCTGCCATGGTGGCAAGGCAGTATGCTAAGTATTGTCCGTTTCATTCATATCATGATGGATGATTTTTTAGATGGACAATTAAATCTTCGTGCCATGAGTTTGGTATTCACCACTATGCTTTCAATAGTGCCGCTTATTGCTGTGAGTTTTTCAGTGATGAAAGCATTTGGTGTACATAATCAAATGGAACCCATGTTATTACAGTATTTAGCACCGCTTGGAGGTCAAGGCCAAGAGATTGCGCAGCAAATTATGGGGTTTGTGGATAATACTAAAGTAGGGCTGCTCAGCGGTGTAGGTTTGGCGTTGTTGTTTGGGATAATTGTCAGGTTAATCAATAAAATTGAAAGCGCCTTTAATTATACCTGGAGAGTTCAACAGTCAGGATCATTGGCGAGAAGGTTTAGTAACTACCTAAGTGTAATTATGGTGGGCCCTGTTTTGGTGTTTGTAGCAATGGGGGTTACCGGTACCGCATTAAATACTTCA
This sequence comes from Gammaproteobacteria bacterium, assembly GCA_014075255.1. NCBI lineage: Bacteria > Pseudomonadati > Pseudomonadota > Gammaproteobacteria > Gammaproteobacteria bacterium. Next base: position 482,017 of record CP046178.1, read on the forward strand.
ATAGCACAAGCAATAATAGCGGTAGAGCCTTTCGGAACGTTGCTTAGCTTGGCAACTAAGCTTGTGCCTTATTTGTTAATTATTGCAGCGTTTACCTTTACCTATTTGTTTATGCCTAATACTAAGGTTAGGTTCGTACCTGCATTAATGGGTGGAATTGCTGCAGGTGTGTTGTGGCAGACCGTGGGTTGGGTATTTGCAACGGTAATGTCGGCTTCTATATCTACTAGTTACACTGCGATATATTCAAGCTTTGCATTTTTGTTTGTGTTTATGATCTGGCTTTGGTGGAGCTGGTTAATATTGTTAGTAGGTTCAAGTGTTGCATTTTATAAACAACATCCTGAATATTTACATATCAACGCGCATGATTTAGCGCTTACTAATAGACAGAAAGAAGAAGTTGCCCTGCAAATAATGGCAATCATAGGCCAACGATTCTATGCAAATACTACTCCTGTATCGGTTACAACATTAGTGAGTTCATTGCACTTGCCTCAGCAATCAATAGAACAACAACTTGATCTACTAGTAGAGCATGGTTTATTGGTAAATATAGACCAAGATGAACTAACATACACTCCTGCTAGACCATTAGAAGAGCTATCCTTAAAAGCTGTTGTGGACACTGTGCGTGAGCCTGGGCCAAGTAGCCATATTAAAAGCACATTGAGTGCTAATTTTAATGCTGTTGAGTCTGCATTAAAAAATGTAGATGAGAGTTTAGATCAAGTTCTTGGAAGTAAAACAGTTAAAGACATGGTCAACGAACTTAATGCTGGTAGTGATAAGCTAGAGGGTAGCGCGGTGACATCGATTAGAAACGTAGAGAGAGATAAATAAGCATGAGTGAGCCAGCAGTAGAAGAGCTTAAATTGAAGCTAAGAGAATTTGCACAAGTTCGTGATTGGGAACAGTTTCATAGCCCGAAAAATCTATCCATGGCTTTATCCGTTGAAGCTTCAGAATTACTCGAGCATTTCCAATGGATGACTGAACAGCAAAGTACAGAGTTGACTCCACAGCGACATGCTGCGGTCGCTTTTGAGATGGCAGATGTATTTATATTTTTATTACGGCTATCAGATCAACTGAATATTGATTTGATGGATATGGCTAAACGTAAGATGGAAATCAATGAAAAACGATATCCTGTCGAAAAAGTTAAAGGTAGCGCAAAAAAATATAATGAATATGATGAAGCATAAGGATATGCTTTTATAAATGACCCTTTCGACCCAATCTAAAATTTTCTATACCTAATTCATACTGTGGAAGAACCCATTCAATCGCTTTCCATTGGCGAAAGCACTATTACTATATTGGGAACTGCTCATGTTTCTCGTGCCAGTGCAGATAAAGCTCAAGAGCTAATCGCATCTAAACAGCACGATGTGATTTGTATTGAGCTCTGCCAAAGCCGTTTTAATGCCATGACCGATCCAAATGCGTTAGCAAAAATGGATTTATTTGATGTTATACGTAGTGGTAAGGCCAGCATGGTAACAGCAAGTTTAGCATTAGGATCTTATCAGCAGCGGATGGCAGAGCAGCTCGGCATTGAGCCTGGTTTAGAAATGAAAACCTCAATTAAGCATGCTAAAGAATTAGATTTGCCGTTAGTGGTAATTGATCGAGAAGTAGGCACTACCCTTAAACGAGTTTATCATAATGTGCCATTCTGGAAGCGCCTTTACATTATTGCAGGTCTATTCACTAGTGTGGTCTCCCGTGAAACGGTTTCAGAAGAAGAAATTGAAAAGTTAAAAACAGGTGATCTCCTAGAAACTACCTTTGCACAGTTTTCTGAAGATGCTAATGATTTATTTGTACCATTAATTGATGAACGTGACAGGTATATGTGCGCGAAACTCCTGCAAACGTTAAAAGAGCACCCTGGCAAGAGTTTATTAGCCGTAGTAGGTGCAGGGCATGTAAAAGGTATGATGAATTATTTGCAGCAAAATTCATCGGATAATACTTATAACGCTGAGAATGTTATTGCAAAGTTAGATGTCATTCCAAAGAAGCGCTCTTGGTTTAAATTAATTCCTTGGATAATTGTAGCGTTAGTTATTTTTGGATTCTATTTGGGTTTTCAAAAAGGTCCAGATTTGGGCTGGAGTTTAATTTGGCAGTGGGTAGTTATTAATGGCAGCTTGTCTGCATTGGGTGCAGCTATCGCGGGCGCACATTTAATCACTATAATTACAGCTTTTATTGCTGCACCGATTACTTCTCTAAATCCGACCATTGGGGCCGGTATGGTGACCGCAGCTATGGAATTATTTATACGCAAACCAACGGTGAATGACTTTAGTGATCTACGTAAAGATACTTCATCGGCTTGGGGTTGGCGAAAGAATAGAGTAGCCAGAATTTTGCTAATTTTTGTGTTGAGCTCATTAGGTTCAGCAATAGGAACCTACGTAGCTGGTTTTAGGATCTTTGAGCAATTAACTTAACGGTAAATCAATCAAACGTAAGTAGAAGTCAATAGTTTTCGTCTAAATGTTGTGACAAGAAAACTTCACTAGATTTGTCGATATAAAGATCTCTTAAACAAGTTTTGTTGGTTTGCAAATAAATTGTATCGTGGGTTACAAATTCGTAAGTACCATAAATTTTATCAATCAAACTTAAGACGACGACTTGCTCGTTGTAAGCGGTTTCTTGGTTAAGGTATTGGCCAATAATTTCAGTTTCATTAAGACCAACGTCTCGGTTCATCGCTATAACTTGTGCAGCACTCGCTTTCCACATGCAGAATTTTTTCATTTCTGGATACTCATCTGCAATAGCTTGATTTGGGATTGCAAGAATAAAGATTAGAGCGAGGAATAACGTTAAATAGAAACTAAAAGCTCTTAACATGGTTAACTCCCTTTAACGGTGTGGTGTTAACATGGTAAGCGGCGAAGAAGTTAAAAAGCTAAGCAATATCTCTCGAAATTATCTAGAGTGTCTGCATTAACGGATATTTGGGCACCAAATATTATTTTTATAAATGGCATGAAAAATATTGATGTACATTTTAACGACAAGTGGCGAGCACAAGAATACGAATAAGAGCTGCATCAGAGAAGATGCAGCAAAATATTTTTTTATATGTCTTTAACTAAATGTTCTAGACCTAATTCTAAAATGAGGTAATGCTCTGTGATTAAACCAACCCGCATTCTTGTATTTCAACATATCGCTGCAGAACATCCAGGGATATTTCGAAAGTTTTTACAAGAAGATGGTATTGAATGGCTTCCAATTGAATTAGATGAAGGCGAGTCTATCCCCAGTTTAGATAAATTTGATGCTTTGTGGGTGATGGGTGGCCCAATGGATGTCTGGGAAGAAAAGGAACACCCTTGGTTAGTCGATGAAAAAGCTGCCATTCGAGAGGCCGTTGTTGAACGTAAACTTCCTTATTTAGGCTTTTGTCTTGGTCACCAACTGCTAGCGGATGCTTTGGGTGGAAAAGTTGGAATAGCAGGTACACCTGAAATTGGTGTTCTTGATGTTAAAACTACGGAGCAAGGTTTAGATAGTCCATTTCTACAAAATCTACCTACTGCATTGAGGTGTTTGCAATGGCATAGTGCGGAAGTAATGCGTGAACCTGAAAGTGCAAAAGTATTAGCTTCAACAAGTGCGTGCCCCATTCAGGCAATGTCTGTCGGAGCTCATGCTTTAAGTGTTCAATTTCATATCGAGATTACTCCTGCCACAGTATCAGAATGGGGAGGAATTCCTGCGTATAAGACTGCATTAGAGAAAAGCCTTGGAAATAACGCTTTAGAAAATTTAAACACCGAAGCAAATAAGTACATTGATGCTATGAATCAACATTCTCGATTACTATATGAAAACTGGAAACGGGCTACGTTGCCAAACGTGTAAATGTCCGCTATTGGCCGAAAGCGGACATAATTTTGGCAAGTTAAAGGGAAATCAGGTTGGAAACTTCAAAATACAAATCTAAAATGTCTGCTTACGACCCAAAGCGGACATTTATGCATTATTTGAGCACCTAAATTGTAAAGAATGAAAACTCTACTATTTGTACTTTTAATTTGTTCATCATCACTGCTTCATGCAGGCCAATTTACAGTGGATAAACGATTTAATATTGTTGCTGTAGAGCTTCTGGAACAATTACCAAAACATGCTGCAGATCGTCTATTAGAGGCAGAGCGAAAGGTATTAGGCTGGAATTTTTCTTTCTATATTGATTACGATAAAACTTGGGTACATATTGCAGAGGTTGAAGTTAGCAGAAATAAAGAAAATGCTACTTTGACTGATGTATCTGTAGTAGTTAAAGAAAGGATAGTTGGTCTAATAAAGTCTAAAATAAAAATACATCCCGCTCTAACTGTCGAATGGGAAGGTAAACTAAAAGAAATGTTGCAAAGTAAATGACCGCTAATGGCCGAAAGGAGACATAGTTAGGTTGAAATAAGGGGAAGCAAGGTTGGAAACTTCAAAACAAACGTTCAAAATGACTGCTTACGACCCAAAGCGGACATTCGTGTTTTCTAAAATATGACATACATATTAGCCAACGAACGAGATAAGGACGCTGCTTCGGCGTTTGAAGAATATAAGAAATATCTCACTGCACATAAAGACAAATTCTCAGAATCTGTTTTCAAGTTAGCATCATCAGACTGGTGGTACGATTTTAATAATCACAAGTGTCCGCATGACGCTTGGCTTGAAAGAGCGCTTATTAGTGAACCATCAAAGGGTGAGAGAAACGAGAACAGAACTACAGAAGTTATATTAATGCTACTTGGTGCGAATCAAGATGGGTACATTGAGTTAAGTTATAAAAACGTAGTTTCAATTAATCTTGATTCACATAATGTAAAGCTGGGACATAAAGATTGGCGATATGATGAGTTTAGATATACAAAGTCAGGGTTATTTGTACATGAAATTGAATGGTCTGGTAGCAATGAGACCGCAAATTGGGAAATTGAAGCAGAAGATATTGAATATAGTTGGCATGATAAATGAAAACTTACATTATGTCCGCTATTGGCCGTAAGTAGACAATGCAAACAACAGACAAAAACACCAGAAAGGCTTTGTTTGAGCTTTTAGCTATAGTATTGCTATTTGTTATCGGCTATTTAATAAACGCATATTTATCAGAGGTTATCGGCAAAGCACTTATTGCTGTAGGAACACTTTATTTAACTTATCTTTGGCTTAGAAGCATTATAAATCCATTTGGTGAGAAATGACTGCTTTCGACCCAAAGCGGACATTCAGCTATTAACAATTATGCTGCAAAAAACTATCAATAAATTTAAAACTGGCAATAAAAAAGATAGACATTGGATTTTATTCACAATGCTTATATTTTCTTGGTTGATAGGAATGCTAGGTTTAGCAATGGTTAAATATAATTATCTAGAATTGGGGAAATTACTAGCGGTTATTGGAATACTTTCTGGATTTGTATTCATACTTATGGGGTTTTGGAATATGTTGTTCGGTCCAAATGAGGAACACAATTAGAAGGCAATATCAGCTTTCGACCCTAAGCAGACATTAAATCAATTTTAATTAGTACATTACGTAATGGATTTTTCCTTAAACGAAGCACATTTTATTGCACTATTATTAATTGGAGCTGTATTTATAGGTATTGGACAATTAATTTTATTTTTTGGACTTGCAGATGGGGTAACTCGTCATGATTACATCAATCAGGCCAAAGGAAGTAGCCGGAAAAATCCAGAAAAATATTTTAATGATACGTATTTAATATATGCAAAAATTTTCAAGGCAATTGGGGCTACATTTTGTTTTATAAGTGCTTGTTTAATATTTTTGATTTTATATCGATTATATTTTGCCTGATGTCCGCTATTGGCCGAAAGCAGACATAATTCATAATGAATAAGGGGAATCTTGGTTGGAAACTCTAAAAAACAATTCTAAAATGACTGCTTACGACCCAAAGCGGACATAAATAATAACTGTATGAATAATTCCAATGAGCCACCTCCAGTAATTCATTCAGCACGAATGCTTAGTTACGCTGTGAATGATGACTCAGTAAACTACACAGACCGTATTGAACTTCATGTAGGAGTTGATAGTAAGTTTAAACGTGTTGAAGAAGTCCCTTTGCTTGCAATATGCAGGAACTATGTAAAACCACAAGACATCTTACTTTTCTTCTGTAACTCAGAATGGGAACCGCAAGGAACCATTGCATTTGATAGCGTTGATGAGGCTAAACAAAAGGCTGAACGCGGTTATGAAGGAATTTCACATAATTGGATTGACTCACCTCACTCAGACAATCAAGTTAATGATTTCTTGCGTGAGGAGTATGAAGTTGACCCAAATACAGAATGGTGGAAAACAGAGTGTTTTTTCTGTGGCATAGATAATGATTCTGAAACGGGAACAGTCATGTTACTTGGGAAGAACGGTTATCTATGTGGAGACTGCGTGAAATCATGCTATGAAGTAGTATCTGAAATTGAAAGTTCTTAACTATATGCGTGATAAATATCTCAATGAAAATTAATAGAATGTCCGCTAATGGCCGAAAGCAGACATAATTAGATTGAATTAAGGGGAAACAAGGTTGGTAACTTCAAAACAAACGTTCACAATGTCTGCTAACGACCCAAAGCGGACATTTAGTTGAATACTAAAACATGAAAAAATTCTTTAGAGCATTAGTAATTATCTTCGGGTTAGTAGCAATAATGGCAGGTTTTTACATGTGGCAACAAAATGGATTTAGCTTTCCAATTGGCCGCTATGACAATACTAACAATGCCTTAGGAGCACCAATATATTTATTTATATTAGGGCTAGCATTAATAGCTTACGGAATACTATTCAATGATTAAAAGAAAGTTATATATGGCATTAGAATCAATACTGAAAAATTAGATATGACCGCTTATGGCCGAAAGCAGACATAATTTATTGCTTCTCACTATTATCAATTATACGCAATTAAAAATAACTAAGCGGCTGAAATACTATGCCCTAACGGTAGAGCGCACTCTGGAATGCTTAATGTTTTAGCGTGACAATGTTGGTCACTCAAAAGGAATAGGGGTACTGACATTATGAAATACCTTTCAACTATCTTATTTATTACATTATTATTTTTCTGTTTCAATTCATTTGCTAGTGAAGAACACGTTTGTACTAACGGTGATGCTATGAGAGTTATTAGTGTTGCATATCAGGATGGCCAAAACCAAATGCCTTGTGAAGTAAATTATGACAAGGGAGAAGGTGTGCAAACATTATGGAGTGCGAAATCTGAGATTGGCTACTGTGAAAGTAAGGCGCGCGAGTTCATTGAAAAGCATGAGTCGTGGGGCTGGTCCTGTGAAAACAACCAACAGGCAGTCAATATTGATGATTTAGTCACTGAATTATTTTAGATAATTCCATCTATCTATTTACAATAAAAAAGCCTCGCCATAAAGGCGGGGCTCTATATAAAGTATACATAAAAGTTTGTTTGTTAATTTCCGCTATTGGCCGAAAGCGGACATTACTTAAAATTAAGCTCTAGTGATTCCGGTAAACGAAAGAGCTCGAGTTCTTAGCTTTTAGAAGCTTAGTAAGATCAGTAGCGATGTGTGCGGTTTCGTCTAATAACACATCAATAAATTCTTCATCATCATCTAATTTGTTTAGGTTTTCTTCCATATCTTTTAACATTTCTTGGTATTCACTACGCGTTGTTTCTACTCGCTTATATTCCTCTTTTCTTGATGATTCCAGCAAAGAAACTGCTTTTTGATTTCTTACATCATAATCCAGCTGAAATATTTCAAGTAAGGAGTTAAATTTATCATTCATTTTTACTCTACTGCTATGCATTTCAGAAGTTTGATTGATGATTTGAGCATCAATGTCTCCAATATGATGTTTAACCGGGGCAATTGAACTTGCCGGTAGAGCATTTTTTAATGCGCGTTCACCGTATTCTTCGCCTTTCAATATAGTTTTAAAATCGATATCTGGAATTACGCCTTGATGTTGTGTGCTACCTCCGTCAACGCGGAAATACTGAGCAATTGTGGCTTTTAATTGTCCAAGTTTTGCGTCATCTTTTGAGCTAAAATTATTTAGGTCTACCAGTTGCTGTACCGTGCCTTTTCCAAAAGTGGTTTCACCTACTACAATGCCTCGATGGTAATCCTGGATTGCACTTGCAACAATTTCAGATGCTGACGCACTAAAGCGATCCACCAATACGACTAATGGTCCATGATAAGAAATGTTAGAATCTCGATCGCGGTGGACTTCTATATGCCCACTTGAGTCTTGCACTTGTACGATAGGGCCTTCGTCAATAAATAATCCCATTAACTGAGTAGCTTCAGTAAGAGAACCGCCACCATTACTGCGTAAATCTAGAACTAAGGCATCAATCTTTTCTGACTTTAAATCAGCAAGAAGTTTATCTACATCACGCGTTGTGCTTCGGTAATCTTTTTCGCCTCGTTGATAGGCAGCAAAATCTATATAAAACGTAGGTACATCGATAACACCAATTTTATAGTTCTGAAGATTATCTTCAATTTTAATGACTTCACTTTTGGCAGCTTGTTCTTCTAGTTTAATTTTATCGCGTGTAATTTTAATTTCTGTTATCTTTGCTGCCTGGCCTTCGTCGCCAGGTAAGATTTGTAGTTTTACATCGGTACCTTTAGAGCCGCGAATAAGTTGAACTACTTCTTCTAAACGCCAGCCAACAACATCCTTAAATTCTTTATCATTTTGTTGTGCAATGCCTACGATCCTGTCTGAACCGTGTAAAAGATCACTTAAATCAGCAGGTCCACCAGGGATGACCTTTTCTACCACAGTATATTCACCATCGGTACGAAGCAGGGCGCCAATGCCTTCGAGTGAAAGGCTCATTCTGATTTCAAAATTCTCGGAAGTTCTTGGTGATAAATAATTAGTGTGTGGTTCCAAAGTACTAGCAAATGCATTGATAAAAAGCTGATATACATCTTCTGCATCAATTTGCTCGCTGCGTTTTGCGATACCTTTGTATCGTTTCTCCAAAGTTTCTTTGATTTCAGATGGTTTTTTATCTGCAAGTCTTAAAGTAAGCACATCGTTTTTAACGCGTTTGCGCCAAATTTCATTCAATTCATGATTGCCGGTTGCCCAAGATAATTCTGAACGATCTATAATGAGTTCTTCGTCAACCTTGAAATCATATTTGGTTTTTAATTGGTCTAAGGCAAATAACACACGCTCTTCTACGCGAGCTTGGTAGAGCCGAAACATTTGAAAAGGTGGGCTTAGTTCTGTTTTAGATATCGCATCGTCAAGCTTAAAGCGAAATATTTGAAAGCTATCGATATCTTTCTGATAGAAATAACTGCGGTTAGGGTCTAGTGCTTCAATGTAAGCGCCTAGGATTTCATCTGATAACGAGTTGTCTATCGTGAATTTTTTATAGTGGTACTTATCAAGGAAATGGGTAATTAGCTTGGTAGCACGATCGTGTTGTTTTTCAGGTGCTAAAATTTCACTAGTAGTGCTATATGAAAAACTTGCTGCGAATAGTGTGATTGCAGTAGCAAGTAATAGGGTTAAATTTTTAGTTAATTTTCTCAAGGTGGTTTTCTTATTGTATGAATGTATGTAGATAGGGAGTGTTCTCAATATCTATGGTTTTCGTAGTGTGGTTATATAAAGACTAAAATTTGTACGTAATTTAATCGAACAGCTTGGCCTTGTTATGCTTATTTCAGCTGTAATTTCCAGTATATATTTGTAAGCAATTGATTGTAAGGACTATATTTAACTTGCTATGCTTTTACTGTTAAAGGAAGCATGAAGGGCTGACCCAAAGCGATAAACTGAGTAAAGTAATTGCTTGTGACAGCTAATACTGTTGCGAGCTATTAAGACCATAAAACTAAAAGAAAAATCCATTGAACACTGATAATACGATTGTAATTGGTAAAAGCGATGAGGTGCAGCGCCTTTTTCTAAACCGAGCCAACCGACATGGGCTGATTGCAGGGGCTACCGGAACCGGTAAAACCGTGACTTTACAGATCCTCGCGGAGGGCTTTTCACAAGCTGGAGTGCCCGTATTTGCAGCCGACATCAAAGGTGATTTGAGCGGAATTAGTCAAGCAATTGAAGAGAAACCTAAGCTAGTTGAACGTGCGGCTAAGACTGGAGTAGAGGGCTACACACCGCGAGGTTTCCCGACTGTATTTTGGGATATTTTTGGTAAGCAAGGCCATCCGGTGCGCACCACGATTTCTGAAATGGGCCCGTTATTGTTATCGAGGTTGCTTGATTTAAATGACACGCAGGAAGGCGTATTAAATATTGCCTTTAAATTAGCGGATGATGAAGGGTTATTACTCTTAGATTTCAAGGATTTGCGATCAATACTTAATCACGTTGGTGAGAACTCAGCAGCATTAACAGTGGATTATGGCAACGTTAGTAAACAATCGATTGGTGCAATTCAGCGACGCTTATTAGTGCTGGAGCAGCAAGGCGCTGAGAACTTTTTTGGTGAACCGGCTCTTGAGCTGAAAGATTTGATGCGCAGCACAGAAGACGGTAAAGGGTATATCAATTTATTTGCTGCCGATGAATTGATGCAAAACCCAAGGTTGTACTCAACTTTTTTGTTATGGCTACTTTCAGAGCTATTTGAAGAATTGCCAGAAGTAGGTGACCCGGATAAGCCCAAAATGGTGTTTTTCTTTGATGAAGCCCATTTGCTTTTCAACGATGCACCTAAAGCTTTGACTCAAAAAGTAGAACAGGTAGTTCGTTTAATACGCTCGAAAGGTATCGGTGTTTACTTCGTTACACAGAATCCTATCGATGTGCCAGATGAGGTATTGGGGCAGCTGGGTAATCGAATTCAACATGCCTTGCGTGCCTATACACCGAGAGATAAGAAGGCCGTTAAAGCAGCGGCTACCACCTTCAGAGAGAATCCAGATCTTGATACTGAAACTGTGATTACAGAGTTAGGGGTGGGTGAAGCGCTAGTGTCAGTTTTAGATCCAGATGGTGTGCCCACCATTGTGCAACAAACGAAAGTGCGCCCCCCAGAGTCTCGGATGGGTCCTGCGACCACGGTTGAACGTAAAGAGGTGTTTGACCAGAGTCCAATCAAAGATGTCTATGACACTAAAGTTGATCGCGAAAGTGCTTCAGAAAAGTTAAAGGCACGTACTGAAAAAGCCACTAAAGAAGCAGAAAAGCAAGCGAATGAAGAGAGGGAATATAAAGCAAATAAACCTAAAACAACAAAGACATCACGCAAAAGACGCAGCACTAGAGAGACCACCACTCAAACTGTTGTTAAGAGTGCAACAAAAGTAGTTACTTCTCGTTTAGGTCAATCTATTATTCGTGGAATTATGGGTTCTATATTTAAAGGCAGGTAGGTTCGAAAATGGCTGAAAATTTACTTAAAAAATGGGAAACGTGTTTAAACAATGGTGATCTTAATGGCATTGTAGAGTTGTATGCAGACAATGCAGTCTTATGGGGAACCTTTTCAGATATTATTCGAGATAACCCAGAATTAATTCGTGAATATTTTGAGGCTCTTTTTTTGAGAGAAAATCTTAATGTAAAATTTGGATCATCAAACTTAAGAAGTTTTGGCGAGGCTGCTATTTATTCTGGAGATTATGAGTTTTCTTATCAAGGAGACGAGAAAGTAAGCTGTCCTGCGCGATTCTCATTTGTTTTTTATAAAGATGAAAGTGGGCAATATAGAATTATAGATCATCATTCATCGCTAGTGCCCGGAGCCTGTTAAGACAGTTAAGCCGTTAATTATTCTTTGAAGGCCTTTATTAATGTCTGAGTCAGATAAAGCGCCATAAGACAAGCGTAAATAACAGCCTGATTCAATTCCAAATGCCGATCCAGGTATAGTAGCAACACCATGTTTTTTAATTAGTGTTTGTGCAAGCTGCATATCATCAAGATGAGTATCGATGTTAAGTAGTGTATAAAAGGCACCTTCTGAAGTAGGAGTCTTTTTTAAGCATGATAAGTTGGTAAGCTCGTTTAAAACTATTTTTCGTTTCGCAGACATTGCATTTCTTTTGTCGTATAAAAATTTTTCATTAGAACTTAATGCTCCCACTGCTGCATGTTGTGAAATCACGGGTGGTGATATAAGGATGGTGTCTTGAATTTTCTTTACAGCAGTTAATAAATGTTCTGGTATAACCATATAGCCTATGCGCCAACCCGCAAACCCATAACCTTTAGAGAATGAAAATAACGAGATGGTATGTTGATGCGTGTTCTGATGTGAAGCACTGGAAAAATGTTGGTGTTGTTCATAGTAGAAATCTTCATAAGCTTCATCGCTAATGTGATAAACATTATGTTCTTTGCACAGTTGATTAACTTCAAGCAGTTCTTGCTTCGTGTAAACCGCACCGCTAGGATTATTTGGACTGATAGTAACGATGGCTTTTGTTTTATCAGTGATCGCTGATTTTATTTTTTCTACGTTTAAATGAAAATCTTCATTACAAGAAACTAATACGGGTTTGCAACGCTCCATCATCAAAGACATTTCATGATTGAAGTAATAGGGGAGAGGTAATATAACTTCATCTCCAGGATCGGTGATGGCCAGGATTGCAGTGTTGAATGCCATGTTAGATCCAGCGGTCACGATTACAGCGCTACTTGAATCTATTTCAATATCATTAACAACTTTTAATTTGTTAATCAATGCTTGTTGTAGCTCAGGGATACCTTCTACAGGGCCATAACGATTAATCGATTCATTTGGCAAACATTTTTGTACATTGTTAAATGCTTCTACAGGTGGCCCATAAAAGGCAATGCCTTGACCAAATGAGATTGTGCCTGGGTGGTTACGAGTTAATAGACCTATATAAGGAATAATAGGGCTTTGAACAGCATCCAGCCGTTTACTGTTTTTCATATTATTTGCGTGATATCTAAATTGTTATGCGACGATATATATCTGAAACTTTATAAGGCAGCTTGTCGACTTGATCAATTACCGCAAAATTTACTGCGCCATACATATGTTGTAAATAATCTTTTGCTTCATTATCGATGGTAATGCAAAAAGGGTGTATACCTAAAAACTTTGCTTCGATTAACGCACGTCTTGTGTCTTCGATGCCATATGGACCACGGTAACCGTCTTGGTCATCGGGACGACCATCTGAAAGAGTAATTAAAAGTTTAGTGCGAGCTTCTATTTGATGCAGTAGTTTGGTGAGATGTCGTATTGCAGTACCCATACGCGTGTAATCTTGGGGCTCTATGCCGCTGATGCGTGCTTTAACTTCAACGTTATAATCTTCACCAAATTCTTTTACTTTATACAGCTCACAGCGCTGGTGAGTCACTCCGGAAAATCCATAAATAGCATAGCGATCACCAAGAATTTCAAGAGACTCACAAAGCAATACCAGAGCTTCACGTTCCATTTCATTAATCCATCCTGCAGTTGAGCCACTCATGTCAATCATAAACATTACTGCAATATTACGATCAATTTTTCGTGACTTGGTAAATAGATTTTGTGATGCTTCCATACCTATTTTGGTATCCGAGTAGGCTTCTATAACGGCGTCAAGATCAATATCGTCTCCAAAAGGTTGACGTTTCATTCGTTTATCATCTTCACGTAATGCTTCAAAGGTTCTATGCAGTCGTTTTAGTAATCCACGATGTTTGTGAAGTGTGTTGCTTACAAAATTATTATGTACAGGCTTTATGTCAACTTCTTTTAAATGACACCAATCTTTTCGATATTTTTGTCGAGAGTGATCCCACTCATCATATAGATATACATCCTCGCTTATATCCATGCCAGGGTCATTGGCACTTTCTTCATGTTCTGTTTTCTGCTCAGCATGGTTATCTATAGCGTCAATTAAGTAATCATCAGGAATTTCACCGAAATCTTGTAATATAGACGCGAGTAATTGTTTTATGTCTTCTGGGACTTCAACTGCTTTATCATCAAACTGTAATTCAATTTTAAATCCATCTGGAAGGGAATCATCTTCTATTTTTTTAATGGAAAATCTTTTTTCTCCTGTCTCGGATATTGAATTGTCTGATGCTTTACCATATTCATTTTTTGTGTTTTGTCGGGTAGATTTTTCCAGCTCTCCTTGTAGATGACCCAATTTATTCTTTAATCTTTGTTTTTCTTTTTGTGCTCTAGATTCCATAGTAATTCGAGCTTCATGTGGATTTAAAGATCCTTGATAAAATTTATCTTCGGGAACATGTTCATCTTTGTATACAGCCTCTAAGAAAAACATAGTGTCTTGCACCGTAGTGTCTGGTTCTTTTAGCTTTTCAATGGCTCTCAGCCAAGTTTTTGAAAGTTTTGATAAGTCTTCGGCATTGCTTTGCCTATCGTTCAGAGATTTCATAGCCCGCGCAATACCAGGTAATTCAGTTTCTATACGCGCATCTAATCGTATTGTCTCAAGCTTGTGAAATAACGAAAGTGCACGATCAGGGTCTTTAAACATTTTTACTAAAGTGTCTACATTCATGCGCCAAGTGCCATACCAAGTTTGTGACCATTGATGTACTGCCATGGCTTTGTAGAAAGTAAAATTGTCATCTCTATTGTTAAATTGAGAAGAAACTTCAGGCAATCGAATAGACTCTGTGTCAGAGTAGAAAATATCGCTTGCTTCAATGCCTAAATATCTGCCGCTCAGCCCTATTACAAAGCTTTCTAGAACACGTGATATTTCGTTTAAGGTTACTGTGCTTGGTGCTAGGCTAAGTGATAGAATATAGTCATCAACGTTGCGCATGGTATTAATGCAGTCGTCGAGACCTTTTTCTTTATATATTTTTAGTAATGTATCAATCCAGTTATCCCAAATCTCTTCATCAACAAGTTGTAAACTTCGAGGGGCAAACTGACAAAAGTTAAAAGCTAGCTCAACGCTGGTGTTACGTAACATTTCCACCGAACTTAAAAAACGGTCTTGCTCGACTTTAGCAAATACAGCAAGTTCTTTGGCAGGTTCAAATACACTGCGACGAGAGGGGGATGAAATTATTTGACTTAGTAATAACTCCATTCGAGTCTGAAGTTCACGTACTCCCATGCCTCCATAGCTCGCACTAGTAGTTAGAATACCTTGTCGTTTTAAAGATTTAATAGGTCCGCTATCTTTGCTATAAGCGGGTTTTTCGTATTGCTTTTCTCCTCCCTTATCTAAGATTTTTTTCCATAGTTTTTTCCAGAACATAGCGAATTACTTTCAGGCTGTCTTTTTTAATAAATAGTCTTTTGCTTGATTAATCTTTGTAGCTAAATAGTCATTTCCGCCACGATCGGGATGCATTTTTTGTATCAATGTACGGTGTGCTTCAATAATTTCGTCTTTTGTTGCGTTGTCGTCGACCCCTAAGATTCTATGCGCTTCATCTTTGGTCATTTTAATGTCTTGGTTAGCATTGCTTGCTTGACCATTAGTTTCAGTAGTACTTGCAGGAGTATTTGTAAATAAATTTTTAAAAAGCGGAACAAATCTTAACAATCCAGCAAATTTCTGAAATGAAGCTGCGGCTGCACCAATAATGGCAAATAATGGGTGAAGTTTTCCGGTAATTGCGAGACCAATTAATATGATGGCAGCAAGGGCTAATATTCCCTGAATTTGCTTATTTTTGGGTTGCTTACGAATCCAGCGTAGGAATAATAAAATTCCTATAATCCCAGCTATGATTAAGATTTGGTTCATGAAGGTAGTTTAATGCCTAATTGCTGTGTGTAGGTTAGTCTGCTCAGACTACAGAATTTATATATAAAATATTAAAATAATTAGCCTAGTTTAACCCAAATGCTCTTTTTGATCGTTTAAGTATACAAATCTAGAGGAAAAATAAAGGATTAACTATGAAACGACTCAAATTCACGGCTGCATTTATTGCAAGTTTAATGATTAGCGTATTAGTTGGGCAAGTGGGTGCTACTTCTCATGAGGGAGAAATCAAAAGCACTATACAAGATCAATCTGAAGTGGCAGTTACTATCTATAACGATCAATTAGCACTGGTAAAAGATCTTCGCACTATTCGTTTAGACAGCGGCTTTAATAAGCTTGCTTTTCGCGAAGTGAGTGCACAAATGCGACCGGAAACCGCATTACTGAGGAGTTTAGACTATCCAGATGGCTTTCATCTCATTGAACAAAATTTCGATTTTGATCTTTTAACTCCACAAAAGCTATTAGAAAAATATGTGGGCAAAAAAGTGCGGGTTGTAAAAACTCATCCCATAACCGGTAAAGAGAGCATGTTAGACGCTGTGGTATTGAGTGTGAATAATGGTGTAGTACTGCGCATTGGTGATCGTATTGAGACGGGTGTCCCGGGTAGAATCGTGTTTGATGAAGTACCAGGCAATCTTCGCGACCGTCCAACTCTTGTAATGCAACTCAATAGTGCAACTCCAAAACCACAACAATTACAACTCAGCTACTTAACGGGAGGATTGTCATGGAAAGCGGATTATGTGGCTGAACTAGATGAATCGGACGAGTTTGTTGATCTAACAGGATGGGTTACCTTAACCAATCAAAGTGGTGCTTCCTATAGAAATGCAAAATTACAGTTAGTTGCAGGTGATGTGAATCGTGTTCAAAATGGTTTTAAAGATGCAAAAAGAAAGTTTGAAAGGCTTTCGATTGAGTCAGAAGAAGTAAGTGAAGATATGGTTGAGGAAGCGTTATTTGAATATCACCTATATACCTTACAGAGATCCACTACCATTAAAGAAAATCAAACAAAACAGGTTTCGTTATTGAGTGCAACAAAGATTCCTGTAGTGAAAGAGTTTTTACTAAAAGGCCAGGATTACTATTATAAAAGTTCATATGGTTCAATTGGTCAAAAACTAAAAGTAGGAGTATTTGTACAATTTAACAACGATATAGAATCTAATCTTGGATTACCTTTGCCTAAAGGTGTGGTGCGAGTATATAAGAATGATAAATCGGGTAATGCACAATTTATTGGCGAAGACCATATTGATCACACTCCCAAGAAAGAAGAAGTTCGCTTAAAGTTGGGTGATGCATTTGATGTAACCGCAGATAAGAAACAAACTGAATTCAAAAAAGCCCATGCGCTAGGTAAATATCGGTATGCTTACACTGCGAGTTTTCAAATTGACCTTAAAAATGCCAAGAGTGAAGAAGTTGAAGTGATAGTACGTGAACCTATCCCTGGTGATTGGAAAATGAAAAGCCAAAGCCATAAGCATGAAAAAGTTGCTGCCGGTACAGCAGAGTGGAAGGTTAAAGTCCCTGCTGAAGGTAAAACAACTCTTACTTATAAAGTATTGGTACGATACTAATCCAGCAAAGGAAATATCATGAATAATATATCTTTTTTATCTGTGACATTATTGTCTTTTTGTTTAGCTCAAGCAGTTTCTGCTGAAGACGAAATTCGAAGCACACTGGATGATCAACAGGAGGTAGCCGTCACAATATATAATGAGCAGCTTGCTTTAGTAAAGGATCTGCGAAAAGTTAAATTGTCTGATGGATTTAATCGACTTGCTTTTCGAGAAGTGAGTGCGCAAATGCGGCCTGAAACAGCGCTTTTAAGAAGTATTAATCATCCTGATGGATTTCATTTAATCGAGCAGAACTTTGATTTCGATTTATTGACGCCACAAAAACTATTAGAAAAGTATGTGGGGAAAAAAGTCAGAGTCGTTAAAGTTCATCCAACGACTGGCGAGGAAAAAACTGAAGAAGCGATTGTGCTTAGTGTTAACAACGGTGTAGTGCTAAGAGTGGGGAATCGTATTGAAACGGGTTACCCCGGCAGGATTATCTATGATGAAGTGCCTGAAAATTTGCGTGACCGTCCTACTTTAGTAATCTCATTAGAGAGTGGGACCAGTAAGCAACAAGAACTACAACTGAGTTATCTAACAGGTGGTTTAGGTTGGAAAGCAGATTATGTGGCTGAGCTTGATGAGTCTGATGAATTTGTTGATCTTACTGGCTGGGTTACCTTAACCAATCAAAGTGGTGCAACGTATAAGAATGCAAAGCTACAATTAGTGGCAGGTGATGTAAACCAAGTGCGTCAAGAAATGCAGCCTATGCGACGAGACATGTTGATGTCTAAGTCATCGGGTAAGGCGGCAGCACCGGCGATGGTTGAGGAGGGTCTTTTTGAATATCACTTATATACTTTACAACGGCCCACTACGATATCTAATAACCAAACTAAACAAGTGTCACTTTTAAGTGCAACGAAAATTCCGGTAAAGAAAGAATTTTTACTTAAGGGGCAGAATTACTATTATCGGGGGTCATACGGAAATTTAGGTCAAAAACTAAAAGTAGGTGTATTTGTTGAATTTGATAACAAAGAAGAATCTAACCTTGGTATGCCTTTACCAAAAGGTGTTGTGCGGGTTTATAAAAATGATAAATCGGGTAATGCACAATTTGTTGGTGAGGATCGGATTGATCACACTCCAAAAAATGAAGAAATCAAATTAAAATTGGGTGATGCGTTTGATGTCACTGCTGATAAAAAGCAAACAAACTTTAAAAAAGCTACTGCTATTGGAAAGTATAGCCAAGCCTATACTGTAAGTTTTGAAATTACATTAAAAAATGCCAAAAATGAAGGAGTAGAAGTGGTTGTGCATGAGCCAATCCCAGGGGATTGGAAAATGAAGGAAGAAAGTCATTCACATAAAAAAGTAGCCGCAGGAACTGCTGAATGGAAAATTAAAGTTCCTGCTGAAGGTAAGACAATACTAAGCTACGATGTACTCGTTCGTTACTAATTATAAGTATTAAACATATGTATAACGCTAAACCCGTGGATTGGCTGGGTATGATTGCCTTAGTCATCACATTTGGCAGTGCATTCATGTTTACTAAAATATCAGTGCAGGAATATCCACCAGAGGTGGTAGCGGGTGGAAGAATTATTATTGCTGCAATAGCGTTGATTATATTGTCTATATTTCGTAAAGATTCATTTTCATTTTTAAAAAATCATTGGTTACTATTAATTGCTTTAGCATTTTTTGGCTGTTGCTTGCCGTTTTATTTAATTAGCTGGGGGCAACAAACGGTGGATAGCAATATTGCAGGTATATTGATGGCAGTAATGCCATTAACAACTATCGTTCTAGCGCATTTTTTCGTCGCTGGAGAGCGGCTCACTGCAAATCGAGTAATTGGGTTTATGCTAGGCTTTGTGGGTATCTTAATTCTTTTTGGTCCTACTGCATTGGCTAACTTTGATGCAGATGAAGGGCGGTTAATCGCAATGTTAGCTATACTGGCAGGTGCTGTAAGTTATGCAATTAACACAATTATTGCTAAACGTTTACCGAATGAAAGTTTTGTAGCATTGTCAGCAGCGGTAATGACTATTGCAAGTCTAATTATGTTGCCAGCTATTTTATTAACAGGTCAAGAGTGGGAGTTATCTATTCAAAGTGTCGAGTTTTTGTCGTTAATATTATTGGGAATTTTTCCTACTGCTTTGGCCACCATCATATATTTTGCAGTCATCGCAAGAGTAGGCCCATCATTTTTGTCGCAAATTAATTATTTAATTCCTGTATGGGCCGTTATAATTGGCATTTTATTTTTGAATGAAAGCATTAGTATTAATGCGATCATTGCTCTAGGTGTTATCTTGCTAGGAATTGCGATTGCCCAACGGAAGGGTTTATCTTTTGCTCGGTTTTAAAATAATAAATATATATAGGGCTATATAAGTGCAAAAAAATGTATTGGGTGGAGATTTGCGTAGTTGTTGTGATGAATTGTCTACTGGCTATTATCGTAATGGTCGATGTGAAACGGATGAGCATGATATTGGAGTGCATACCGTTTGTGCAAATGTTACCAAAGAATTTTTAACATATTCCAAATTAAAAGGTAATGATTTATCTACACCTTATCCCGATGCAGAATTCCCTGGTTTAAGGCCAGGAGATAAATGGTGTCTATGTGTACAGCGTTGGATTGAAGCATTAGAAGAAAATAAAGCACCCAATATTTACTTACAAGCTACACATAGTTCTGTGTTGGAGTATGTTGAATTTGAAGTGCTGGCTAAATACGCCCTAGATAAAAATTAGCTTAAAAATTAGCTTAAAAATTAACTTAAATACTTACTATCTAGAAATAAACTTCTCAAGTGCTTCGGGTTTTACTGGGCCGGGGTTATGTCCTACTAACTGACCTTTAGGGTTAAACATCAAAAAAGTAGGTGTGCCACGTAAAGACTCTTCAGTAGCAGATTCGTAATTAAAAGCAACAACAGTAATTTCACCAATCAAATTATCAAATGTCATGGGCATTTCGTTGATGTACTCTGTAATGGAGTCAACTTTTGAATAACCATCAAGCGAAACTCCAATTACTTTTGCATCTGTATCTTTATGTTTGTCGTGAAACTCTGACATTATTGGATATTCGCGCTGACATATACCGCAGTCAGTTGTCCATAACATTACCAGCGTCCATTTATCTTTCTCAAAGTGTTGGGATAAAGTCGTGAATTTGCCTTCAAGAGTGCGTACTTCAGTCCAATCAGATGCACTTACAAAGCTAGTTGTTAATAATAACAAACTGAAAGATGTTAGGTATAAAAGACGTTTCATAATTAAAGTCGATGTATAATTATTAAAGTGCAGGCTAACTATTGGTATGCATTTTAGAAATATTAAAGCAAATATAGTTCCATCTATATAACAATAATGGGGCCTGTTATGGCAAACAATAGTATTCAAAACATATTAAATCAAGTAGGTGCTTTAGCTTTTCCGGGCATATATGACACCCTATCGGCAAAAATTGCAGAACAAGTAGGGTTTCCAATGGCATTTATATCCGGCTATTCTCTTGCTGCTGCCACAATTGGTGAGCCAGATTTTGGTTTACTTACTCAAACTGAGGTTGTAGAGCGTGCTCGTGCCATTTGCAATAGTGTCTCAATACCCATAATTGTGGATGCCGATACGGGCTATGGTAATCCATTAAACGTACACCGAACTGTAAAGCAATTGATTGATGCAGGTGCAAAAGGGTGTTTCTTAGAAGATCAAGTGTGGCCAAAAAAATGTGGCCACATGCGGAATAAAAAAGTCATTGATAGAGAAGACTATTTATACAAAATTCAAGCTGCTGTAGATGCGAGAGGAGATGCTGACTTTTTCATAGTGGCAAGAACTGATGCAGAAGCTGTTTTGGGATTAGACGAAGCGATAGCACGCGTTAAAGCAGCGCGTGAGTTAGGCGCCAATGCAAGTTTTGTCGAAGCTCCTGGTTCAATAGAACAATTAAAGAGAATAGGCCAAGAGTCGCCACATCCAAATGTTGCCAATATGATTGAAGGTGGCAAAACACCTGTACTTCAAAAAGATGAATTAGCAGGTATGGGTTTCCAACTAATTCTATATCCACTTACTGGTTTATATGCCGCTGGTAAGACTATGCGAGATTTTTATACAAAGCTAAATAATGACGGTACAACATTAGGCATGGAAGATAATTTATTAAATTTTGAAGAATTTAATGAGCTTATCGGTGTAGAAGAAAAATATAAACAGTCTGAGAAATATGGCGTGAAGTAAAGATTAACTTTTTAGTAGATCAATCATATAAGTGCCGAATGAATAGATAAGTATAGTAATGACTATTATGCATAATAAGTTAAGCCAAAAACCAGACTTCCTCATTTCTGTCATAGCGATATGGCCTGAGCCAAAAACAATAGCGTTAGGTGGGGTTGCGATAGGCAACATAAAAGCACAGCTTGCAGCTATGGCTGCGGGTATAACTAAAACGTAAGGATGAATATCAAGTGCGGGTGAAATAGCGGCTAATACGGGTACGAGTGTGGCAGTGGTGGCGGTGTTCGAAGTTAATTCCGTTAAGAATACTACTGCTGTAATAATAATTAGTAAAATTAGTAATGGTGGCATGAATGCAAGTCCAGTTGCCTGAGCACCAATAAACTCGGTAACTCCATTAGCTTGTACCGCTGCTGCTAAACTTAATCCACCTCCTAATAAAATTAAAATACCCCATGGTAAGTCTCTTAAGTTTTTCCATTCTAATATAAAGTTGTTGCTAGTCGATTTTGCAGGAATAAGGAACAGCAATATTGCAGAAAAAACTGCAATACTGGAGTCCGTTAGGCCAGATAATGGTGTATATATATTTCCATTAAGTTCAATTGTAAGCCCTTGTAATAAAGTGCGACTTAGCCAAAGCAATATTGTAAATACAAAAACACAACAAACTGTTTTTTCTTCATAAGTCATTTTCCCCAAAGAATACTTTTGATCGAATAATGATTTAGAGGAATGATGGAGCGCAACTTTATCCACCTTATAAATAACTTTGGCTAATAACCACCAAGCAATAGGGAGCAAGATCAAAGCAATAGGAGTGCCGATTTTAGCCCATTGTAAAAAACCAATATCTTGTTGAAACGGTGTATCGATTGCGTCTTTTAAAAATGAAGCGACGAATAAATTAGGTGCGGTACCGATAACGGTTGCAATGCCTCCAATATTTGCAGCGTATGCAATACTCAACATAATGCAGGTGGCAAATGCGCTATGGTTGGAATTTTTACTAGTTAGTAGAGCAATTACGCTTAATCCAATAGGCAACATCATGGCCGTGGTAGCGGTATTGGAAATAAAGGCACTTAAAAAAGCAGTAGCCAACATAAAGCCACCGACAATGCGAGAAGGTGAATTACCAATTTTAGTCAAAATTCCTAAGGCAATGCGCTTGTCTAAATTCCATCGTTGAATCGCAATGGCAATAATAAAACCACCTAAGAATAAAAATATGATATGCGAAGCGTAGGGTGCAGTAGCCTCTTTTATAGATGCCACATCAAATAACGGGAATAAGGCAATCGGAAGTAGTGCGGTTACTGTTATATGTGTAGCTTCAGATAACCACCAAATTGCCATCCATACGAGTAAACATAAGGTAGCTTTCGCTGTATGAGTAAGTATTGTGGGTTCACCATAGCTAGCACTATATTGATCAGGTAGCAGCCAATACACCCATAAAGCCAGTGCTGGGCCTAAAATAAGCCAAATACCCTTGAAATTAGCCGCACCCATATCTCTTCAGTCTAATACTTTGATATTACTTAAAAAATTGTTATTCGTTAAAATAGTAAGTACGAATTTACTAGTTAAGTTATGGAAACAAACACACAAATTATAGATACCTTATCACGTCCTATTCGTGATCTAAGGATATCGGTAACAGACCGATGTAATTTTCGCTGCACATACTGCATGCCTAAAGAAATTTTTAATTCTGATTATGAATTTTTACGTAGAGATGACCTACTTAGTTTTGAAGAAATAGCACGAATTTCTAAAATTTTTGCTTCTCTTGGGGTTAAAAAGATTCGCCTAACAGGTGGTGAGCCTTTGTTGCGGAAAAATATACCTGTACTAATAGAGCAGCTTTCTAATATAGAAGGTATTGAAGACATTAGTCTTACTACAAATGGTGTGCTGCTAACTCAAAAAATGGCGCAGCAATTAAAAGACGCGGGACTGCAACGCATCACAGTTAGCTTAGATGCCTTAGATAATAAAACGTTTAAAGCGATTAGCGACGTTTCATTTAATGTAGATAAAGTGTTGGATGCAATAGAGACGGCAGATGAAATAGGCCTTTCACCGGTTAAAATTAATATGGTTGTAAAAAAAGGTGTGAATGAGCATGCTATCTTGCCGATGGCTAAATATTTTCATAACAGTGGTAAAATTTTGCGTTTCATTGAGTTTATGGATGTAGGTAGCACTAATCATTGGCAATTAGATGATGTCTTTTCTGCTAAAAATATTGTTGATGAAATTAATCAAGAGTTACCCATCGAACCTGCAGATGAAAACTATAAGGGTGAAGTGGCTAAACGTTGGCGCTATGAAGATGGCGGCGGAGAAGTTGGAATAATTTCTTCAGTTACTCAACCATTTTGTCAGAATTGTACTCGTGCAAGATTATCGGCAGAAGGAAAGTTATATACCTGTTTGTTCGCAACACAAGGTAAAGATTTGCGTCATCTTATTCGACAAGGTGCAAAGGATGAATATATATCAGATATTTTAAGTGCAGTTTGGAAAAAGCGTACAGATCGATACTCGGAATTACGAACAACAGAAACCGTATTATTGCCTAAGGTTGAAATGTCTTACATAGGTGGATAATTCAAAAATTGATATTCAGAGCCGTAGTATGGTGATAGCGCAGCAGATTGCCCAGTGATTTGCTCACAAAATTTAAAACTAATTTGCCTCATGAATTATTGAACTTATATAGGTGTTTTGCGTTCTAAATAAGAAACCAAAAAAGGGTTATGCAAAGAATGCTAATGAAGACCTCGATTAACCTCGCTGAGATTGTTTGTTAGTAGTTAGAAATGTTTTATAATTGATCTCTTATAACCATTAGGTGCGTGGTATGAGCTTAAAAGATTACCCAGAGGCGTATAGAGCCTATCTTGTTAAAGTCGATATGCGCGTGTTATCACATTTTGTTGATTATATTTTAGAGAATGGGGCAGATTCATATTCGCAGTTAAGTATAAGTATTAAAATGGCTTTAAAAATAGCATTAGTACTATGCTATTCACGTCCATTTTTAGAGGATAACAAATCTTGTGAGGTAAACATTGGGGATGGTTTGACTGTGAATTATCTAGATGAAGAAAGAGTAATTCATAAAAATATTCTAGAAATGCACAATAAGGAAATTAGAGAATCAGATGAGGTTGTCGATAATATAAAAAGTTTTGAGTCAAATATAGTTCATATTTCCATGCATCGAACTAATTCAGTTCCTTTAGAATATTCAATAGTAGAATCAATAAAAGAGATGGCTGTTAAAATTAATAAGGCGGCTGATGAAATAGCAAATAATAGTTTGCAAACCGATATCGACATTCAGCGCCAACCTGCTAATGAAGTTTAATTTCGATTGAAATACTAATTATACAATTACATTGTGTTTTAACTATTGATACAGTGCAAAACAAAGTGTTGGTATTTTAAGTATCTTATAAATAGTCATGCAGCTAAGTTATAAGTCTCAAGATAATAACTCAACTTATATCGGTTTAAAAATCTAGGGATTTAAATCTAATACTTCTTCAATAGTATCAAACGGTATTGATGCATCTTCATTTACTTTCTTAACCGTGTCAGCGTTGTCTGCTTCAAATAAGCATGTGCAACGCGAATCATGTGGGTAGAAATTGCTTCGAATATATTTTACAGGCGTTCCTGATGCGTTGATTTTATGACTGGTATCTATTGCTGCTTTTTGTGCACCAGCCAAATCATCCATGGTAATTCCAGGTAAATTGCGTTGAACTGCATAAATAGGCATGTTTTGCCTCCTTAATTAAATTTTACTTTTTCTTGAATGTGTCTTTGAGCATTATTGAAAAGTATTTGTAAAGTTATACGTTTCGACTAATCTATAAAAGTAGATCATACGATGTTATTAGTTAATATTGGAAATATATATGAAAAGAAATTTAATCGTTAGCTAATAATATATGTAGAAGTAAACGGTCTTCAATTACCTAAAAATGTTTCGGTTTGACTCAAACAGAAGTCTAGGAAAGATAAAAAACGAGTATAAAATTTATGTATTTTATAAAAAGAGAATTAAGTTAAAGGTATTAGCTTAAAGTTAAAATTTCTTATTAAAACTACTTATTCGAATGATTAAATTAATAATTAACTAAAGTGATGAATTAAAAGTCGGTGTAGTATGCTAATACAAACTATAGAAATTAGATTTACTATAACAGGAGAATAATCATGTCAGATGGTATGGGAATATTAATATTTGCTATATTTGTTGCTGTATACTTTCTTATCATGGCACTTGCTAAAGATAAAGAAGAAGATAAATAACAATCATCGGGAATAATAGTAATTAATTGCGCACAAAATTTGGGCGCTCCAGTCTATTTTGTAAGGTTCGATACTGATTTCAATCAGATCTAATGTTTCACAAGATAATTAGTGAGACTTATAACTTTATGTACGATCAAACGGAAATTAAAGAAATTATCGACAGGGAGACAAAAGCATTCAATACAAAAAATGTGGATCTGTTTTTGAGTGTTATACATCCTGATATGGTTTGGCCATGGCCTCCTAATATGAAAGCACATGACCCTATAGATTGGGTGCTACCGTGGGGACGATACGATAAACAACGCTGGCAAGGTTATTTGCAAAAATTCTTTGATAAATATGAGCTCTTACACAATGAGCGTAATACGCAAAGAATTGAAATTTCTAAAGAAGGTGATGGTGCGTTTGCAGTGGTTGATGTGGATTCATTATGGAAATCTAAATCTGGGGACGAATTACATTGGGATGGCCGAGCCTGTAAAATATACACACTATTAAAGTGTGAATGGAAAATGATTTCCCAAGTAGGATTATTAGATTATTCTGCAACTAGTTAAATATACATTATAAATTTTGTTGCTCCTTTTCAATTTCTAGATCTACCATGTGTTGTCTCTGCAACCTAACCACACTGCCTGAAATGACGATGTAGGATACCAGTAGTCCAAAAGGACCAAAAATGACGGTAGGAATTATCCAGGCAATTGAATTTCCTTTTAATGTATTGGCAAGTTTTGCCATAAAATAAAGATAACCTAGACTACAAAGTACAATTACAGCGATAATTATTCCAAGCCAATAGCTATGCGGGGCACCAGTCAGGTGTTTGCCTGAATAGATATAGACGCTGACGAACATAAACATCAGCAAAATGAAACATAATTTCATCCGGGAGAATAATGCACTAATTGTATCTACTTGATCTGTTGTGTGCTGCATTGTAATAATTATAACTAGCTATTTTAAATTTATAAATATTAACTAACTTAATATGTTGCACACCAATAATTCAATTCTGTAACGATGTCAATTACCGTAGGAATTATATCCGTAGTTTTTGCTCTTCTAGGAATTGGATTGATTCATTTAGAGGTAAACGAGGTAAAAGAGAATGGCTTAGGGTTTGCTAGTACTGGCTTTATATTTTTTGGTGTTTTGTGGACCATTGGTTGGATAGCTATGGCTTTAGGTAACCTAAATGGAAGTGGCGAAAATACGATAGAAATATTTGGATTCATTATTGCAAATTAATAAAAACCTTATTTTTATATAATTAGTTTTATTATGTTTCGATATGACAATACTGGTGTGAGTCAGTATTGTAATAACAGCACTAATACGTAAAATTTATTTAAAGAATAATAAAAATTTATATAAATTAATTCATAGCATCAATATTATTTTTATTTATAATTTACGTCGTTTATTTAAAAATAGGACCTTCATGATGATGTATTCAATATGGACGCTAAAGTGTCTTGGATTAATTACATTTTTTGTTGCTTTGTCTGCATGTGACTTGCTTCAGAGAGGTTTGGATCAAGAAGATATGAATGTATATTTTTATGCACCAGATGGAGAAGAGACGTATTTAGGAGTCGTTCGTGGAATTACCATGTGTAGGTCAACTGTTGTGTCTAAAGCAAAAGCTTTAGCTTTCGATGGCGATGGCGGTCTACCTGAAAACCCTGGTAAAGACGAGCATATACTATCCAGTGACGCAAATTCAGGAAAACCAGGCTGGACCTATCATTGTTGCTGGAAGACAACTACTAATACTTGTAAGGAGAAATTGAAATAGCTGTCTACAAAATCTGTATAAGAAATTTTGTTCTCATATTTTAAAAGTCACATTTTTTAATGTATCTGCAACAGATATGATTTTTGTTCACATAAAGCCTATCGCCAGTGATACACAGTCAAGAGATATAAAAGAAAAGTGGTAACTACATAATTTATATTTATATAACTAGGTTATTTTGTGAATATATAGCTACAACACTTTATATTTTTAAGTGTTTATGTAAAAACAAATATTTTGAATACCCATTCATTATATCTATCGATACGTATAAAAATAATCTAAACTAGAATTTATTAAGAAAAATAGTTTCATAATGACAATTTGTAATTTGTTTATGATTCTTTGAATCTGTTCCGCAATGATCAGGATTTATTATTTTCATGTAAATCATGAGCATAAATAATTAATTTAAAAAATGATTATTCGATATGAAACAAATTATTAAAATATATATCTTGTATTCAAGGTATTGATAAATATTATTATGAAGCCAATAAGTATAAGCTCCTTGCCACAAAGCTATAAAAAAACTTACAACAATAAGAATAAAGCTAATTGCTAAAATATATTTTAGCTAGCTCATAAATAAAGCGAGGAGCTATCATGGACAAGTCCGTACTCGTCCTATCGGAAGGGTTAACCCAAGGTCTTGGGTATGCTTTGATGATTGGATTTGGTCTACTATTTCTCATTCTTGCATTTGTAATTAAACGCCGTCTAATTCGTTCGACTCATGATTTTGTAATTGCAAATCGTAAAGTTGGTTTAGGTTTTGGTGTTGGCTCTGTCATTTCAGTGTGGACATGGGCCATGGCAGTAATGATGAGTTCTGCAATGACGTATCAGTGGGGTTTGTCTGGGCTTTTTTGGTTTGTAGTGCCTAATGGTTTTGCCATTATGGCAATGGTGCCATTAGCGAGAATTCTCAGAAGAAAAATGCCGGAAGGGTACACCATTAGCCAGTTCGCACATACTAGGTTTAACGGTTCAAAAGTAGCTTCTATTGTTGTAACCATCGCGATGATATTTGGAATATTACTCGAGACCTTAATTAACATTAAAGGTACTTCTGTGGTGATGTCGACGGTATTCCCGATTGCATGGGAAACAGTTGTTATTTTAACGGTTGTAGTTGTCATGACTTATGTATTCTTTGGTGGACTTTGGACTAGTGTCATGACGGGGACATTCAATACATGGATGATTACTACACCAGCAGCCATTGTAGTTGTAGCCGTCTACGCGCACATTAGTGGAGGTGCTACCGCAGTGTTTGAAGCCGTAAAAAGTGCCGATGCGAGTAATTTATCCGTTTTTGAAGCAGATGCGGCTGCAGGTTTTGGTATTACATTGGCATTTGGTTTGCTTGCTGCGGTAGTTGCAGATCAAACATTTTGGCAAAAAGTTTGGGCGGTGCGAAAAGAGCAGGTTACAAGAACATTTTTATGGGGAGGCGCGCTGTTTTATCCAATTCCAATTTGCTTAGGTATGTTAGGTTTAGCCGGTTTAGCGTTCGGAGTAACTCCTGAAGAAATAGGTGGAGATATTGTTGCAATAGGCCCGTACATGGTTTCGCACATCGGACTTCCTTTGATATTAATTGTTGCATATGTGTTGGTAATTTTGGCTGCATGCTATTCAACCATTGATGGGGCAGCTTCTGCATTGTCATCTATCATTGCGATAGACATCATCAAACGTTTTAACACTCAAACTAAAGAAGCAACCTTGTTTTACATTACAAGATTTGGAATGATTTTAGGGGGTGTCATATCTGGGGTTATTGTCTTGACGGGGGTAGATTTTACAACCCTGGTGCTGACAACCTACGCCTTAAAAACATCCATTCTATTACCGCTGATCCTTGCTATTGTTTGGAATAAAACGAGTGTTCTTGGTTTTGTTGGTGGAATTGTACTTTCGATTGCGATAGGAATGCCGCTGCGCCATTTGTATGGGGAAATGGTAGGAACGTTTTCTATATTGGCGATCAGCGCCGGTGTCGTTATTTTAGCTTCGCTATTAACGAAACAGAAATTTGATATGAATAAATTGTTAGAAGCCCATAAAGATGAATTGGCACACGACAAGAGTTCGTAGAAAAAATAATTAAAAGCAATATAGTAAGAGAGGAAAATTATGTCAGGACTATTTCTATTTTTTCTTTTAATCGGAGCAGCAGCGACGATTTTATACGCAATGGGTTATTCCGTAGGCGTCAAGTAAGCGTTTGATGATGCACAGCAAGAGGACGAAATTGAAGACTACCAAGACAGTGCCTATACGGTAACTATTGCGATAGCGGTTCTTGCATCAGCAGTGATCATTGGTCTTGTAGGAGTCAGCCCAATATTTATCTATGCTGGGCCATTATTAGCAATCGTTACTACCTTTATGGTGGGCTATGCTTTCTTTTACGAGAAAAAGATGAGGGCTTCGGGTAAATTTTAGAGACTAATTGATCAATCGTAAAATAAAAATAACATGTTATGAAAAGCACGACAGCACTTGCGTGTTGTAGGCCCACAAAAGAAATTGATTTCGATAAGTATAGTACTTTAAGTAACTTGTCCGGATGAAAATTGGCGTATGGATACCAGTATATGGAGGATGGTTACGTACAAACGATCATCGTTACCAGCCATCTTTCAAAACATGCTACGAAGTTGCAAGCCGTGCAGAATCAAGTAACTATGATTATGTCTACGTTTCAGAGAATTATTTGAATGTAGTTTATGGTGAAGAGTTTGAAGTAGCAGATACATGGGCATTTTCTGCAGCCATTGCCGCTAAAACTTCAAAAATAAATATAGTCACATCGACTAAGCCTGGATTTCATGCTCCCTTGCCGATTGCCAAAATGGCACAGGGAATTAATCACATTAGTAATGGACGATTCTCCATCAATATTGTATGTGGTTGGTGGAAGCGAGAATTTGCACAATGTGATGTGGAATACTTAGAGCATGATAGTCGTTATCAGCGAGCAACTGAATTTACTTTGTGTCTAAAGAAGTTATGGACAGGTAAATATAGTCAATTTGAAGGCAATCATTTTGCATTGCACGACGCAATTGTTGCAATGGAAGATTCAAAAGATGGGCAAATTCCAATTTGGGTCAGTGGTCAATCAACAAGTTCACAGGAATTAGCTGCGGAATATGGAGACGTATATTTTATAGATAGCATGCCTGAAGATGACCTAAAAGAAAAAATTCGACAATTACGCGAAATGGAAAGCCGACATGGCAGAAAGTCTCAAATTGCTATGAGTGTATTTGTAATTATGGATGAGACGGATGAGAAAGCCAGGTTACGGTATAAAAATATTATTGAAAATCGTCAACAGAGTCTTATTGATAATTTTAGAATATCTATGGCTGAGTCGGGTGCAACGATGTGGAAAGGATTAACGGATGAACAAATGGTGGACTCAAATTGTGGATTTGATGCAAGTTTAATAGGTAGTCGGGCAACTATTATTAAACGCCTTACTATACTTAAAGAATGTGGAGTGGATATTTTGCTATGTCAATTTGAAGATATGCTGGAAGAAACTACCATTTTTGGTGAAACCATATTGCCTGAAATTACTTAAAGAAATAAATTTAGTGAGATAAACCTCAATATTTATTCAATACAGAATTAAAGTTATGCGCAGAAATATTTTTGATATGGAGCAGTAGACTCTAAAGAGTTATGAACTTATATATGTATAGAGGAGAAATATTATGACTAATAAAAATAAAAGCGAAGCTAAGAGCAAGTGGACTATGCAAAATTTGCCTCGAGGAGCCGATGCAAAAGAAGTTGCACGTGAGTTTGCAGTGGAGTTATTAGATATTGCCAAAGAAAACCCGGTTGTTTCGCCTGCTCACGATAGAAGTAAAAAAAGAAAACAAGCGCACTTGTTAGGCTTTCTCCAGCATGGACTAAACAGCCATGCGACAGGAATGTGGAGAAACCACACAGATAAACGTGGGTGGAAATTTTCTGAACCTGAATATTGGGAGCACATGGGAAGAACCATGGAACGAGGTATGTTTGATGCCATGTTTATTGCCGATGAATTAGCGCCGTACAATAATTACAAACAAAGCTCAGATGACACGGTACGTTATGCGGTGCAATGCCCTACACATGCGCCCGAAACCATTGTGCCTATCATTGGTCATGCGACCAAACATCTAGGTATTGGGGTTACGCTGTCTACAGCATTTGTACATCCATATGCAATGTGTCGCCATATTTCAAGCTTAGATCATTTAACCAAAGGCCGTGCTGCATGGAATATCGTGAGCTCTTATTCTAAGAGTGAATGGGATGCCTATGGCGCGGAGATGTCTGATCGCAGCCTGAGATATGCAAGAATGGAAGAGTATATGGAGTTGTGCAAACTGCTTTGGCATTCTTGGGATAGGGACTCCATTGTTGCGGATCGAGAAACAGGTATTTATGCAGACCCCGAAAAAGTGCACGAAGTAGACTTTGAAGGAAAGTTCTTCAAATGCAAAGGTCGACATTTTTGTTCTCGATCTCCTCAGGTGCAACCGGTATTTTGGCAGGCAGGATCCTCACCGACCGGGCGAGACTTTGCCGCCAAGCATGCGGAAGCCATATTTGCAGTACACCCAAATGTTGATCGAATGAAACAATATGCAGACGATTTAAATGAGCGCTGCTATACAAAATTTAATCGTACGGCTGACAGTGTAAAACGAATCTACGGATTGCAAGTGATCGTTGCGCCAACTCGTACTGAGGCAGAAGAGAAATACGAGCGAATAATGTCGCACATTCCATTAGAAGGGGCATTAGCATGGATATCGGGACACTTTGGACCAGACTTTTCAACCTATGCGTTAGATGATGTGGTGCAGAATATCGAAATACCAGGCATCCAAGGGTTGTTTGAATCAATCATCTATGCAAAAGGCGGAGGCCCCGTTACCGTGAAAGAAGCGGCACTCATTTATGCGCAAGGCATGGGTATGCCACGTGCAATTGGAAGTCCTGAAGATGTGGTCGATCAGATGGAAGTGTTTATGGATAACGGCGCTGATGGATTCATGTTGGCAGCTACGCCTACACCCACTTGTTTTGAAGACTTTGCAGATCTTGTAACTCCTGAAATGCAAAAAAGAGGCTTATTGCGTACTGAGTATAGAGGTAAGACTCTAAGAGAGAATTTACTCGATGATGGACAAAAAAATCTAGATGGAGTAAAAAAACGACTGATTAAGGAAGACCTCCTTTAACCTCTGAGAAGTAGGAAAAGAATACTGTTCTTAATAGGTAAGTTATAAATTTGTTAGTAATTAGCAGTAGAGCACTGCTACTATATATCTTACTGTTTAATAAGCTAGTAATATGAAACTAATCGGGATAGTAGGTAGTGCAGTCAAGAGTGGTCGAACGCGTAAAGCAATCGAGACTGCATGTGAGGGTGTAAAGCAATTTCTTACTGATGACTTAGATATAGATATTATCGATCTATCTAACGATAAAGTATCGATTTTAGATGGACGAAAATTGTCTGAATATACAGATGACACCGAAAGGGTTGTGACCCTGATCGAGACAGGTGATGTGTTTATAATTGGCTCACCGGTGTATAGAGGAACCTACACGGGCGCATTAAAAAACCTATTAGATCTTGCGCCAATCTCTACATTCGAAAATAAGCCTGTTGGCTTTATTGCAACAGGTGCTACGGCTCATCATTACCTTATGATTGATCATGAGATGCGCGCAGTACTTGCATGGTCTAATGCTTATCTATTACCTGGTAGTGTTTATGTGGAAAATCACCACTATGAAGATGGGAAAATTGTTGACAGTCAAGTGCATGAAAAACTGCATCAACTTGGAAAGTCGTCAATTCAAATGACACAAAAACTAAATGGACTTGTCGCCGAGCCATTGTGCTTAACGCGTCAATTATGGAAGTAAGGTATTATTGAAAAAAATATAAGCACCGTTGCATGTTTACATGAATTAGCGGACGATTTTTAGCCTCGGTGCCAAATGTTTTTGCTTGTATAATGAAGGGCCCATGGGTCCGATAATATTGGTTTTATCTGTTGGCAAAATTCTTTCTAAGTTAACCACTGCTTTTGCAAGCTGTTTTAATCGATCGAGTGTTTCATTGCAGATTAAATCTCTCTCTGAAAAATGATTATTATTAGCGTATACACAACCGGGGACCCCAAACGCATAGAAAAAGCTTAATAACGGTCTTAACTCTTGTTCTAAAGCTAAGTAATGGTGATCGCTACCTCCCGTTGCAATCAAGCCAACAGGTTTTCCTAGTAGGGCATCATTAGGCAAAATATCAAACATATTCTTTAGCATCCCAGTGTATGAACCTCTATACATAGGAGTACCTATAAACAATGCATCGGCTTCAATAATATTTTCAATCACATATTGTGTATCACCTTCGTATTTAGTGGGATCTCTACCGTCGCAATATTGAATATCGTATTCACTTATATTGAGTGCTTCTATAGTAATTGAATTGTCATATTGATAAGCAAAATCTAATGCTTTTTCAATGGTGATGATGGTTTGTTGACTCAAGCCACCTGATAAACCGAGTAATTTCATTTGCATGTTCCTCTGTATAAATAAATTATTATTTACCGCATAAACTTGTAAATGCTTTGCTTATAATCGATGCAGTGTCTGGCTAATTTATTTCATTACTATCTTTAGTGTGTAGGTATTATACGATTTCTGCTCTTGCACAGATATATATAAAGCAAATTAAGATCTATCTAATATTTATTTTATTATAAATTTAGTAACTTTTACGACCTAGCTAAACATTTAAGTCATATTAATTATAATGATAATTTATCAGTTGACGTCTGTTCTATAATAAAATGAGAAAATAGATTGATAATTTAAATCTTTAGCAGAATGGGCGCTAAAGAGGAATATATTACAAGCGTAGTTTGTGTGGCCTGGAAATGTACCGGCCGTTATTCAGAACTTCGTGCTCTAGAAACCGTTTTGTTGCCTAAAGTTGAGATATCTTATATAGGCGGTTCAATCTAATTATTTTCCGATCGTAGTTTTATATTGTTGTTTTGTTGGCAATAATATTTCTTTATACAAAACACGCCCAACTATTATTGGGCGTATTTGTTCAAGACTAAGTACAAATTTACTCAGACGTTAGTGCAGCACCAACTTTCCCTGAAATCATTCCTAAAATTGCGCCAATAACTAATGAAACACCAATAACAATTAATGGATTGTTAAAACTACCCGAAGTCAAGGCGTTCATGGTCAAGGCATCAGGTGTTTGAAGCGCATAGGCAGCAACACATGCATAACCAAATACACTTGCTGGAATAGAGTCAAAGATTTCAATATGTGCTAGCAAGCACATAATGGTTACCAGTGCTCCAATAACTATTCCTGCCCAAATTGGCAAAGATAGTACGCCTGCTAAAGGAATGGCTAGAATTATTAGTAATGTAATCCAGGCGAGAATAGCACCGAGTATGGTGCAGATAATTGTTTTTTGTAATGCCTTTCCATCTCCACCAATTACAAAAAAACATCCCCATGCAATAAATACTGCCCAAATTAATACCTTTCCTGCTAAAGGGCCTAGACATAAAGCAGCTGCGATACCACCTAAAACACCAATGCTTACTGATAATGCTACAAGACTTTTCATGTTAATTTTCTCCCTTGGAAATGCATGATTATTTTTATAGTTTTATTTATTTCT
Organism: Gammaproteobacteria bacterium; assembly: GCA_014075255.1. Lineage (NCBI taxonomy): Bacteria > Pseudomonadati > Pseudomonadota > Gammaproteobacteria > Gammaproteobacteria bacterium. The sequence goes on from CP046178.1 coordinate 517,582, forward strand.
TAACTCAGTTTGACTTTAAACTACGTTAAATTGGCACTTTACCCTTGGATATATATGGTGCAAGTTAAATAATTTTAGGTATTAGAATACTCTATAGATGCGATAGTTAACAACTATGCATACATTGCAATGTAGGCAATTCTGTTACTTTGTGAAACGAAATCATTTAAATTAATTTCGCTGATTTAAATTATCTATGTTTATGTCCACATGAGTTGGTTTCTCATTTTGTTTGGGGAGATTAGCTAACAAAGCGGAATTAGGTTTTTGCGAACAGTAATTCAGTAACTTTAGTTATTGTTGAATAGTTAAAATGCTTCTTAATCTAAGTTAAGACGAGTGTTTAGCTTTAATTTAGGATGGTAGCTTATGTTTCTTTTAAGCGTGGCATGAGTTCAACTAGGTTACATGGACGATTTCGATAGTCTAATTGATGTGAAATTAACTTATCCCAGGCTTCTGCGCAGGCTCCTGTGGAGCCAGGTAAACAGAAAATATACGTTCGATTAGCAACCCCTGCAAAGGCGCGAGATTGTAGAGTGGAGGTTTTAATTGTCTCAAATGATAGTACGCGGAACATTTCGCCAAAGCCGGTGATTTCTTTATCTAATAGTGGTCGAATAGCTTCAGGTGTTCCATCTCGACCCGTTACGCCCGTGCCACCAGTGGTTATTATTACATCGGGTTTGGCTTCTGCAATCCACACTGATACTGCCGCGCGCACTTGATAGATTTCATCGGTAACGATTTTCTTTTCATGTACAGCATGGCCCGACTTGTTTAAGCGATCACACAGTAGCTTGCCTGATTTGTCATCCGCTTCATTGCGAGTATCGGATATGGTTAATACCGCAATATCTAAAGGTATAAAAGAACGTTCGTTGTCACTCATATATAATAATGTTCTGATTAATTTATACTCTTAATTTAGCGTACTTCGTAATTAATGTCATAGAAAATGAAAGTTGAAATTTTTAATAAGCCTTATGATCCTTGGCAAGAGGCTAAGAAATACCAAGATGACTGCCTTGAGCCAGGTAAGCATGGCGCGATGACGCTATTTGTTGGCACGATGCGGGATTTGAATGAAGGTGATGCAGTAATTTCAATGACACTAGAGCATTACACTGAAATGACTCAAAAGCATCTCGAACAAATTACTGAAGATGCAAAAAATAAATTTGATATCATAGATGTGCTACTCATGCATCGGGTAGGGCAAGTATTTCCTAGTGACTCAATTGTATGTGTTGCGGTTTGGTCAGAACATCGAGCTGCTGCGTATGATGCCAACCGTTTTGTGATGGAAGATTTAAAAGCTAAAGCGCCTTTTTGGAAGAAAGAGGTTCTTGAAGACAAACAAAAAGAAAACGAACGTTGGGTTGAAAAAAATACACCTGTCTAAAATTTATTGAAGTCTAAATAATCACTTCAAATGGTAAAACTTGAACATTATCACCTTCATCCACACCTTCAGATTCCATTGCTAAAATAATAAAGCAATTTGCATCTGACATGGATCGTAAAATACCTGAGCCTTGTGCGCCTGTTTTAACGACTTCATATTGTGTTGGACTATTTTTACTTTGGCTGAGTATTCCGCGTTGGTATTCAACGCGACCAGGACGTTTTCTTAATTTTGTTTGACATGCTGCATTTACCATAAGAGGTGCTTGATAACGCATGCCAGCTAACTTTTTAAGTGCAGGCTGCACAAACATATAGAAGGTAACCATGACAGAAACTGGATTGCCAGGTAAGCCAAAGAACCAAGCGTTATTAATTTTGCCAAAGGCGAGGGGTCTACCAGGTTTCATGGCTACTTTCCAAAAGCTTACTTCGCCAATTTTCTCTAGAGTTTCTTTTACAAAGTCTGCATCACCAACCGACACTCCGCCTGAAGTAATGATGACATCTGCTTTATCAGCTGCATCTAGAAATGCTTGTTCAACTGATTCACGCTTATCTTCAATCACACCAAGATCAATAATTTCTACACCTAATCGTGTAAGCATTCCATGCAATGTATAGCGATTACTGTCATAAATTTGGCCAACTTCTAATTGACTGCCTACTGGGCGCAATTCATCTCCAGTTGAGAAAAACGCAACGCGAAACTTTTTAACAATACTAACTTCGCTAATGCCTACAGAGGCAAGTAAGCCTAGATCAGCGGGCGTGAGACTTTTGCCCTTGTTGAGAACTTGCCCGCCGACTGGAATATCTTCCCCCGCTTGACGAACGTTTTGTCCGGGTTGATTTGAATGATCTATACGAATGCTATCACCAACTTTTTCTATATGTTCTTGCATAACAACAGTATCGGTACCATTTGGCATGGCAGCACCTGTCATAATGCGAGCGCATTCGCCTTTAAGAACTTCACCTTTATAGGGGCGTCCAGCCCACGCGGTTCCAATATTAATTAAAGTGGTGGTGTCTTTTTTGGGTATATCAGATGAATGAATAGCATAGCCATCCATTGCTGAATTGGTGTGACCCGGTACGTTTATAGTTGAAGAAATATCCTCGGCTAGTGTGCGATTTAGTGCTTCGCGAATAGGAACTATTTCGGTCGCACTAAGTGAATTAATCTGATTAAGAATTTGTTGTAAGGCTCGGCCAGCATCCATAGAGGCAGGGTCAAAGTCATCCATGCAGTTAGGGTCATGTTTAATCGAATTAGATTTTAGATTATTTGTAGTCATAAATGATCTGGTTGCTTATCTGCTATATATTATAAGTATAATGCTCATATTATATGAACTCGAATTCTTAATAAGAATCTACCGTATCTCTGCTGACGATATATTCAGAATATTCGAAATATTTTAACGATTCTATTTTAATCCCACCTATGAATTATATATTTACGTCTATATTCCAGAATACTCCTAAAGTATTTGGCTATTTATTCTTGCTCACATTTTCTTTTGCTGTGAATGCCGAATGGCAGACGGAAGATGCAACCATTATGGGGACTACGATTCGCATTGAGGTGTGGCATGCAGATGCTAATGTACGCCAAAAAGGCATAGATAAAGTTCTAGAGGAAATGGAGCGCATTAATCGTTTGATGAGTCCTTATATTGAACAAAGCCAGTTATCGAAAATAAACAAACATGCACATGAAGGACCTGTTGAAGTCGATAGAGATTTATTTACGCTCATCGAAAAATCATTAGAAGTTTCGCAACTGACTAATGGAGCATTTGATATTACCTATGCAAGTGTTGGGCATTTATTCAATTATCGTAAAGAAATAAAGCCTACAGAAGAAGAGATTGCCGCTGCAAAATTGTTAATTGATTATAAAAATATTGTGCTCGATAAAACTCAATTGAGCGTATCTTTTTTAAAGCAAGGTGTAAAAATTGATTTGGGTGGAATAGCAAAAGGATTTGCGGTAGATCTATCGATTCAACATTTGCAGGATTTAGCTATTAAGCATGCATTGGTATCAGCGGGGGGTGACACACGCTTATTGGGTGATAGGCACGGTCGGGCTTGGTTGGTGGGTATACGTGATCCATCGAATACTGAAGAAGTCATTGTCATGCTGCCATTGCAAGATGAGGCGTTGTCTACATCAGGTGATTATGAGAGATTTTTCGTTGAGGACGGTAAAAAATATCATCATATAATTCATCCGATTACAGGGTATTCGGCAAGTGAAGTACGTAGTGCTTCGATACTAGCGAGTGATTCAACCACTACAGATGCGCTGTCTACCAGCATTTTTGTGATGGGTGCGAGTAAAGGTCTTGCGTTATTGAATAGTTTGGATGGAGTTGAAGGTGTAATCGTCGATCAGCAAGGCAAGCTTTACTACTCGAAAGGCCTGGAAAAAGAACAACAAATGGAAAAATCTCCGTAAATTCTAATCCTGATGTGAAGTGATTCACACTTAACATACCCTATAAATTTATTCTAATTCCGAACGGTAATTTTAATTGCCGCCTGTCTGTTTGTTTTTACCGCTAATGCTCTTGTGACGGTTCCGTTCATTTAACCAGAGAATAATCTGTCTCATATAGTTCTTTTAAATCAATTAGATAGGGCTATTACGTAAGTTTGGTTCTAATGGAAAATATTTAGATGTTAGCCACTGAATCTACGTGAGTTTTTACATTGAGAAGGATATTTATACGCTTTCGGAGTTGGTTATGAGAAGGAACTTTACACATATTTGGGTTGCAATGATTACCATGTGTTGTGCATTGGCTGTGCTATCAAGTTGTAAGACTGGATCATCAGATTCTGCAGATGGCTTTGGTACAATTAATTATCCAATGGTGTACGTGCAAAGAAATTTGGCCGCAGTTGGAGACCCTACTGATGGCGTCACATTCGCTGCCGGTGGCGACCTTATGTATAAAGATGCATCGACAGGTGCAATCACATCAATAAATATTACTTCAGGTTATACACAAGGCCAGGGTGATGTATCTGACCCTGCTACTAACTACGATGCTACAAAAGTTGTGTTCTCAATGCGTGGCCCAAATGATGAAACATTTAGCCTTTGGGAAATGGATGTTGCATCTCGACAATATTATCGTTTAATCGCGGATCCAGTAGTTGAGCAATTTGGCGATGATGTGGATCCAGCATACTTGCCAGATGGAAGAATTGTATTTTCATCTAACCGTCAAAAACGCATGCTGGAAATGCAAACAGAACAAAATATTCAGCAACATAAAACATTAGATGAGTATGAACGTGAAGAGGCTTTAAATCTTCATGTGTTGAATCTTGATACACAAGATATTACACAAATTTCGTTTAATCAAAGTCACGACCGTAATCCATCTGTATTAAAAGATGGTCGCATTATGTTTAGTCGTTGGGATCACTTGGCTAACCGCAATCACTTTCCTATCTTTACAGTAAATCCTGATGGCACCGATATGTTTGTACTGTATGGTGCATTTAGCCCTGGTAATTCATTCTTGCATCCGATGGAGCAACAGAATGGAAACATTCTTACAACTTTGATGCCTTTGTCAGGTACTGATGAAGGTGGTGCACTATTTACAATAAACGCAAATAATTATTCAGATGACTGCGAACCTGCACCAGGTATTGCTGCGGGTTGTAATGGTCAAAATAAACCTGATGGCCAAGTTAATTTTGCAGAAGTAACATTTGATGGCAGTTTTTCTCCAGGTGGGCGCTATGCCTCACCTGATCCATTATGGGATGGTACGGGTAGAGTGCTAGTGTCTCGTGCTCCTGCACCAAATCCATTACTCGGTATTCCTACAGAACCACACCCGTTCAATGGTGAAGACATAGATGTATTTGGGCCGTCAAATTATCGAATGTTTATGGTGGACTTTAACAATGATGCTCGACCTATAGAGACTATTGTCGCAAACGGAATGGCTCACCTGGACCCGGTAGCGCTATTTCCACGGGCATTGAGCGATGTCCCATTAATTAGACCAGATAAACCTGTTAATCCTGCCTTAGCTGTCGAGCCAAATGGTTTGGGTGGGCAAGGTATGGGTGTATTAGGAATACGTTCGGTTTATCACACTGATTTTCTAGACATCATGGGCGATCGCGTACTCGTTCCTGCATTAGGAGAGAGTATTCCTAAAATTGGTGGATCACCTGATTTGTTCACTATGAAGGACCCAAATAATGCGAGTTATTTAAATCGTCCTGGTTACTTTGCACGTGTAACGCGAGCACTACCCACACCGCCAGGAATATCTCGTAGTGCGATTGGACGTACTAATTTTGAAATGCAAGAAGTTGTAGGTTACGTGCCAGTGGAACCAGACGGTTCAATTTTAGCTAAGGTTCCTGCAGATTCTGCTTTAACAATTAGTGTGTTGGATCAAACAGGTCGTGCATTTCAAACGCATACCAACTGGTTGCAAGTTCGTCCAGGTGAAACTAGAACATGTAATGGATGTCATTCTCCAAGACGTGCCGAAAGTTCAATTAATATTGCGCCCATTGCAGGAAACCATGCGAATTCTCTAGGTGCGGAAACCATGGCTGAAACACGTGCGCGCTTAAACAATGAAGCTGCACCAAGTTTAAATGCAGATGCGGTGTTCACAGAATTTTGGTCAGCTAATCTCGAACAAGACTTTACTTTGTCGTTAGCCAGTTTAACCACACCTGTTCCAGATAACGGCCGAATCGATTACGTAACACACATTCAACCACTGTTTGAAAAAGATCGAGGTGCAGATACATGTACCAGTTGCCATAATAATAATTTATTGTTAAATCCTATTTCTGGTGGCTTAACACTTGAAGGCGGGTTATCAGGATTTGCAGGCCATATTATTTCTTACGATCAGTTAATGCGAGGTCCATTTAAAGTAGACGAAAATGGTATACCGCTTCCACCTTTTTTGAATAGCAACGGTCGAGTAGTATTTCCACGTGGTCCAGCATTGGTTCGAGTGGGAAGTTCCGCTAACAGTTCGCGTACCAGTCATTTGGTTGAAACGCTTTACAATACTAAATTAAGAGCGGGTGGTAGTTATGATCTTGGATTGACAGATCATTCTTCAATGATGTTAGCTGATGAGAAATGGCTGATTTCTACATGGGTAGACGTGGGTGCGCAATATACAAACGAACCTTATGAGCTCGTTGGTGGACAATATGTAGTTCGCGATGCAATTGTTTCTAGTAGAACGGTGAGTCGATCTGTGTTTAACGACACTATACATCCAATTTTGAAAAATGAATGTATGTCTTGTCATGCGCCAGAAGGATTTGATGCAGAGTCTTCTGAAGATCCGCAACAATTTGCAGATGAAAATAATGAAGAGCACGAGTTCAATAGATTTATATTAACTGGAAATCAGTCGGGTGATTTCAATGTTACACGCGCCATGATTAATGATCTTTGTAATCCTATGGACAATATTTTGCTGCTTCGTCCAACATCAGACAATGTGGCACCTAATTTGCCACATCCACAAATCTTGTCGGATATTAATGATGTAAACAGTGCCACTCGACCGGTTTTCCTAAACACTGGTCCAGGATCCTCTTACGACGCAATTTTGACCTGGCTTATGATAGGCGAAGCTAGTAATCCAACCTGTCTAAATTAGTAAATAAAACAGAGGTTTGTCGTGCAATCAATATTGCGACTGGTGCTACTAGTCGCAATAGCACCAATCATATTTTTACAAGGATGTGACAGTACATCCAACGAATCACTGCCTAACAGTGGTCAAAGCCTATGCATGGATCTTTATGAGATGTGTATAGAACCTATTGTTCATACTCCAACAAGAACAGGTCAATCATGCTCTATGGCTGGGTGTCATGTTCCACCTGTTGGTCAAGATGGTTTTTTTCTTTTTAATGGTATGCCAACTGTAGGCGCGGAACTGGTGAGTAATTTCAATCAAGTAGAAGCGAGAACGCTCAACAATGATTTGCTACTTACTAAAGCAACTAATACTGGAGGGGTGCACGGTGGCGGTCAGCAATTAAGGGTTGGTGATCTTTGCTACACCGCAATTCAAGAATGGAGTCAGATTAGTTTTAATGGTGGCGTATGTCCTCCTCTGCCTAGTGGCTGTCCTGTAGCAGGCGCAGTCACAATTTCCTGCGGGCCGTAACTTCAAATGTATTGTAGAAAAAAATTGATGTATCACCACGACCAATATCAAAAGATAACTCACTTATTTACGGTGATTTTATTCTTTATGCTTGTTTTTGCCCCTTTTTCTAATGCATTTGCTGAAAAAGAATTTCAACGCGTAAAAATTGTCGATCCTTATATTGAATTACACACAGGTCCAGGAAGAGGGTATCCAATTTTTCATGTGGTCAAACGTCATGATTGGATTGACATCATGAAGCGAAAAACGGATTGGTTTAAAGTCAGAAATGATCGCGGAGTAGAGGGTTGGGTAAGCCGCGCACAAATGGAACAAACTTTGACGGTTGCAGGTATTCCAAAATCATTCAGAGATGTTTTATACGATGATTATCTTCATCGTCGAATAGAGTTTGGGATATCAGCAGGTCAGTTTGACAATGATCCGATAGTGTCTGCACGACTTGCTTACAAATTTACTGAAAATATTGCTCTTGAATTTCAAGTTTCTAAAGTAGCAGGGAAACTAACCAGTTCAGATATTTACGCTGTTAATTTGGTTTCAACACCTTTCCCTGATTGGCGTCTCACGCCACATTTCACAATAGGGTATGGGCGTTTTGAAAACGAACCGAGAGGGGCATTGATTCAAGATACTGCAACCGAAGATGATTTAGCAAATTTTGGTTTGGGTGCTCGCTACTATTTAACAAAAAGATTTTTTATACGTACTGACTATCGTAAATATATCGTTCTCTCTGAAGATGATCGGAATGATGAATTTAGTGAATACAGTGCAGGTGTTTCATTTTTTTCTGATGCTTAACTCATAGGACATCGCATGAAAGTTAAATTAATTCTTATTCTACTTATTCTATTTATTTTGCTACCGGCACATGCAAAAGATGATGCACCTGAGCCTGAGTCATCTCAAGAGCAAGTGATTGAACCAGATATTTATCGTAGAGATATCAATGTGCCTCGAATAGATACAGAGAATTTTGAGATTACAGCCTATTACGGTGTATTAGACATAGAAGATTTTGGAACAGAGCCAAGTTATGGCTTACGAGCGGCTTATCACGTTACGGAAGACTTTTTTATTGAAGGTGCTGTAGGTGCTTCTGAGACTTCTGATGAGACGTTAGAAAATTTAACCACATTCAATATATTGCAAAGTGAAGATATCAATTACTACAACGTTTCCATTGGTTACAACATCTTCCCTGGTGAAATCTTTTTAGGGCGAAATTTCGCAATGACCAGTAGTTTTTACCTGATGTTTGGGGTGGGCAACGTTGAATTTAATGATGAAGATGAGTTTGCATATAACGTAGGTTTTGGAATGAAAGTATTGCCTACCGATTGGTTGTCATTGCGAGTTGATGTGCGTGACATTGTGTATGAAACCGATTTATTAGGAGATAACGAATTTACCAATAATTTTGAAATCACTGGAAATATTGGAGTGTTTTTCTAATGAGTCTGATTTACGGAATTACTGAATATTCAAGGAAGCGAAAAGCTATGAGAAAAAAACAGCTGATTAGTATTGCAGTGGTTACCTTGTTTGTTATGAGTTTCGTAAGTGTAGTTGCTGTTGCAAAGATCAAAGCAGATAACGCGCCAGATTTTGTTTTGAAAAGCGCATCTGGAAAAAATGTGCGTTTAAGTGAACATAAGGGGCGCATTGTTATGTTGAATTTTTGGGCCACTTGGTGTGGGCCTTGTGCTGAAGAAATTCCACATTTAAACAAACTTCATGAATCTCTTGATCCATATGATTTTGAATTGCTTGGTATTAATTTAGATGAAGATCAATCTAAAGCAATACATTTGGCAAATAAGTTAGATGTTAATTTTCCTGTCTTATTCGATACTGAAAAGGACGTTAGCAGAAGTTTTGATATTAAAGCGATGCCAACGACTATCATTATTGATCGTGCAGGAAAGATTAGACATGTCAATCGTGGTTTTAAGAAAGGCTATATTGAACGGTACCATCGACAAATTCAGGCACTAAGAAAAGAATAATGGATAAGAATTATATGAAAGGAGTTACGCATGTTTAAGAGATCAATAAGGATATTGTCTGCACTATTTATTGTTTCTGCAATGATCTCTATAAGTGCTTGTTCTTCATTCCGTTTACCTAGTCTACCTGATATCGAGCCTTGGGTGGCTCCTTATGAGCGTGAATATTTAGCAGATCCAATAATGAGTTTTAACAAAGATCCACTTTCTAATAAATATAGGCAGCATGTTTTCAATACACGTGAAGGTTCACGAGGCGCAGGTTATGCGCATGGCGGCGGCTGTGGTTGTAACTGATATATAGATAAAAGATAAAGCTAATGTACAAAATATATCTATTAATCATTCTTCTTTGTATTTTTGGTATCCAGAATGTTTGGGCAGAAGTATTGCCTGAAGAAAGGGCGGATATTGGTTATCACTATTATGATGGTGGTGGTGTAGAAGTGGACGGTGCCACGATGTTGGTACGTAAAAACTTTGCTGGTAAATATTCAATTTATGGTGGTTATCATCATGACAGCATTAGTGGTGCATCACCGGATGTATTAGCGGGTGCAAGTAAATACGAAGAAGATCGAGATGAGTATACGCTCGGTGGTACCTATTTACGTGACAATACACTTATGGATCTTTCATACACATACAGTGATGAAGATGATTACGAATCTAACATGGCTAGTTTTGATGTATCACATGAAGCATTTGGTGCTCTTACTAAGGTAAATATTGGTGTTTCTATTGGAAGCGATGATATTGAACGTACTGATTTACCTAGTTTCGAAGAGGACTTAGACCGTTATTCATTTCGAGCAGGACTTTCACAAGTCATCACAAAAACGTTCACTATGGCATTCGATTATGAAGCTACAGTAGAAGAAGGATTTTTAAATAATCCTTATCGTTTTGTTTTTGTTAATAGTGTTTCATTAGGCAGTGGCTCAGAAGAATATCCAGATACACGTACGGGGCAAGCCTATTCTTTAAAGGGTATTAAGTATTGGCAGCACCGTGCCTCTACATCTCTCGGCTATCGGTTTTATAGGGACACTTGGGATGTTCGCTCATCTACCGTAGACCTTAATTATTCACAATACATTGGAAATCAATGGGTTGTTGATGTTTATGGACGTTATTACACGCAAGATAAAGCGGATTTCTATAGTGACAATTTCAGCACCAGGTTGAGATACATGGCGAGAGATAAGGAGCTGAGTTCATTTGATAGTTTTGCATTGGGTGGACGTATTCGCTACGACTTATTTAAAGATTACAAATTTTTACGTGCAGCTTCACTAAACCTCGCAGTTGAGTATTTGGATTATGACTATGACGATTACTCGGGGATTGAATCAGTTGCAGATGTAGGAAGTTTGGGAAGTGGATATACGTTTGATGCAACAACAATTCAATTCTACTTTTCAGCATGGTATTGATTAAGTTTGTGGAGAAAACTTATGTATAAGAAATTTATTTTATTTGTTATTTGTATTTTGCTTGCCTATGTTTGTAGTGTCACGGCAGACATTGGAAAATTGGATGCAAGTGAAGATAAAGATTTTCAAGGTTTAGACGAAGATATTCAAGTTTTAAAAGAAGAAGTGCTTGAATTAAATCGTGATCTTTATATCTTAGAAGAAGAACTACTTTATCCCTCTAGCACACAAGTAGCCGTATATGTTTCAGTTGATGTGGGTGATTTCTTTGATTTAGATTCAGTGCAAGTCACGCTTAACGAAAAAATAGTTGCAAATTATTTATATACTGAACGTGAGGTAGATGCTTTATTGCGTGGAGGCGTGCATCAAATTTATATTGGTAATCTTCCATCAGGCGAACACGAGCTGGTGGCTTATTTTGTTGGGAAAGGGCCAAAAGGTAGAGATTTCAAACGAGGAGCCAATCGGATCATTGATAAAGGTTTGGGTGCAAAATATTTAGAGTTAAAAATTACAGATCGTACGCCTAAACATCAGCCGGACTTTGTGGTTAAAGAGTGGGAATAAGTTTTTAGATGTTTCTATCTAGGCTAACAATATTGCGTATTTTTAAAGTCAAGGTTCACTTGACTTTTTGCCTATGTATGCTGTTACTATTTTCTGGTGTGTCGGCTGCAAATATAGAACAACCCAATGTTATTAAGGACCTTCATTATGGTGAAGTTTTATTCCATTTCTATCAAGAAGATTATTTCACTTCAATTGTTCATTTATTAGCAGCTCGTGATTTAGATAGAACTTCACATCATGTGCCTGACGATGAATTATTGCTTGGTGGTATAGATCTCTCGTACGGTTTACACAAAGAAGCTTCAAGAATATTCGATAAATTATTACAAGGGAATGTGCGTGAAGCCATAAAGAATCGCGCATATTACTACTTAGCTAAAATTTATTATCAACGTGGTTATATTGATGAGTCGGCAGACTTTTTGAACAATGTTAGCGGACCAGTTCAAGAAAGTGTCTTTGGTGAATTAAAATTACTAACTGGCCAGGTGTATATGGCACAGGGTAAATATGATGCAGCAATTTCTAGTTTAGATACATGGAAAGCTCCAAAAGGCTATAAGAACTATGCAAACTATAATCTCGGTATTGCTTATTCAAAACGTGGCAATGTAGATAAAGGTATCGAGCATCTTAAAAAAGTAGGTAAGCTTAAAGCCAAAACAGAGGATATGCGCACGCTTAGAGACCGTGCAAATTTAGCATCGGGTTTAACCTTAATACAAAATGATCGTCCTGCAGAGGCAATCAAATATCTTGAAAAAGTACGTTTAGAAGGCCTCTATTCTAATTTAGCGTTGCTTGGAATTGGTTGGGCAAATACAAATGCTGAAAAACACAATGCGGCATTGGCGCCTTTGCAAGAGTTACGCAATCGCAGTGCTTATCATTCGGAAGTGCAAGAGGGCGTGTTAGCGCTTGCCCATGCTTATAATGAGATGGGTCTTCATGGGAGAGCTGTGCAAGCTTATGAACAAGCAGCAGATATTTATTTAGAAGAAGCAAAAGAACTTTCATTTTCTGCAAATGAGATTGAACGAGGGGTGTTGGTAGATGCTTTATTAGATCGTACTAAAGGTGGCCCGCAAATGGGGTGGTTTTGGACGCTCAGAGATTTGCCAGAATTGCCAGAAGTTAAGTACTTTACTGAACTCCTAGCTGAGCATGAATTTCATGAAGCATTGAAGAATTTCCGTGACTTACTATTTCTAAAGAAAAACTTAACACATTGGGATGAAAATATATCTATATATCTAACGATGTTGGATACGCGTAAAGCCCGTTATCAAAAATATTTGCCTCTAGTTCAGCAAAGATTAAGTGGTTTAGATCTAAGTAAACTTCAGACACAGCAAGACAGCATATCTTTCGTGCTAAATGAAATAGAAAATGATAATGCATTTATTCAACTTGCCACCGCAGAAGAAAAGAGAAAAATCGCGAGCATAGATGCATTAGAGCAACGCTTGGAATTACTAAAACTACAAGAGCCAGACAATAATAAAATTGCGCAAATGAGTGAAAAAATTGTTCTTATGCGCGGCATAATGAAATGGCAAATTCATAGTGCTTATATCGAGCGAACTTGGAATCATAAAAAAGAAATATCTGAAATAGAAAAACATTTATCTATCACACCAGAGAAAAGTATTTCTATTAAAAAAGCTATAACAGAAAGTGTTGAAAAATTTGATGAGTTTGAAATACGTATTCTGGCATTACATAAAGAGATTAAAAGATTAATCCCAATTGCAAATCGCGTATTTGAAGAACAATCACGTTACCTTGAGCATGTTGCGATTAAAGAGCTTAAGCAACGCGAAAACATTCTTGTTGGTTATGAAAAGCACGCACGTTATGAGCTCGCAACAGCTTACGATGCGGCTGCATCTTCTACGATTCCGGGTGTAAATGAACCTAACTCAAAAGATGCTAAACCTAAAAAATCAAAGAAATGGTGGAAGCTATGGTAAAGCATTCGCTAAATATAATTTTGATGATTGTAATTTCGGCGACGTTGATGGCATGTGGAAGTTTTGGCGGCGGCGGGAAAGGAGACAAGATAGGCAGTCTCAATAAAAAGCGTGTCAAAGTTAATGAAGACGTGCCCGTTAAAAGTAGTCGTACTAAAGCAATCAAACAATACAGAAAGCTTGTAAAAGAAGATCCTCAGAATGTTCATCCTGAAGTTTTACGTAGATTGGGTGATTTGCGTATGGAAGAAACAGAAGATGAAATGGCTGAGAATATTCAAGTTCCAGACAAAAGTACCTATGCTGAAACCATAAAGCTATATGAAGATGTGTTAGCAAAGCATTCAGCATACCCAAATAGAGACCGTGTTCTCTATCAGCTTTCTAGAGCATACGAATTAACAGGTCAGCATGAAAAAGCTTTAAAGGCTTTAGATCAGCTCGTCTATGAATACCCAAATTCAAATTATTATGGTGAAACACAATTTAGAAGGGCTGAAATATTGTTTGTCGAAAAGCAATACGCACAAGCTGAAGATGCATACGAGTCAGTAATCAAACAAGGTTCTGAAGGCCGTTTTTATATCCATTCTCTATACAAGCATGGTTGGTCGCACTTCAAACAAGTGGACTATGATTATGGAATCCCATCTTTTAATACTGTGCTTGATAGCTTATTGGTGACAGGCGTAGAAGAAGAGCAAATTGCACAATTACCTCAGCCTGATCAAGAATTGTTAGATGATACTTTGCGAGCCATTAGTTTAAGTTTTGCTTATCTAGGTGGACCCGAAGAGTTATCAAAATTCTATGCTGAATCAGGAAGGCAGACGTATGAAATATTAGTGTATGAAAGACTAGGCAAGCAATATCTAGATAAGAGACGTTGGAGTGATGCAGCCAATACTTATCGACAATATGTGGAAACACACCAATTTAGCTCTAAGGCGCCACACTTTCAGATTAAGTCTATAGAAGCTTATAAGAAGGGTGAGTTTCCATCTGAAGTCTTACGGGCGAAAAAACAATTCGTTGTGGATTACAATCTGAAATCAGAATATTGGGCGCATAATGATGTTAATAAGTCAGATGACATTGTGTCCTTTCTTAAGGCAAACATTACTGATCTTGCAAAACATTATCATTCCATCGCTCAAAAAGAGCGTAAAAAGCCTAAGGAATATTATGATGAAGCAGCAACGTGGTATAGCGCTTATTTAGAATCTTTCCCTGAAGATGAAAAAGCGTCTGAGATGAACTTCCATCTTGCTGAAGTGCATTATGAAACTAAACGCTATGCCAATGCTGTGCGAGAGTACGAAAAAACAGCTTATGGATATAAAAAACATCCAAAATCAGCAGAGTCTGGTTATGCTGCCATCATTGCTTATAACGAATGGTTGAAGCTAGAAAAACAAGCAGCTCAACAATCGTTAATTAAAAATCAATTAATCGACAGTAGCTTTAAGTTCACTGAAAACTTCCCAGAACATCCTGAAGTTGCCAAAGTTATGACCGTTACTGCAGAAGAGCTCTATGCACGTAAAGATTATGTACGTGCAACGAAAGCTTCTGACATTATTATTGTCGATCATTCTAACGCAGACAAAAAGTTAGTGTTATCTGCTTGGACAGTAAAAGCGAACTCAGCTTTTGATACTGCCCAATATAGTACTTCTGAAAAAGCTTATATAGAGGCTTTAAATCGAGCCCAAGCGAATGAAGAGTTACGCGATCCTCTTAAAGATAGATTAGCTGCATCGGTATACAAACAAGGTGAAGCGAGCAAGAAAGAAGGCGATCTAGAAGCTGCAGTATCACACTATCTCAGAGTTGGTCGAGTTGTTCCAGATGCAGAAATTCGTGCTACCGCACAATATGATGCGTCAGCTGCATTATTAGAGTTGGAGGATTGGAGCCGAGCTTCTAGTACATTAGAAGATTTCCGCCAACGTTACCCAAGCAATGAATTGCAAGGTGATGTCACACAAAAACTAGCAGTTTCATACGATAAAGGTGGTCAACATATAAAGGCTGCGAAAGAGTATGAGGTAATTGGGGCTAACTCAAATAATCCTACGTTAAAACGCGAAGCACACTTACAGGCTGCAGATTTATATGGCAAAGGCGGTGATTTTTACGGTGCAGAGCAAAGTTTAATGGCTTATGTAAAAGAACATCCAAAGCCTACAGAACCTGCAATGGAAGCCATGCAAAAACTCGTAGATATGTATACCGAGCGAAAATATATTGATGATAAATTGAGTTGGCAACAGAAAATTATAGACGCAGATGCTCGTGCTGGATCTGAACGTAATGACCGTACAAAGTTTTTAGCGGCTAATGCTACGTTGGATCTTGCCAAGCCAGAATTTGAAGCATTTAGTCAAATATTTTTACTTCACCCTTTAAAGAAAAATTTAAAACTTAAAAAGAAGCAAATGCAAGTTGCATTGGATGCATATGAAGCTGCGAGTAATTATAAAGTTCAACAGGTAACTACAGCAGCAACCTATTGGTCAGCAAAAATTTATCAGGATTTTGCAGTTGCAATGATGGAATCTGATCGTCCTTCAGGCCTGTCCGCTGAAGAATATGATCAATATGAAATTTTATTAGAAGAACAAGCTTATCCATTTGAGGAACAAGCGATAGAAATTTACGAATTAAATGCTTCGCGCATTTCAAACGATGTCTATGATGAATGGGTTAAAAAGAGTTTAGCTGAACTTGCAGTACTTTCACCTGCTCAATATGTAAAAGCTGAAAGGAGTGAAGATCTTGTTCAGAACATATACTAAGTTTTCAATGACCAATATTGTAGTTGTTGCGTTAGTTGTAATGCTTGCAAGTTGTGCGAATATACCAAGTCTTAAAAAACCCACAACGACGTCAAAAGCTACAGTAAAAACTGAAAAAACGGCCAGTAAATCTGCCGGTAAAATATTAGCGCAACCTAATTTTAGAATTAGCAAAAAAACAGCTAGTGCATATAACGAAGCATTAAAGCACATGCGTTCAAAAAATTACGACACTGCAATTTCAGAAATGCAAAAAGTTGCGAAAATGGACCCGCGTATCTCTGGTCCATGGGTAAATATTGGTGTCGCACATAAAGAGCTTGGAGACAAAGAAAAAGCTAGATCAGCTTTTGAAAAAGCCTTAAGTGTAAACTCTAAAAACCCATATGCTTTAAATCAGTTAGCTATTCTAAAGCGTGAAGACGGTAATTTTGAAGTTGCTGAGAAACTATATTTACAGGCTTTGTCCGCGTATCCGGATTATAAAAACGCTCATCTGAATCTAGCTATTTTATGTGATGTCTATTTAAGGAAAATAGACTGCGCGCTGGGCCATTATCAAGAATATTTGAGTCTTTCGGGTGGGCAAGATAAGCAGGTTATCGCTTGGATGTCGCAGCTGAAGAAGCAAGGTAGCTAATCGCTATATAAGGCAATAGATAATGCAACAATATATGAAAGAACATTAATGCTCATTATTCTGCTTATTCCTTGCTATTCAGTATCGGCTGAAGGCGAAGCACCGGGTGTGACACAAGAACTAGAAGGTATTGACGTTATTGGAAATCGTGAGCTGCCAAAGGCATTGGTGATTGTTCCTTGGAAAGCACCAGAACCTGGTGATTTAGATGGGTCGCCGCTACAAAGTTTAATTGATGAAGTGCTTGGCCCTGTCGATAAGGACGTGCACAAAAGAAAAGTAAGTTATTACGAACAGTATTATTGATTTTGGTTTTATCCTATTTTTTAACATTGAGTTAAAAGCTGGGTTTTTATTAAAGCGTGTAACGCTAAGGAGCAAAAAATGGAAGAGAACGGGTCAGAAATCATCACAACAGATGGTTCAGAGACTGTACTTATGGACGGAGCTGAAATGCTGGTAATTCCAGAAGTGCACGATCCGAGCATGTATGAAACTGTAGTTACATTTTTTCAATCTGGTGGGCCATTCATGGTCCCAATTGCAATAATTCTTGCTATTGGTATTGCGATTGCAGTTGAAAGATATTTGTATCTTTCAGCTTCACGTGCACGCAATACACTTGCGTGGAACAAATTGCAATCTGCTTTAGCATCTGGAAATTTGTCACAAGCAATGGGTTTTGCTGAAAAATCTAAAGCTGCAGTGAGTCGAATCATTCATTATGGTTTTCTACGCGCGAAAACATCACGTCGTCGTGATGATGTAGAAATTGCTATGGAAGAAGGTTTGATGGAAGTGTTGCCTAAGCTTGAGAAGCGCACGCATTACCTTGCGACGTTTGCAAATATTGCAACACTGCTTGGGTTGCTAGGAACTATTATTGGTTTGATTGGTGCATTCACTTCGATTGCAGAAGCAAATCCAGCAGATAAGGCAGATATTTTGTCTGCGAACATTTCAGTTGCAATGAACACAACTGCATTTGGTTTGATGGTGGGTATACCGCTATTGCTTATCCATGCGTGGCTATCAACAAAAACAACTGAAATTGTAGACAGTCTTGAAATGGCTTCTGTAAAAGTTCTGAACTTCGTAACTGATCGTAAACCTGAAGCAGCGTAATTAAGTAACCTAGGGTAGTAAAATGCTTAACAAAAGACGTTTACGTAGGCGCGTTAATAAAAATGACGCGGAGCTTAGTGTTACACCATTTATGAATTTGATGGTGATCCTAGTTCCTTTCCTGCTCATTATGTTGGTGTTCGCTAAGATTACAGTTTTAGAATTGCATTTACCTGCGGCGTCAAATCAGTCGAAACCTGATGAAAAACGTCTCGTGTTAGAAGTGATTGTTAAAGAAGACCGTTTGATCGTACAAGATAAGAATGGCAACTTCCGACGCTATCAAATTGATAAAACAGAAGAAGGCTACGATGTGCTTACGCTATCGGAAACTTTGCAAGCCGTTAAGTATAAATATCCTGATAATGTTGCTGCCTCAATTTTACTTGAGCCAGATATAGGCTACGACAGCTTAGTGCTAGTAATGGATGCTGTTCGCGCTATCGATCTAGAAGACGAAAAAGGTAGTTTCACTCGTTCAGAACTATTTCCTGAAATTTCATTGGGCGATGCTCCTCTCTCATAAAATTTTGGGAATGATAAGGCTAAATAATAGGAAAGATTGTGAATGACCGAAGAATAAAACGAATGGAACGCCAGCATGGGCGTAACAAGCAGCCACCCTTTAATGTGGTGTCTCTAATGGATATTTTTACGATCTTGGTATTCTTTTTATTGGTGAATACAAATGAGATTACGCCGCTACCTAATCCTAAAGGCATCGAAATGCCAGAATCTATTTCAGAAGTATCACCGCAAGAATCAGTAGTGGTGATGCTCAGTAGTGAAGCGGTTCGACTTCAAGGTGAAGATGTAATCACTATCGAAGAAGTCATGAAAGAAGATTCTGTTGAAGTTTCATTGTTTGTTGAAAAGCTAAAACAGTTAGCTAATGAAGTTGAGCCTGAATCTGAAGAAGATCCAGAACGTGAAGTAACCATCATGGGTGATAAAGAAGTCCCCTATAAGGTGTTGGATCGTGTAATGCGTCTATGTGCGACCTATGCAGGGTTTTCTAAAATATCACTTTCTGTCATACAAAAAGAAACACAAATAGAGCCCCAAATAGAGTCTTAATTATGGCTGCCACAATAACAAATTCATATTTTCCACACGATTTACCCTGGACGCTCCAGCGTGAGCAACAGGCGCGTTACAATAAGTTATTACGTTGGTCTGTAACGGGAATTATTTTCTTCGCATTCTTGTTAGCTTTTTTACCATTGCCTGAACCTGAAGAAATAGAGAAGCCAGAACCAGAACGTTTAGTAAAACTAATCCCTAAAGTGGAAGTGCCGCCACCTCCAGTACCAAAAGTGGTGCCGGTAGAAAAGAAAGTTAAGCCAAAACCGAAGCCGAAACAGGTTAAGCCTAAGCCGCAACCCAAGAAAGAACCCATTAAGACCGCTGCAAAACCTAAAAAAGCACCGGTACCTACTAAGTCTGCTAAAGAAGTTGCAGCAAGCTCAGGTTTGCTGGCAATGAAAGACGAATTGTCCGATATAAAAAACACTTCTTCATCTGCTGCTTTAGGTGAACGTTCATTAAACAAAAGTGGTACAGCAGGGAAAGCTACACAACGCGCATTAGTAACCAAAAACTATGGCAAAGCCAGTGGTGGGATTAACACTGCGGCATTAAGCACAAGTACAGGCGGTAATGGCCTCGGTGGTCGTTCAGCTGGAAAAGTGGGTGGTGTTGATGGCCTTGGTGGAGGTGGGGGAACCGGTTCTGGTAATGGAGATGGTACCGGTTACGGTAAAACACGTGATTTAGAAAAAATTCAGATTATGTTTGATCGTAATAAGAGTAGTTTATTTACACTTTACAATCGTCAGTTGCGTAAAGATGCATCTTTACAAGGTAAAGTAGTACTGAATATTACGATTGCGCCATCGGGTAAAGTAACCGGCGTAAGTATTGTTTCAAGTCAGTTAGGTGAACCAACACTTGAAAGCAAAATACTGCAGCGTGTAAAACTGATTAATTTTGGGGCAGAAGATGTTCCATCGTTCACATTCAATTATCCAATTGATTTCTATCCTGTATAAACGTGTATGGCCAGCAATTTCTTTGCTGGTCGTTTATGTTCTATTAATCTCTCAGTCCTTTGCCCGTCAACCGGATTGGGTGCTAAGCGGTACTTTCATTAATGCTGAAAACACTCATGCGATGTTTGTTGATAATAAAGGCGATGAACTTTTATTAGAACTAGGAGATGATATACAAGGATGTGATCTGGTAGATGTTTGGCAGGATTCAGCGAAGCTTAACTGTGGTGGTGGACTATATACATTGCACTTGCGCAGCAGCGTTGGTGACATTCTTATGCAAGCTGAGTATGAGAAGTCGCTAGAAAAAAGAGAAACCATTGTTTTATCAAAAGCCGAGGTAGTTGACTACGTAAACGAGAAACAAAAACTGGTATCTGAAATCAGTTTTTTGCCATTAATTGAAGATGAACAAGTAGTTGGTTTTACGCTTTCAAAAATACAGCCAGATACTAAAGCCGCTTCACTGGGTTTGTATAATGGTGATGTCATCAAAGCAGTAAATGATGTATCAGCATCGGACCCTGAATTTTTACAAACTGTTGAAGAATTGTCAGAAGTACCAGAAGTCACTATCCAGATAGATCGTAACGGCCAATTGATGGCCTATACATATATACTAGAATAAAAATTAGCATTTATAATAACTAAATATATACTTATCAGCTATTTATACCTATTACTTAATATAATCTCTCCTATCTGAGTAAATTCGTCTCAAGTACCAAAATAATTACAATAAACAAGCATAATTTTTATGCATGTGCTGTACGTTTGCACCCGCTGTAACGGTCTATTGCAGTACAATATTCAACATAATTAATGAAATGCCCCATTAACGGGAGGATTTTTCAATGATATTTATCGTGTGGTTGGTAGCAATAGGAGCGTTGGCTTTTGGCATGGCCAGGGCTCAGTGGTCATATGTAGTGTGGACTGCTGTACTAGGGGGTGCTCTTTTAGTGCTCTCCTTGTCTCCATTTCTAGGCGGGGTTGCCATGTGGATACTCTGGATACTATTCATCCCACTTGCATTGCTAAATGTAGAGAGTGTACGCATTTCAATGTTAAGCAAACCGATGCTTGCCTATGTGAAAAGAATTTTACCGCCCATGTCGGATACCGAGCGTGATGCCATTGAAGCGGGAACCGCCTGGTGGGAAGCTGAGTTATTTCGTGGTAATCCTGAATGGGATCAACTTTTAAAACATGAAACTTCTGAGCTTTCAGTGGAAGAGCAAGCTTTTTTAGATGGGCCGGTAGATGAACTTTGCGCCATGATTGATGATTGGCAAGTTACCAATGAGTTAAATGATTTAACACCAGAAACCTGGAAATTTATTAAGAAAAATAAATTCTTGGGAATGATCATCCCGAAAAAATACGGTGGCTTAGAATTTTCAGCCATTGCCCATTCATCTGTTGTAATGAAAATCTCCACACGCAGTGGTACGGCCGGGGTATCCGTAATGGTGCCGAATTCACTCGGACCTGCTGAATTGTTATTACATTACGGTACAGAAGAACAAAAGAATCATTATTTACCACGCTTAGCCGTCGGCAAAGAAATTCCATGCTTTGCATTGACCGGTCCAAAAGCAGGTTCGGATGCAGGGGCAATTCCAGATACAGGTGTAGTGTGTAAAGGCAAGCATGAAGGCAAAGAAGCGTTAGGGCTTAGATTAAATTGGGAAAAGCGGTACATCACCTTGGGCCCCATTGCGACAGTCTTAGGTTTAGCATTTAAAGCGTATGACCCTGATGGTTTATTAGGTGATCAGGAAGATCTCGGTATCACGTGCGCACTTATTCCCACAACAACTCCGGGAGTTGAAATAGGTAATCGACATAACCCACTTAACTCTGCCTTTCAAAACGGCCCGAATTGGGGTGAAGATGTTTTTATCCCAATGGATTGGATTATTGGCGGGCAAGACCAAATCGGTAAAGGCTGGCGCATGTTAGTGGAGTGCTTATCTGTAGGACGTGGTATTTCTTTACCTGCACTAGGAACAGGCTCAGGTAAGTTTGCTAGCTATATGACAGGTGCCTATGCGGCAGTACGTAAACAATTCAATGTGCCGATTGGAAAATTTGAAGGTGTCGAAGAAGCGTTAACGCGAATTGGTGGTTTAACCTATATGATGGAAGCAGGGCGAAGATTAACAGCTTCTGCAATTGATCATGGAGAAAAACCATCTGTAGTCACTGCAATTCTTAAATATCACAATACCGAAGGGATGCGCCAAGTTATTAATGATTCGATGGATGTGCACGGTGGACGCGGTATATGTATTGGTCCGAGCAATTATCTTGCACGGGCATATCAGTCAATTCCAATTAGCATTACGGTAGAAGGTGCTAACATTCTTACCCGCAGTTTAATAATTTTTGGTCAAGGTGCGATGCGTTGTCACCCGCACTTGATTGAAGAAGTCACCGCAGCTTCACTTGAAAATAAACAAGAAGGTTTAAACCGGTTTGATCAAGCGTTATTCAAACATCTTGGCTACGCAGTATGCAATGGAGCAAGATCATTTTTATATGGGCTTACACGAAGTCGTTTAGCACCAAGCCCTATCGAAGGGCCTACGCGTGGTTACTTTAAACGCCTTGCAAGAATGAGTGCGAGCTATGCATTTGTATCAGACTTTGCCATGTTGTTTTTGGGCGGCGGTTTAAAACGTAAAGAAAAACTATCAGGTCGTTTTGCTGATGCGTTAAGTTATATGTATCTAAGCTCTGCCATATTAAAGCGTTATGAAGACACGGGTCGTCCAGCAGAAGATATGCCTTTTGTTGAATGGAGTACGAAATATTGTTTATACAATGTTCAAGACGCATTAGATGAAATTTTAAGAAACTTTCCATCGACGATAGTGGGCCAAGTTCTACGGTTAATTGTTTTCCCAACTGGGAAAAGTTTGCGTTATCCTAATGATAAAGTTGGGCATGAAGTCGCTAAACGATTAATTGTGCCATCTGAAACCAGAGATCGGTTAACGGATGGTGTGTATAAAACGCTTGACCCTAAAGATCCAATCGGTTGTGTTCAATATGCGTTCCAGGCGGTTACTGCTGCAAAAGATGCTGAACGTAAACTCAAAAAAGCACGTATTCGTCCTCCAGAATTAGGCAGACCAACTAAATGGTTAGAAGATGCGGTGGCGCAAGGTGTGATAACTCAAGAAGAAGCAACATTGGTAGAGGTTTCTCATAAAGCTACACGAGAAGCCATCATGGTAGATGACTTTCCACCTAAGAAAGTTGCAGCAAAACGAAAAGCAACTAAAAAAGCAGCGTAAAGTAAATGTCAGATGTAGAACTAGGCGGTGCCATTAAAAGGCTCGAAAATTTCGAGCCTTTTAAAATGATGCAGGTTGAAATTTTGAAACTCACTCCAGATTGGCGATCCATAAAACTTTTGTTGCCGCTTTCTAAGGCGGCTACGAACCATCAAGGTACCATGTTTGGTGGTTTCATGGCATCACTCGCAGATCCTGTGGCTGCACTTTCGTGTGGAAAACTATTTCCAGGTTATGCAGCTTGGACACGCAAACTAACAATTGATTTTTTACGTGCGGGCACCACTGATTTAGAGCTACATTTTGATTTCCCTCCTGATCTAGAGCCCATCATTAAAAAAGAGTTAGAAGAAAAAGGTCGCAGCACCCTCACAT
This sequence comes from Gammaproteobacteria bacterium, assembly GCA_014075255.1. Classification (NCBI taxonomy): domain Bacteria; kingdom Pseudomonadati; phylum Pseudomonadota; class Gammaproteobacteria; species Gammaproteobacteria bacterium. The sequence continues at coordinate 541,483 of CP046178.1, forward strand.
TTACTTATGCGTATCATTTAAAAGACGGATCACTCTGTGCAGAAGTAAAATGCACAGTTGCCATACGTCCACAAGGTTATATGAAGAAGTAGGCAATTATATAAGGAAAAGTCTTTGGTTTCCCATTATTTTGTTGATTAAGCGTTATAAGTCCCTATGAAAACTATCCTTGAATTTTCACCGATAATTCTATTTTTTATAGTTTACAAATTATCAGATATTTATTATGCCACAGCAGCATTGATGATTTCTTATGCTGCACTTGTTTTAGTGATGTGGCTAAGTAAGCGTAAGGTAGAAAAAATACATGTTATTAGTTTAATTGCATTACTAATATTTGGTGGGATGACGCTTACCTTTAAAGATCCATTATTTATCAAATGGAAACCAACCGTTGTAAATTTTATATTGGGTAGTGTTTTTTTGGTCAGCCCATTAATGAAATCTGTGAACATTGCAGAACGCATGATGGGCAGCGTGTTTGATTTGAGTCAAGAGCTTTGGCAGAAAGTTAATCTGAGCTGGATTATTTTCTTTTTTGTGAGTGGTCTGCTTAATATTATAGTGGCCTATACATGCGAGGAATCAACCTGGGTGAATTTCAAACTATTTGGTTTAACTGGGATAGGTATTATTTTTATGGCAGGTTTGTTTCTTTCTCTGCGTAAATATATTTAGTAACGGTAAAGGGGTATTGGTGAGGATGATGTGTGCATGTCCGCAATAAAATATAAATTAAAATACTCCAAATTAAGCAAATCACATAGTACTTACTAACTAAGGTGGTGTTGTCTTACTTTTTACTATAATTTTTTATAAAAAGTATGTTGCATAAAAAAGCCCCTGAATAGGGGCTTTTTTAATTCTAGATTTAGGCGGGGTTACTTCTTGTTCTTAAAGTAACGAATACCTACAACAGCTGCAATACCAGCTGCGAGCAAGCCTAGAGTGCTTGGCTCAGGTACTGATACAGGACCATCGCCATTACAATAAGGTTCGCAGTCTGATAAAGTTCCAGCAAAAGCTAGGTTGTTTAAAGCTAGCAAAGCTATGCCAGTTAGAATAGTTAGTTTTTTCATATTATTTCCTCCCTAAAATTAAGAGCTAGTATTTATATGCTCTATAAACTGATATCAGGTAAAAAGTTAATAGATATAACCTCTTACTAATTGAATCATAGGTCTGGGTTAAAATAATTTCAACCTGTTATGCATAGGCTAATTTAGTTAGATTTGGTTCATAAGTTTTAAAAAACTACTGTTTATGAATTACTTACCCACGTAAGCGTATGTGAAATGAGCCTTAGTGGAATACATTATTCAACAATAATAATAGTGAAAAGAGCATATCGTATTGTGATTAAACTGCATTTTTAAAGTTGTTTTTTAATAACCTCGTTTAAATGCTTGTATTTATGTAACTAGTATTTAGATGTAATGCAGGAATGAGTTTGGCGAATAAGTCTAGGGAATATCAGATCGTTTAGTTTCATTTGTTGAATCCGGTCATTTTGCAAAAGGCATCCAAAGTGATCGCCATACTGAAATAGCTTTTATATTTCTGTATTCCTTCAAACCTAAATTTTCAATGCTATTGCCAGGACTGGGTTCAATTCGTAACGTGCCTAACAAACGATCCCAGATCGAAAAAATCGTACCATAATTGTTATCGTGATCTTCTCGAGGAACGGTGTGGTGAATGCGGTGCAACGTTGGTGTGATCAATATCCAACGAGTTTTATTTTCAAGAAATTTAGGTAAGGTGATTCTGCTGTGTTCAATATAATTCATAAAAGCTACAAACAAATAATTAATTAACAAAACGATTGGAGGCAAACCTAATAAGCTGATAACTGCGATAAAAAATATAGAGTTTAAAATAATTTCAAAAGGGTGGAAACGCCAAGCATTGGTAATATCGAGATCAAAATCACAATGATGTACTTTGTGCATTTTCCATAAGGAGTCATAGTGGTGGTACATGCGATGTGTTGCATAATGCATTAAGTCTATAGTTAACACACCAATTGCAATGGCAAACAGAATAGGGAAGCTGTAATGGTTAAAAAGACCTATGTTTAATTGTTCGGCTGCATAAGCTGTTAACAGAGCAGTAATCGGGCCTGTAAATTTATTTAATGCGAAAATTATTATATAAAATAAAATATTATTTGCCCAGCGCGTACGCGTGAAGTGATCAAACTTGCTGGCAGGGTTTAATGATTCCAAAACTGCAAGCACTAAGAATGTGCTAAGGACAACGAATGTAGCATTGTGCTGTAGCCATTCTGTAATATTAACTTCAGTCATATTCGTTTATTTTAAATGAAAACTAATAGTATAGATGCTTGTTGCTTTATTGGTTTCACGTTCAAAAAACATTTTACAATTATTCTGACAAGCTTTTTCCATATTAAAGCCACATTTATGTATAAAAGTATATGAATGGACCGTCGAAAGTTTTTAATTAGATCTTCTTTATGGGTTGGGGCCGTAAGCGCTAGTGGTTTTTATTGGGTACATCGATGGCACTACATTGTGATTCATCACAGTGCTGGAAATTATGGGAATATCGAGTTTTTACAAAAAGTACATCGACAACGGCAAGCGGGAGATCCTATTGATGCCATTCCGTATCATTACATTATTGGCAATGGAAATGGTCTAGGCATGGGGATAGTTAACAGTGATTGGAGGAATGATTACAAGCTTTGGGGTATGCATGTATCGGCTAATAATGTGGACCGTAATTATCGTGGTGTGGGGATTTGTTTAGTCGGCAATTATGAAAAACAAAGTGTGCCTGAACTACAGTATCAATCACTCCTTGCCTTAACGAAAAACCTGATGGCGACGTATAGCATTGGCCCTAATCATGTAACCGGTCATGGCCATACCGATGGGGAGTCTACGAAGTGTCCGGGTAGGTTTTTTCCTATGGAGAGATTTAAGAAGGAGATTAGCTAATTGAACCAATCTTATGAAAGTTAAGGTGTTTTTAGTTGCAAATGCAGCTTTTTAGATCTTCGAATCTTAGTATGTTGCATGGTCCTTAATTCACCACATATTAGCACGGTCACTGTCGAAGCCAATATTCCAGCAGTCCATTTGTGTTGTTCCTCAGCTTATTCGATTTCCATGAATAACGAGGTCAACTGGCGCTGTAACTCGGCCATTTATCGTTATTGGAATGAGTGAAATATGTGAAATTATTACAATTTAGCCTGAAATATAAGGTTAAATTTATGAGCAACGTATCCACATACACTGTGATCAGTACTGGCGAAATTCATGACGATTATGGATTAGAAGAGGTTCTGAGTAGCTTCGCAATGTTATTTAAAACCACTCCTGAGAAAGCGGGTACTTATGTGGGTGTGCAAAAGATTTTAAAGAAAGATCTGGAGCTCACTAAAGCTCAGGCATTGAAGTCACGCCTTGAAAGTATCGGAATGGTGATTGCATTAAAAGAACATAAACCCGTAGCCCGCACAGATTCGATGTCATTGTCTATTGAGGACAAGGCCCCGATTAAAGCGGATACAACCATGACATGCCCTAAATGTGATTTGCGACAAGAGAAGGCAGAGCAATGCTCAGGTTGCGGGGTGTATGTAGAAAAGTTATTAGCGCCATCCGCTAATGATACCGTGATTGGGCCCTCTACTGTTATTGGTCAACCTGCTATAACAGAAACGCCTACCGCAACTACAACTGAATCACCCACAACCTCAACAACTGTTACTTCAATACAAGACGGCGACTCATTGAAAATGAGCGGCATAGTCGCTGCTGCCGTTGCGGCGGTAATTGGCGCGTTGCTTTGGAAATTCATCACAGTGTTTTTTAATTATGAACTGGGTTTTATTGCTTGGGGGATTGGACTTGGTGTTGGGGTGGGTGCTGCGATGTTTAATTCCAAAGGAATGTCAACCGGAATTATTTGTGGCGTTTTCGCGTTGCTTGCCATATTAGGTGGAAAGTATATGGCGATACAGTCTTTTCAAGATACGTGGGCCAATGATATTTCTACCGCTATTGAAGGCCAGGAAGTAGAGTTTGAAGAATATTACCAACAAGATTTAAAAGCCGCAGAAGCATTTAGTGATGGTGTTGAAAGTAAAGAGGAATTAATTAAATTCATGAATGAGCATGGGTACTCTGAATTCTATGAAGTAGAAAATATCACGGATGAAGAAATTGCTGATTTTAATGAGTATGTAGTGCCTCACTTGAAAAAGATTGCTGAAGAACAACCAAGCTTTGAAGAATGGGCTAAAGGTAGTTTTGGAGATGCGCTTAATGATGTTTCAACAATGGAGCTTGTGAAATCGGATATAGGGATTATGGGAATTATATTTTTGTTTCTTGGTGTGGGAACTGCATTTAAAATTGGCAAAGGTGATGAGTAATTATTGAATTGATTTAGAATACGTAGGTATTGGGGATTATAAGTAAGAAAGTGCGGTCTTAAAATTTGTTCTATGATTTTAAATCAACGCAAAGATTTTAATAAAACATAGACCGCACCCGTTCCTCCATCGTTTTGTCTTGCGGAACAAAATGCAAGTATCTCATTACGTTGTTGTAACCATGTATTCACCATTGGTTTTAGCTTGGGTCCTTGATTGTTGGAACCATACCCTTTGCCATGAATGATTCTAACGCACCGAATGTTTTCTTCTCTTGAAAGCTGAATAAATTTTGCTAAAGCGATCTGCGCTTCGGGTCGAGTGTAGCCATGTAGATCTAATTCAGCACCAATGCTGTATTGACCTTTTTTGAGTTTTTTAAAAATACTTTTTTGAATGCCGGAGCGGCAAAAAGACAAACTGTCGCCAGGCTGTAAGTCTTCCACTTCTAGACTAACTTCTAAAGACTCTTGCAATACGCGCTGCTCATCTTTAATGGTTTCTTTAGGAATAGGGTCCGGCTTAGGCTTAGGAGTGTGTATATCAGCGCGGTTATGCTGTTCTCCCGGTAATGGCTTTACATTGTCTAATAGGTCGGCAAAGCTTAAGTCATCCTGTGATTTTGAGTCTCCTTTGGAGTCTTTAGGCTCAGACATTAGTAAATTTCCATTTTAGTGTTTGAATTTGCTACTATTTCTCTCACGGTACTAAGTAGTATTCAACCTGCCGCTTGTATTAATTTTACCCTTTTATGTAGCAATACACATGCACCTTTTATTAAGTAATGATGATGGCATACATGCCAGTGGTCTTAGATTATTGGCTGAAGCCTTAGCGCCACTGGGAAAAATTTCTGTGGTGGCACCTAACCGTAACCGTAGTGCAGCCAGTAATTCTTTAACGCTAGAGCGACCGATTCGTGCTCAAGAGGTTGCCGATAATTGGTATAGCGTGGATGGCACGCCCACAGACTGTGTGCATTTGGCGATTACAGGCTTATTGAAAGATGAGCCAGATATTGTAGTGTCGGGAATAAATGCTGGCGCCAACCTAGGGGATGATGTGATTTATTCAGGAACGGTAGCGGCGGCAATCGAGGGTCGTTTCTTAGGGTTGCCTGCAGTGGCCATCTCGATTGCATCCTTTCAACCTAAGTATCTGCAGGATGCAGCACAAGTGAGTGCGGCAATGATTAAAAACCTTACCGAAAATTCTTTACCTAGTGATGTAATTATTAATATTAATATACCGGACATTGCAAAAGACGAACTGAAAGGGGTGCAAACCACTCGTTTAGGCAATCGACATAAAGCTGAACCGGTTATTGAAGCAAAGGATCCACGCGGCAAGCCTATTTATTGGGTAGGTGCTGCAGGACCTGAACAAGATGCTGGCATTGGTACTGACTTTTATGCAGTGAATAATGATTATGTTTCGGTTTCTCCTATGCATTTGGATCTAACGCATTACAAAGCAATGGAAGATGTTGAAAAGTGGGTATCTAGCTGTGAACTCTAAACATCAAGCAGGCATTGGTATGACTTCTCAGCGCACGCGAGATCGGTTAATTACTCGCTTAGAAGAAAAAGGGATTACTAATGATCAAGTGCTTGAAGCGATGCGCATGACTCCAAGACATTTGTTTGTAGATGAAGCATTGGCTTCACGCGCTTACGAAGACACTGCTTTACCCATCGGACATAAACAGACTATCTCGCAACCCTATGTAGTGGCACGCATGACCGAGGCGATTATAAAAGATGGTATTCCTAAAAAAGTGTTAGAAGTAGGCACAGGTTCTGGATATCAAGGTGCCATTCTTGCCGCACTTATTAAAGATGTGTACACGGTAGAAAGAGTGGAGCCTTTGTATCAACAAGCTAGACGGCGCGCGATGGAGCTTGGTATACGAAATATTAGATTTAAACTTTCAGATGGTGCATGGGGATGGGAAAGTTATGCACCTTATGATGCAATCGTAGTTACCGCAGCACCTAAAGAGATCCCGGATGCCCTAATAGATCAGTTAGGCGAAAATGGACGTTTAGTCATTCCGGTGGGAAAAACTTCTGAAGTTCAAGATTTAATGCTATTGCATAAAACTAAAGATGGAATAATAAAAGAACGACTTGATGGTGTGAGTTTTGTGCCGCTCATACAAGGAAGTGTATGAATTTCTTTGATGTAAGAGTTTAGTAAAGTGAAATTATTCACGAAACTTTATGAAAAAGTGATGGGTTGGTCAAAGCATCCACATGCTTCGTATTATTTGGGTGCATTAAGTTTTGCAGAATCATCTTTCTTCCCCATTCCACCCGATGTAATGTTGGCGCCGATGTCGGTTGCACGTCCGAATCGAGCTTGGTGGTATGCATTTTTAACGACCATTACCTCTGTGTTAGGTGGTGTTCTTGGTTACTTTATTGGCGCATTTGCGTTTGAATATATTGATCCTTGGTTACAAACTTCTTCATATTTACCAAAATTTGAAACGGCAAAAGAGTGGTTTGCTGAATGGGGCGTTTGGGTAGTGTTTGTAGCGGGGTTTTCTCCGATTCCATACAAGTTGTTTACGATTACTGCAGGCGTGCTGTCTTTAGCACTTATTCCCTTTATTGTTGCGTCTTTTATAGGTAGAGGATCACGATTTTTTCTCGTTGCGGGTATTCTTAAGTATGCTGGCCCTAAGCTTGAGCCTTTAGTGATGAAATATGTTGAATGGATTGGCTGGATTACGGTCTTATTACTCATTGCCGTAGTCATCTATTTTAAATATTTACATTAATGTTCAACCCAACGCGAAAAATAATAACGGTTTTTCTTTTATTATTCCTTTTATTTTTCTCTTTATTATTCTTGGTATCGTGTGTATCGAATCGTAATAGCGATGTCTATTATGATTATGATCACGGTTATCATACGGTTTTAAAAGGTGAAACATTATATTCCATAGCATTTAGGCATGGAGTAGATTATAAAAAAATTGCACGTTGGAATGGCATACGCAAGCCTTACACCATCTATGCAGGACAACGTCTTAAACTATCGCCATCGCAAGCCACATCTAAAACGTATCAGGCTAAGAGTAAAACGAGTTCTACTAAAAGGACTTCAACAAGCAAAAAATCTACGACTAAAAACACTGTAACAAAGCCTGCTAGCAAACCCATTAAGCATGATTGGAATTGGCCAACCAAAGGTGCAGTCATTAGAACTTACTCGTCTCGATCTGGAGGCAATAAAGGTATTGATATCGGTGGCAAAATTGGTCAACCGGTGTTAGCGGCATCATCTGGCAAAGTGGTGTATAGCGGTAATGGTCTGGCGAGTTATGGAAATCTAATCATCATTAAGCATAGCGAACAATTTATAAGTGCTTATGCGCATAATAAAAAACTTTTTGTAAAAGAGGGTGGTGAAGTAAAACGTGGCCAAAAAATTGCCGAGTTGGGCAACACGGGAACTTCCGAGGCAAAATTACATTTTGAAATTCGTTATAAGGGGAAGCCTGTAGATCCTATTAAATATTTACCAAAAAACTAATTAGTTTTCTAAAATATAATTGCAGCAGTGGCTTTTCTACCTTCTGCGACCAAAATTCCATAGGTTCTGCATGCTGCACTCGTGTTCATCGTTTCCAAACCAATTTGATGTTGTGCGAATAAAGCAATAATTTTTGGTTCAGGAAGGATTAAGGTTTCACCGGTACCCATAATTACGATCTCTGGTAGACCATTTTCGGGGTGATTATCTAGTATCGATGCCAGAGTGGTTTCACTTAACTGTGATATATCAGTTACTTCCCATGGCGATATTAAAGTATCAGGACTTACGATTACACTTTTATGGTGAGGCTCGTGGTTGATGAGCACACAATCAGATTTGTATCCTGTGATCATAAATTTAGCATCAGCAATATCTTCGGTAATATCCATCAGAAGGGGGCCGCTTTGTAGTTAGTTTATAGGTGAATGGGTTGGGCAGATGTTGGCTAATCGCGTATTATACTCAGCGCTTATTAGGATAGATGGATTAGATGGAAGATTTTCCCAGAATATCACGGCTTCCCCCGTACGTTTTCAATATTGTAAATGAACTTAAAGCCAATGCGCGCGCGCGTGGCGAGGATATTGTGGACTTTGGCATGGGCAACCCTGATAAGCCTGCCCCTAAGCACATCACGGATAAGTTGGTTGAGGCCGCTCAACGTGAAGACACTCACCGCTACTCCTTATCTCGCGGTATCCCTCGATTACGTAGAGCCGTAGCAGACTGGTATCTTAGAAAATTTAATGTAGAAATTGATCCAGAAACAGAAGCTATTGTAACCATAGGTTCAAAGGAAGGTTTAGCGCATCTAACGCTAGCCACTTTAGGCCCAGGTGATGCTGTATTAGTGCCCAATCCTGCTTATCCGATTCATCCGTACGGTTGTGTGATTGCGGGTGCTGACATTATCTATGTGCCATTGACTGAAGATTCTGATTTTTTCTCAGAATTGGAAAAAGCGATTGAGGATTCGTGGCCAAAGCCGAAGATGTTGATTGTAAATTTTCCGGGCAATCCCACTACGCAATGTGTCGATCTCGCCTTTTTAGAGCGTTTGGTTGCGATAGCTAAACTACATAAAATGTGGCTGGTGCATGATATTGCCTACGGTGAGATTACGTTTGATGGCTATGAAGCACCCTCCATACTTCAGGTGGAAGGGGCAAAAGACATTGCGGTTGAGTTTTACTCTCTATCGAAAACTTACAACATGCCAGGTTGGAGAGTTGGGTTTATGTGTGGTAATCCAACGTTAGTCGAGGCACTATCACGCATCAAATCTTATCTGGACTATGGGATGTTTACCCCTATTCAAGTAGCTGCGATTGAGGCATTGAACAGTCCGCAAGAGGTGATTGATGAAGTACGTGATACTTATAAAAGAAGGCGTGATGTGCTTTGTGAAGGTTTGTGTAATGCTGGCTGGCAGGTTGAAAAGCCTAAAGCTACGATGTTTGTTTGGGCAAAAATTCCTAAAGAATACGCCCACCTTGGTTCCTTAGAGTTTTCTAAGAAGTTGTTAGAGGAGGCTAAAGTGGCTGTGTCGCCGGGAGTGGGATTTGGTAAGTATGGTGACACCCATGTGCGATTCAGCTTAATCGAGAATGCGCATCGAACTCGACAAGCTGTTCGGAATATTAAAAAGATGCTTAAAAATAAATAGTCGTAATCGTTAGTTAAAATTATCACGTATATATAAGAATATGTCTGCATTAGAACCAGTAAAAGTGGGTGTTTTAGGCCTTGGTACCGTTGGCAGTGGTACTGCTAATATTTTAATGCGCAATGCGGATGAAATTGCACGGCGTGCAGGTCGAGGTATACAAATTACTATCGCCAGTATGCGCGATACTAAAAAGACACGTGCATGTGATACTTCTTCAATAAAACTTACAGAAGATTCAAATAAAGTTGTTACTGACCCGAACGTTGAAATTGTGCTGGAACTTATCGGCGGCACAGATGAGGCAAAAGATTTAGTGCTTAAAGCGATTGAGCACGGCAAACATGTGGTGACTGCAAACAAAGCTTTAATTGCGCTGCATGGAAATGAAATTTTTCAACACGCACAGGAAAAAGGTGTAACTGTAGCATTCGAGGCTGCTGTTGCTGGCGGTATTCCAATAATCAAAGCTATTCGTGAAGGTTTGGCTGGAAATTCTATTCAATGGTTAGCTGGAATTATTAATGGAACTGGCAATTTTATTCTTACCGAAATGCGCGACAAAAGTCGTGACTTTGATGATGTTTTAAAAGAGGCACAACAACTAGGCTATGCGGAAGCAGATCCTACCTTTGATGTTGAAGGCATAGACGCCGCACATAAATTAACAATATTAGCTTCGATTGCATTTGGTGTGCCATTGCAATTTGATAGTGTCTATACAGAAGGTATCACTGAAATTACTCGTGAAGATGTTGCCTATGCAGCAGAGCTAGGGTATCGCATTAAACATCTAGGTGTTGCGAAGCGAACTACGAAAGGTCTAGAACTACGTGTGCATCCAACCTTAATTCCTCATCGAAGACTGCTCGCTAATGTCGATGGAGTGATGAACGCTATTGTAGTAAAAGCCGATGCATTAGGTCCGAGTTTATATTACGGCGCAGGTGCAGGTGCTGAGCCAACAGGTTCTGCAGTTGTTGCTGATTTGGTAGATGTCGTTCGAGCGTTGACTTCAGATCCTGAAAACCGAGTGCCACATTTAGCCTTTCAACCAGGTGCATTATCAGACATTCCTATTTTACCCATGGATGATGTGTCGACAGCTTATTATTTGCGTATTCACGTACAAGATCGTCCAGGCGTACTAGCAGAAGTTACACAAATATTTGCTGATCATGCGATCAGTATTGAAGCGATTATTCAAAAAGAACCGCAAGCTAATATATCTAGTGTACCTATTGTTATACTTACTCATGAAGTAAGTGAGCAAAATATGAATAAAGCTATTTCTGAAGTAGAAAAGTTAGAAGCCGTTACAAACAAAGTTATGCGTATTCGATTAGAGACGCTTTCGTAATATATTCCTCAAATATTTAGTATGAAACAAACACACTACACAGGACTTATCGACCGCTATCGCGACATATTGCCACTAGCAGCAGATTGCAAAGTCATTAGTTTATGTGAAGGAGATACTCCTCTCATAGAATGCCATAACATTAAGCAAATTAAAGAAAGAGAAATTAAACTATATCTTAAATTTGAAGGCTTAAATCCAACTGGATCATTTAAAGATCGCGGCATGACCGTTGCTGTAACGCAAGCCGTTTCTGAAGGAAGTCGAGCTATAATTTGCGCGTCTACAGGGAATACTTCAGCCTCTGCGGCAGCCTATGCCGCACGCGCAGGAATTAAAGCATTTGTACTTATCCCAGATGGCAAAATAGCGATGGGGAAACTAGCTCAAGCGATGATGCATGGTGCAACCATTATACAAATACACGGAAATTTTGATGATGGCATGCGCTTGGTAAAAGAAGTGGCTAATGAGGCACCAGTAAATATTGTTAATTCAATTAATCCATATCGCTTACAAGGTCAGAAAACTGCAGCTTATGAAATTGTAGAAGCGTTAGGGCGATCTCCTGATTTTCATTGCATACCGGTGGGTAATGCAGGAAATATTTCTGCACATTGGACAGGTTATGCAGAACTTGCAGCGAGTTCAGGAGAAGAAGTTACAAAAGCTTGTGGATATTGTAATGGTGATTGCCAATTTACAGGTAAAAGTAGCACTTCAAGCCGGCCTAAAATGTTGGGTTATCAGGCTGCGGGCGCAGCACCCTTTATTAAAGGCGCCATGGTTGATAATCCTGATACTGTTGCTACCGCTATTCGTATCGGACACCCGCAAAGTTGGGACTTGGCGCAAGCTGCAGTTAAAGAATCTAGTGGTTGGTTTAATTCGTTTACCGATGAAGAGATTTTGGCAACACAAAAACTACTAGCAACAAAAGAAGGTGTTTTCTGTGAGCCAGCTTCTGCAATTTCAGTTAAGGGTGCTTTGCATGATATAGAAGCCGGAAATATACCTAATGGCAGCACGGTAGTGTGTACCGTTACAGGGCATGGATTAAAAGACCCTGATATTGCTATCAAACAGAGTGAAACTGAAATGATAACTATAGACGCAGAATTAAATGCTGTGAAGCGCGCTATTCTAGATAAGATTTAGAATTAAAAGCTAATTAGATAGTAACAGATAACATTTTCTTGCTATTTCATCCAATCAGCTGGGTTTAGGTTGTCAGCTTGTTCCCAATTAAAATTATTTTTTAGTTTTTTGCTAAGTGGCTTCATAGTTTCTATGTATTTTTCTCGGCTGATGGTTTCTGCCCCTAAACTTGTTAAATGCGAAGAAGGCAGCTGACAATCGAGTAACGGAAACCCCCAATAGTGAAGATGCATCGTTAAGTATGCTAATGCTACTTTTGAAGCATTAGTTTCAAAACTAAACATTGATTCGCCGTAAAACATTTTCCCTATTAACACGCCATATATTCCACCTACTAAACGTTCTTCTTGGTCCCATAGTTCAATTGAGTGCGCATGCCCGATCAGGTGCAGATTATAATAGGCATGCACCATTTCATTTGTAATCCAAGTGCCTCGTGCATAGCTTCTAGGTGTTGCACATGCTGTAATCGTTTTTTTAAAGTCTCCGTCGAAAGTGACGGTCCAATTATGTTTGCGTAGAGTTTTTCTTAAGCTGGTGGAGATTCTAAATTTATCGGTATATATAACGCCTCTTGGGTTTGGCGACCACCATAAAATAGGTTGTCCATATTCGTACCAGGGAAAAATGCCATTACGGTAAGCATTTAAAAGCCTGATTTCACTAAGATCTCCGCCTGCTGCAAGTAAGCCTTCCGGATCCATTAATGCTTGGTCAACGTGAGGGAAGGGTGTTTCCGTGTTTATAGGATCTAGCCAGGTGATATCCACGTTAGTATTCTAATCTTGATGGGATTGTAATGATTTTGATATAACTTTAACCATGATAGGGCGAAAGTGTCATTAATTCATCACAGTCCTTTTGCATGTATTGTTTTTCTCTGTTGCAGAAGTCACGAATTGAAGGTTCAAAGCGTGAATCATGAATGGCATGCGCAGACCAAGTTTTAGTCGGTAAAAATCCTCGGCTAATTTTATGTTCGCCTTGTGCTCCAGGTTCAAATACTTTTAATTTATTCTCAATGGCATATTCAATACCTTGATAGTAACAGGCTTCAAAATGTAGGCTATGAAACGATTGTGTACATCCCCAAAATCTTCCATATAGTTTTTTTGTGCTCGAGAAGTTGATTGCACAGGCGACTAGCTGATTTTCGCTATATGAAAGCACCAGCATAATTTTTTCTCCCATAGTGCTTCCAATCTCTTTGAAAAATTTCAAGCTAAGAGTAGGGATGCCGCTTTTGCGATGGAATGTATTTTCATACAACGCATGTATTTGGACCCACTGTGCTTCATTCAATTCACTCCCAAGAAATCGCTTGATATCAATATTTTGTTCTTTAACGTATCTTCTCTCTTGTTTTACTTTTTTTCTTTTTCTAGAAATAAATTTCTCGAGAAAAGAATCAAAAGAATCATAGTCTTGATTGTGCCAATGATATTGGCAACCTAAACGAAATATTAAACCTTGCCGTTTGAATAAATCACATTCATCTGTTTCGTTAAAAAGCCAATGCGTGCCAGACATGTCTAGTTTTTCTGATTCATTTGTAGTGGCCTGAATCATTTTTGCTGCCAGACAGGATTTTTGCGCTATATTTAAATCTGGAGAAAGCAACAATCGTCTGCCTGTTACCGGAGTATAAGGAATAGACGATATAAGTTTAGGGTAGTAATTTAGACCGGCTTGTTCGTAAGCAGATGCCCAAGACCAATCAAATACAAACTCACCATAAGAATTGGTCTTAATGTATAAGGGCGTTGCGGCTACAAGTTTACTATTTAGGCGAACAATTAGGTGATGAGGAAACCACCCATATTGTTCTCCTAAGCAATCATTACGCTCTAATGCCGATAAGAACTCATAACTTAGAAAAGGATCTTCATCTTCGATCAAAGAGTTCCATTCACTTCGCTCCATATCATTTAGCGAAGTGATAAAACTAAAACTGTAGTTTGAATCAGATTCTGTTACATTAAGTTTCTCTGAGGCCAAAAGAGTTTAAATTATGAGTATTATTTTTGACTCAGATTGTCGATGTACTTTTCAGCATCTAGAGCAGCCATACATCCCGAACCTGCTGAAGTTACAGCTTGTCTATAAACGTGATCCATCACATCACCTGAAGCAAAGACTCCAGGAATACTTGTAGCAGTAGCTTCGCCCTGTAAGCCACTATTAACTTTTATATAACCACCATTCATTTCAAGTTGACCATCAAAAATACTGGTATTAGGTTTGTGGCCAATAGCAATGAATACACCGCTTAGATCAATATCTTCTGTAGCGTCATCTTTTGTGCTTTTAATTCGTATGCCGGTAACGCCACTATCATCACCTAACACTTGGTCAAGATTATGGTTCCATTTGATAGTGACATTACCATTTTTCTCTTTTTCAAACAGTTGGTCTTGTAATATTTTTTCACTTCGCAATGAGTCGCGACGATGAATTAATACCACCTCACTGGCAAGATTAGATAGATACAAAGCTTCTTCTGTAGCCGTGTTTCCGCCGCCGATTACCGCAACTTTTTTACCTTTATAAAAAAATCCATCGCAAGTGGCGCAAGCAGAAACCCCGCGGCCTTTGAATTCATCTTCAGAAGGTAATCCTAAATATTGTGCGGAAGCACCAGTAGCAATTATGAGTGCATCGGATGTATAGGTGCCTGAATCACCTTTAAGTACAAAGGGTCTCTTATTTAATTCAGCAGTATGGATATGATCAAATATAACTTCAGTGTCGTAGCGTTCCACATGTTTTAACATGCGATCCATAAGTTCAGGGCCTTGCAATCCTTCCACATCACCTGGCCAATTATCTACATCCGTTGTGGTGGTAAGTTGTCCACCTTGCTCTAAGCCGGTAATAATTACGGGAGCAAGATTCGCGCGTGCAGCATAGACGCCAGCGGTGTAACCAGCAGGGCCAGATCCAAGTATCAGGAGTTTAAAATGTCGCGAATCAGTCATAATGGTTCCTTTTTCTTTTGTAGTGTTCATCCTAAATCAATCTCGGATGGTAAGTCATATACAGTGGTGTGGATAAGACCGTGTAATTAAGTGGTGTATTGCAACGGATAATAATAAGCAGACTATCCTCACTGATATATGTAAATGGGTGCAGTAACCTCTAATTTCAAGCAATAGAAATAATGTCAGAAGGATATATTGAGCATTGCTATTGATGGTATAATAACATTACACTTTAAGGTGTTTTGATAAACATTTGGTTTTCCAGGCACATTATTTGGAACAATTATGATAATACCTACCAAAGTTTGGCCCCAAACGAATTGACGTAGATTTGAAATCTACTCAAATTTGCATTTATTGTTTATATATTATTCAATAGGTTAGATTGTATAGCTAAGAATTACATTAATTAGGTATTATGCTCGGTAAGAAAGTGACCTAAGAAAATTGAGTCAAAATAATTGAGCCAAATAAATTGAGAGAACTACATTGAGACAAGCAACATTTAAGAAATCAGCTAGCCGTGGAAGGTCAAGAGGCACTGCAAAAGTCCCTCATAACCTGACTTTGTTGAAAGGGCTGCGTGAGAGCGCTTTAGTGGTGTTAGTGGCTCTTGGAGCCTATTTAATGGTGGCTTTGTTAAGTTATAGCCAGGGCGATCCTGGCTGGACGCATACAGGCACCAATCAATTGGTTGGAAATTTGGGTGGTACTGTTGGGGCCTACTTTGCTGATTTGTTCTTCTTTATGTTCGGTTATCTTGCTTATTTAGCGCCACTTATGGTGGCTTACAGCGGCTGGCTCATTTACGAAGGCAAACTTGAAAATGGGCAAATTGATTATCGTACTCTAGGCGTTCGTTGGGCTGGATTTCTTTTGACCTTAGGGGCGGGTTGTGGCCTCGCTACGTTGCATTTTCAATCTGGATTTATGCCAAGTTTTGCAGGCGGCATTCTAGGTGATTTAACCGGCAACGGTTTTGTTTCCGTGTTTAGTTTTGTTGGAGCAACACTTCTATTACTTTCATTATTTTTTGCCGGCATAACTATTTTCTCTGGTTTTTCCTGGTTATGGCTACTTGATGTTACCGGTAAGAACACGCTTAAATTTAGCTCTTGGGCTTGGCAGCGAATTGCAGAATTTCGTGAAGAGCGTGCAAGTAAAAAAGCTAAAATTGATCGTCAAGAATTCGTTAAAGAAACCAAAGTAAAAATTCAAAAACGCGCAAAGCCTCGAATAGAGCCGATTATTAAAGACATCGAGCCTAGTGATAGGAAAGAGCGTGAACGTCAAATCCCACTTTTCAATGCGGCAGCGGCTACGGATCTCCCGCCTGTTTCAATCTTAGATAAAGTTATTGATACATCTAAAGGTTATTCAAATGAAGCCTTAGAGGCCATATCGCGCCAAGTAGAACTTAAGTTGCTTGATTTTAACATAGATGCCGAAGTGGTCGAAGTTCACCCCGGTCCGGTTGTAACGCGATTTGCGATTCAACTCGCACCTGGAATTAAAGTAAGCAAAGTTACTAACTTAGCGAAAGATTTGGCACGCGCACTTTCTGTAATTAGCGTTCGTGTAGTAGAAGTGATACCTGGAAAGTCTTATGTAGGGCTCGAAATTCCTAATGAACATCGAGAATTAGTGGTGCTTAATGATGTTATTGAATCTGAAATTTACGATGACGAGTCTTCACCTTTAACACTTGCCTTAGGAAAAGACATTAGTGGTTTACCTGTTGTTGCAGATCTAGCCAAAATGCCACACTTGTTAGTTGCAGGTACAACCGGCTCTGGTAAGTCTGTTGCTTTGAATGCAATGATTTTAAGTATTTTATACAAAGCCACACCTCAACAAGTCCGTATGATTTTAATTGATCCAAAGATGCTAGAACTTGCTGTGTATGAAGGAATTCCGCATCTGCTTTCACCGGTTGTGACGGATATGAAAGAAGCATCCAATGCGTTGCGTTGGTGTGTAGCCGAAATGGAACGCCGATACCACCTAATGTCTGCATTAGGCGTGAGAAATATGGCGGGATACAACGCTAAGGTTCAACAAGCAATTGATGATGGCGAGCCTATACTTGATCCATTGTTTAAGAATGATCAAGTCGAAGGCCTAGAGCCTGCACAAGCAGAAGAGCTTACTCAGTTACCTAACGTTGTCATCGTAATAGATGAGCTTGCTGACATGATGATGGTAGTGGGTAAAAAAGTTGAAGAACTGATTGCAAGAATTGCGCAAAAAGCACGTGCAGCGGGTATACATTTAATCTTAGCTACACAACGTCCTTCCGTGGATGTGATAACCGGTTTAATAAAAGCGAACATTCCTACTAGAATTGCATTCCAAGTATCTTCTAAAGTGGATTCAAGAACTATCTTAGATCAAATGGGTGCGGACCAGTTACTGGGCCATGGTGATATGTTGTATCTACCTGGAGGCACATCAATACCAGAACGTGTGCATGGTGCATTTGTATCGGATGAAGAAGTACATAAAGTTGTTGCGTTCTTAAAAGAGAAAGGTGCGCCTGCGTATTTAGAAGAAGTAACTCAAGACTCTACTAGTGGTGATGGTATCCCTGGATTAGAGCCATTATCTAGTAGTACAGAGGATATGGACCCTCTATATGATGAAGCGGTAGCCATTGTTACGGAAACACGTAAAGCTTCTATTTCTTATGTACAACGTCGTCTTAAAGTAGGCTATAACCGTGCAGCGCGTATGATCGAAGAAATGGAAAGCAGTGGTGTTGTGAGCGGAGTTCAATCAAATGGTACGCGAGAGGTTATTGCTCCTCCACCTGTTGGTATCTAAACATAGCCTTAATTTTAGATAAGTTCCTAATATTTTCACAAATAATTTAATTTATTGCTGAATCTTAGTCATTGCCAATAGTCTAAAGACTAAGACTCAGGAGACTTTCATGCTTGGTAATTTAAAAACCTACTTATCTGTCGCTACATTGCTGCTCATTGCTGTTGCAATACTAGGTCAAGCACATGCAAGTGACGCTATTCAACGTTTGGATAAATTTTTCTCAGACGTTAATTCTTTTGAAGGGCAGTTTAGACAAATTGTTTACGATGAGGATGGTGAAGTGGTTCAAGAAGCAAAAGGGGATGT
Source organism: Gammaproteobacteria bacterium (assembly GCA_014075255.1). Lineage (NCBI taxonomy): Bacteria > Pseudomonadati > Pseudomonadota > Gammaproteobacteria > Gammaproteobacteria bacterium. Next base: position 559,737 of record CP046178.1, read on the forward strand.
TGCTTTAGATAAACCGGGTAAATTTAGATGGCAATACACGCAACCCTATCCACAGTTAATATTAGCAGATGGCGAGTATTTATGGATTTATGATGAGGACTTATTGCAGGCCAGCGCAAAACCAATAGATACTGCTTTAGGTAACGCGCCAATTATGTTGTTAACTAATATACGTCCTCTTACGGATGACTTTGAAGTGAAAGATGCAGATGTTAAAGAAGGCCTTAATTGGGTTGAGTTAACTCCATTAGTGCAGGATACCGAGTTCCTTAAAATACACATTGGTCTGGATGAAAATGGTGTGAAAATGATGGAGCTTCAGGATCATTTTTCACAAAAAACGATTATTGAATTTATCAATTTAAAAACTAATGTGTCCTTTGAGCCTGACCGATTTAAGTTTATCGCTGCGGAAGGTGTGGATGTAGTGGGTTACCCATCCGAATAAATTGATAGTAAAGCGACGAAAGTCAAGGATAACGGAAGTGCAGAAAATGCAAGAGCAATTTTCTGCAAATAAGAGATAATACACTGGATAATTATTCCAGGAACCCGAGATCGAAAATTCTGTTTTAAATTCACCTGATCTATTTGATCAAGCCGATAATTCCTATCGACCGCTTGCGGATCGCATGCGCCCAAATACATTAGATGCCTTTGTTGGACAGTCGCATCTGCTTTCCAAGGACAAACCGTTAAGAGTCGCTATTGAACAAGGTAAATTACACTCAATGATTTTCTGGGGTCCGCCCGGAACCGGGAAAACCACTTTAGCGCGTATAATTTCTCATACATCAGATGCCCAGTTTATTCCTATTTCGGCGGTATTGTCTGGAGTAAAAGAAATTCGGCAATCGATTGAACAAGCAAAGGCCTATAAGCAAGGTCGAGAATCAAGAACCGTATTATTTGTAGACGAGGTGCATCGATTCAATAAGGCCCAGCAAGATGCATTTTTGCCACATATTGAAGATGGCACCATCTATTTTATTGGTGCGACGACCGAAAACCCTTCGTTTGAGCTAAATAATGCTCTTTTATCCAGGGCTCGTACTTACGTGCTGAAAAGACTTACACATGAAGATATTCAACAATGTATAGAACAAGCAATCCAAGATAAGAAACAAGGCTTAAAGGGTCGAGTCGATGAAATTGAGCAAGAAGCCAAAGAGATATTAGCGATATCAGCAGATGGAGACGCGCGACGCGCACTTAATTTCTTAGAAATTGCGGTTGATCTACTGGGCGAATCTGCAGATAAAAAAATAATCACCAAAGATATTATTCAAGAAGTTACTTCGCAATCCTTACGCCGCTTTGATAAACAAGGTGAATATTTCTACGATCAAATTTCAGCATTGCATAAATCAGTTAGAGGTTCTGACCCCGATGCAGCACTCTATTGGTTTTGCCGAATGATTGATGGCGGTTGTGATCCTCATTATATTGCACGACGTGTTGTACGAATGGCGAGTGAAGATATCGGTAATGCTGATCCGCGCGGGTTACAGATTACGTTAGATGCATGGAACACCTATGATCGCTTAGGATCGCCTGAAGGAGAATTGGCAATAGCACATGCCATAGTCTATTTGAGTTGTGTGCCAAAAAGTAATGCTGTGTATACTGCGTATAAAGCAGCGATGAATGCTGCAAAAGAACATGGTACTTTAGAAGTCCCCATGCATTTACGTAATGCACCAACAAAATTAATGAAAGATATTGGTTATGGTGATGGTTATCGCTATGCACATGACGAAGAAGATGCTTATGCCGCTGGTGAAGTGTATTTGCCAGAAGAATTACAAGGCCAGCAATATTATTTACCAGAAAATCGTGGACTTGAAGCAAAAATTAAACAACATTTAGAAACTTTACATAAAAAAACTACAAGCGATTAAAAAAGGATTGCATAAATGGACCAGTTGAAATTATCAAGGGAACTTATTGAAAAGATCGAAAAAGTATTGGTAGAAGAAGATGAGCGCGCAAAAAATCCATTGCTTGCAGGTCAGTATCTAGCAGCAATAATTGGATTTATTGTCGGCAACCATGATCTTCCATCTGGTGAAAAAAACGAAATTATGAATGAGCTAAATGCATTCTCTAAGTATGTTTATGACGACATTACCAAACAGCGTCAACAAACTATGCAACCCAAAGGCGAAGCTTTTGGTATATGGAAGCCTGGTCAAAGCTAAATTCTATTCTTGATTTAACTTCTTTTGATTCTAGTGATTTTAGTTTGAATTTGGCAGATTGCCAAAGCTAAGGTAATCATAATATTCAGCACAGTGTTTATTCATGCCTCTTTCACTGGTTTGGGTTTGCATGTCTTTATGTGCTGTAGTCCATTCACTGCAAGTTTTAGCTAAGCGCACACCGTTTTCATCTATCTTTCTTTTTTCTATCAGCTGTTTATGATCAGCAGAATTTTCGATTGCTTCGGGTTCTATGTGCAATCCCGGTTGTGCTTCGGGGCTTAGCTTCACGGTTTCTCGAGCAGTTTCAAGTTTTGAAGTTTCTGTAGCCTTTGAAGGTGTCGTAGGTACAGCTTTAGACACTTCTACCGATATTTTTTCACTCTCTTTATGAAAGTATTTAGTGGTAATGAAGCTTGATGCAAAATTACCTACAGCAACACCAAGGATTATCAATATTAGTAATCCTACGTAGTTAATTTTTGGTTCCATATTTTAACCTGATTAGACTTTAATCCCTGCTAAATTTATCTGAAATAACGATCTGAGTAGTTAATTTCAGGACGACCAAGTAGATTGAAGAGGATGAGCGTACAAGCATTTCAATTACCAAGTTAAATATTAGTGCTTATTTGTATCTTATTGAATATCATAAATAAACTACAATATTGGATATATATCATAAAAGCAGTCATATTAATGGCTGGCAAATTGCGAATTAATGGATATGTCACTAAAGCGCAAACTCTATTCAGGTAATTTTCGAAAAGCAGTTTCAATAGATGACTTGCATGAAATTGCGCGGCGTCGAATTCCAAACTTCGCGTTGGAATATGTAATTGGCGGCGCTGAAGATGAAGGTTCATTAAGTTGGAATCAAGAAGCTCTAAAATCTATCCGTTTTAAACCAAACACATTGGTTGATACTAGTTCACGACAACAACGTATTAATTTATTTGGTCAAAAAGCTAATTCACCATTGATTATTGCACCAACTGGGCTGAATGGCATGCTCCATCATCGTGCAGATATCGCACTAGCACATGCTGCAAAAAACAATAATATTCCATTTTCTTTAAGTACCGTTTCCAATGTAAGTCTCGAAGATGTTGCACATGATGTGGGTGGGCGTTTATGGATGCAGCTTTATGTGTTAACGGATCGCGACATTACACGAGATATTTTAAAACGTGCAGAAAATGAAAACTATGAAGCCTTAGTTTTCACGACTGATGCGAACGTATTTGGAAATCGCGAATGGGATAAGCGAAATTATCGTGTGCCCGCAAAACTAACGCTACGTAATATGATAGATGTGGCTTGCCATCCTAGATGGATACTTGATGTATTAGTGCCACACGGTATTCCTCGGTTTGAAAATATAGTTAAGTTTATGCCGCCGGAAGCAAAAACTGCTAAAGGTGGTGTGGCTATTTTCCCAAAACTATTCGCCCCTGATATTTCGTGGGATGAAGTGTCATGGTTGCGAGAAAAATGGCCGAGAAAATTAATATTAAAAGGCATTTTGAATGCTGCAGATGCAATTCGTGCAGCAGAGCTTGGTTGTGATGGAATTGTTATCAGTAATCATGGTGGAAGACAATTGGATAGTTGTGTTGCACCAATTGAAGTCTTGCCTGAAATTGTTGAAGCAGTAGGGGATAAAATAACAATTATAGTGGATAGCGGTTTTAGGCGAGGTACTGATGTGCTAAAAGCCATTGCATTAGGTGCGAATGCAGTAATGATTGGACGTGCAACATTATTTGGGCTTGCTGCCGGTGGACAAAATGGTGTTAATCATGCGCTATCTATTCTCACTACAGAAATTGATCGTGCGCTGGGTCAGCTTGGTTGCAACTCTTTAGACGAATTGCATTCCGAAATGTTGATAAACAACATTACTTAATAATTACATTCGTAAAATTTTCCTAAGTTAAATATCTTTTAGGTATTGCTGCACCCACGGTGTATTTTGGATCTACAAAGTTACCTAAACGTACTTTTCCACATTGGCTTAGCATCATGTAAGCATCCCAGCGATCAAAGTCGTATTCATTTTCCATCCAATAAATAAGTTCTCGATAAGCAATTCTGGTCGCATCTTCTAAAGGCCGAGTACTGCCAATGCCCATAATAAAATCGTCAGCTTCAAGTCTTGGCCATTCAATGGTGTAGTCTTTAATTAAATCAACAGTAATGGTGGTTACCGTTGGAAATTCAACTGCAACACCACAAACTTCACCATCACCTTGACATGCATGAGCATCTCCTATGAAAAGCCGTCCACCCGGTGAGCGTACGGGTAAATAGGTAATGGTTCCCGGCCCCATATCGGGAAGATCCATGTTGCCACCATGATTGTCTGGAGTAAGCGAATTAATAGAATCGATTTCAGGTGATAAGGATAAAGTACCAATATGCGGTCGATACGGAAGTGTTACTTTATCGCTCCAATAGACGCTTTGCTCATCAATGTCTACTTTGCGTACTTTTTCAGGCAAAGGTTCATTTAGCGTAGCGGTGTAATAGGTACCTGTTAATGCGCCAAATTCTTTTATCATGCAGCATGTGCCTTGAGGTTTGGGCCCGCGTGGAGCCATAGTTTCTATGTGTACGGCTACCGCATCACCAGGCTCCGCGCCTTCAATCATTATGGGGCCAGCTTGTGGATTTAAAAATGGCATTTTTAATATTTCAGAAGGTTTATCTTGCTCTGATTTAATTGCACCTTCAAATGCATCACGTGTTTCTACAACTACTTGATCACCTGGTTTAATTGTCATCACTGGATCTGAATAGGGACCCATAGTGTAAATATAGGTGCCTTGTACATCTTCTGTTAAATGGTGAGTAACCCCGCTTGATCCTTTGCCCACTCCACGTTTGTACATAATGGAATTTTCTACCCAATCATTTGGATATTTTCGACTGATCATTTCCATAATATCTACCTCATGTTTGTAATAATAATTTAGTAAATTAATTACACAGCAATATGTGCTGCGAGTGTTTCGTCATTATTTAAATCTTCTTTTGTCAAAGCATCCGATACTTTGCCTTTTTCCATTGCATATGCACGATCAGAAACGGTTTGCAGCAAATCAAAATTTTGTTCCACTAGCAAGACGGTAATGTCACCTGTTTCTTTAAGTTTTAATAGAAAACTGCCAATTTCCTCAACGATGCTAGGTTGAACGCCATCACTAGGTTCGTCTAATAATAAAAGTTTTGGCTGATTGATAAGTGCTCGTGCAATAGCAAGCATTTCTTGTTGACCGCCGCTGAGCGTACCTCCGCGTTGATGTAGTCGTTCTTTTAAAATAGGGAAGTAAGAGTAAATAGCATCAAAATTTAGTTTTTTCTGTTTAGCACCGATTAAGCCACCCATTCGTAAATTTTCTTGTACGGTTAACTCAGCAAAAATCCCACGGCCTTGAGGAACATAACCAATTCCTGATTTTGCACGAATATTCGCTTTGGTTAAGGTAATATCTTTGTTATTAAAAATAATTTGGCCAGAGCGTGCAGGCAACAATCCGATAATGGTTTTTACCAGAGTGGATTTTCCGACACCATTTCGACCCACAACAGAAACTATTTCACCTTCTGATAAGGATATGCTGACACCTTGCAAAACGTTTGCTGTTTTGTAACCTGCAACTACATTATCAGTATTTAAAATCTGCATAATTTTAATTAATGTGCATGCCCTAAATATATTTTTTTAACTTCTTCGTTAGCGATAACTTCATCTAAATTACCTTCTGTGAAAATACGCCCTTGATGTAAAACAGTAACTTTTTTAGCAATACTTTTAACAAAATGCATATCGTGTTCAACTACAATGATGGTAAGACCATTTCCATTTAGCTTTTTCAATACCATTGAAGTGCGATCTGTTTCCTCACGTGACATTCCCGCAGTGGGTTCATCTATCAATACAAGATTAGGAAACCCTGCTAGCATCATAGAAATCTCCAACCATTGAAGAGTGTGATGGGGTATTTCGCTAGCAAGCGTATCGTCATTAGGATCTAATCCAAATTCTTCCAGCGCTAACACTAATCTTTCTTGACCTTGTTGATGGGATTTTTTTGAGACAGCTAAAGATGGGTTTGGAACCATAAGATTATGTTTTACACTTAGTTCCTGGTAAGCACGGTTGGTTTGAAAAGTAAGGCCAATTCCATGGCGTACGCGTCTGTAGGGTTGCATACGCGTAACATCATGCCCATTGATGTAGATTTCGCCGCTGTCGGCGCGCTGGATGCCACACAATAGTGAAAAAAGTGTCGATTTTCCTGCACCGTTAGGGCCAATGATGCACCTTAACTCACCAGGCTCAACTTTTAAGTCCACATTGTTTGCAGCAACGACTCCGCCAAAACGTTTGTTAACGTTGCGTGTTTCTAGTGCGTATTCGCTTGCCATTTTAACGGATCACTCTGGTGCTTTTTCGATTAGTATATTTACCTACCCATTCAGCAAGCATGATGACAATGCCGCGTGGGAAGAAGACCATCGTAATGACTAATGCAGCTCCAATGATGACCATTGCATACTGGTTGCCTTGTGAAGACAAGGTAAATGTCACCCAATTTAGAACAATAGTTGCAATAAGTACGGCCAGCAAACTAGTACGTCCACCAACAGCAGCCCAAATTACAGGTAGTGCAGCTGATAACAATCCAACCTGACTAGGTGTTATGTAATTTCCCCATTGCACATATAACAAACCGCTTATAGCCGCTAATACAGCTGATAAAACAAATACCAACCATTGTCTTGCGCGAATATCATAACCAAAAATTTCTGTACGCAATGGGTCTTCGCGAATTGCGGTAACCACTTGGCCAAATTTTGAATTTAATAGCATTCTCAAACTTACGTAACATGCTAAAACAATCACCATGCAGAAGTAGTAAAATGAATTGCCCATGAAAACAAAACTTCCAATTTGAAATGATGGTATACCGGTCATGCCGTTGTAGCCGCCTAGCAGTACAGAACCAACTCGCCACTGATACCCAGCAGTTTGGCCAAGGAAAGTTTCTAAAAGTAGAGTTAATACAAGTGTGAGAATGGGGATGATCCACTCACGTACACGCGAGTAGAAAACAAAGTATGCAAATATTCCAGCAACTACTGCGCTTGCAACTAAGCCACCTAAGATTCCTGCCAATGAAGCGAGTGAATTACCTGCCATATTACCGGCAATAATTCCGTAGGTATAACCGGCAATGCCAAAATAAGCTACGTGCCCAAAACTTAATACTCCACAGTAACCCCATAGCAATGCCATACCGAGTGCGAGTGGAATATTTAGTAAATAATAAGAAACATTGGATGCGCGAAATTCAGAAACTTGAGTTGGATAAAGTGCAAAAAGAATTACCGCAATCACGAATCCAATCCAAAATATTTTTGATGTGCCTATATCAGCATCGCCACCAATTAAATGTAATATTTTTGAGGTCATTTTGTATTACGAGTACGTCTTCGATCCATTAACTTTTGAATTGCTGCTGAAATACCGTCAGGCATGATACGAATGATGATTAGTGAAGCAATTAGCAAAGCTACGGTTCCTAAAAATGCTCCGTATGCCATTCCAATAGGCGTTTTAATTGCAGATAGCAACACGCTGCTGCCTACCGCACCACTAATTACATTGGCTGCTCCTCCCACTACAACCGTTATGAAAGCAGGTGCGACAAATTGTTGGCCCATGAAAGGTGCAATCGTTGAAGTAGGTGCCAATAAGGCGCCACTTAAACCAGCGAGACCTGCACCAAGGCTGAAGGTTAGTGTGTATACATGGCTAGTAGGCACGCCCAAGGCTTTTGCCATTTCTGCATTTTGCATCGTGGCACGTGCTTGTAATCCGTAATTTGTATAACGATAGAGCCAATATAATCCAGCGATTAAAGCAATTGAAATCGCAATTAGGATTAACCAGTAAGCTGAATAAGAAAACCCTCCATAGGAATACGATCCGCCTGGTATTTTTATAGCGGGCATAAATGGACCAAAAACTAGAAGTGTTCCTTGGCCTAATATCAAACTTATACCCCAAGTTACGACCAGCGCACCCAATTCACGGCCATAGAAACGTCTTACAATTAATAATTCAAGTATGGCGCCGAAGATTGCGACCGCAAAAAAACTAACGATTACGGCTAAAGGGAAGGGAAGATTAAGTTGATTATGTGTAATGGTAGCGACATAGGCACCCATCATCATCAATTCGCCATGGGCAAGATTGATGATATTCATCATACCCAATATCACGATAAGCCCGAGTGCTGCTAAGAATAAGAACGCAGCATTTGTACCAAACTGGTACGTCAGGCTCAGTGCAAGAGCATCGGTTTCCATAAGACAATGCTGTTCCGTTGCTTTATCGATTATGGCGTCGACAAAAGTTTAGTCGACGCCATTCGATTTATTGTTATTAGGACATTATATTTAAATCAGCTTTTGAAGAATGGATCTTCGTCAGGAATATATTGTTTGTATTCCTTATGCTTAACTAGGTTAACTCCAAGTCGTTGTAACCACCATGGTTGTATACTTGGCCATTCACGTACAAAGCTAACATTATGATCTGCATCAGCTGTTGCTAAGCGGATATAGTGAGAGCAATGGTGCGTAGACGGTTCCATAAACACAGTGCCTTCAGGTGCTTCAATATGTAAGCCGGACTCCAGTGCACGTTTAACTTCTTCTTGATCCGTTGTACCTGCAATGCGTGCAGCCTTAGCGTACATGTGAATTGAGAAGTAAGTGTTTTGTGCCATCTGACCAATGTACGGATCATCTGGGAACATCTTGTACCAGCGTTTTACAAATGCACGGTTACGTGCAGTGGGTATTTCTTCAATATAGTTAACACAGTTATACATACGATCAAGTGATGGGGCTTTGAAGCGTCGATGTTCATAGCCTTGTGCCATGTTAACGGTTGAAGCCATTGGATACTTAAGCCCAGTTGCTGCGGCTTGTGGATAGTAGTTAGATTGATTTGAACCAACTAACAAGGTGAACACCCAATCCGGTTTGGCTGCTTGTACTTTAGCGATGGATGTTGTGAAGTCTGAAACGCTTAATGGAACAAATTCTTCACCAATAATCTCGCCACCAACTTGCGGTGCAAAAGCACGCGTCCAAGCTGCGGTGAGTTGTCCAAAGTTGTAGTCTGCTGCAATCGTGTAAACTCGCGGCCCAAATTTTTGGATCATGTAATCCACAACCGGGATGACTTGTTGTTCACAAATTGCGCCCGTGCAAAAAGTATTAGAGTCGGCTACGCCACCTTCATATTGATTAGTGTATATATACAGTTGTTTAAATTGATCGACGATAGGTCGAATAGCCTCCCGTTCAGCACTGGTGAACCCAGCCACTAAACAATCAACTTTATCCTCTTGGATTAATTTTTTTGTTAATTGTTGCCAAATATTATTATTTGATTGTCCATCAGTATTGAGCAGTTCAACTTCACGGCCTAATATTCCTGACTCACCTGAATCAACCAATACATCTTCATCCTCAACAAAGGCCATGCCTGAAGCAGACAGTTTGCCACCATCGTGGACAACTTTTAGGTCTTTGTCTCCATTACCCATTACAGGCGCACTAGTTGTGTGATTAGACATAGCGCCCAAACCACCAGAACCAACTGGGCCACCCTTAAGGGTTAATCCAGCGTTGATTTCACTAACTGCAAGTTGAGCGGCATGATCTTTCTGAATCCCATAGACTGCAAGGTTTCCAGATAAGTCTTCGATATGCCCAATTTTTACCGCACCGCCTTTTGCAGCAAATGATTTGCTAATTCCGGCGAGATACATAGGTGCTATAGCACCTGCAGATACTGCTGCGGAACCTTTTAAAAAGGTGCGTCGAGTTACTTTATGACCAACCGTTCCTGTTGTTTCTTCTGAGATGCTTTCCTTAGCAGGTTGATCCGATTTATTATCGTTCTTCATGATTAACCTCCTAGTATTTTATAGACCCTGGAATAAGTCTGTCTTAATTAAATACCATTGCGGTATTTTTATGCATAAGCTTTTATTCTTATTCCAACGCAAACTGCATATGTATATAAATGCAATCTATAGTCGAGTATACGCTCGACTTACCATGAGTCAATTAGAGTGAAGTTGGGTTTTGAATAAAAAATATTGTGTGTAAATTTGAAACGTATAAAAATAATTATGATTTAGTCACGTCTTAATTTATCGCTTACTGCTATTGGGGTCGGATACTTTAATACAATTAAATAGGTGGATAAGATAAAGCTAACAATGGTGCATACTTGTATAAAGTTAGATGCTTTGAGTGTGATCAAACCAGCACTAAAGGCTACGAAGCCGAGCAATAATGAAAACTCACTGAGTTGTCCCAAGCGCACGCCGATTTCTTTCGAATCTTTATCTGATTCGCCACTTTTTTGAATCAAATATTTAAATACATAGGGTTTTATGAGTAGTAGTACTGTGCTTGTAATAATGGCGGGTAGAAGTAACTTCCAAGCTAGGCCAATATCCAGACTTGCACCAAGTGAGAAAAAGAATATCACTAAAAAGAAATCACGAATTGGTTTGAGGCTTTCAGATATATAAAATGAAATCGGTCCAACCGCAATGGCAACGCCCGCAATAAATGCGCCGGTTTCATGTGATAAGCCAATATAGTGAGCAAGTTCTGCGATACCCAAGCACCAACCAATCGCTAATAAGAAAATATATTCTTTGATTTTATCGAATTTAGACATCAATTTGATTAATACAAAGCGCTCAACCAAAAATGCAAAGGCGATCAATCCAGGTAGTGCAAGTGCCAGCTTTCCCAAAGCATAAAAGGTATTAGTATCTGTATTTTGAGTTTCAATTAAAAGTAAAAGAATTATCGCCAAGATGTCTTGCAATAATAAAATACTAATAATGATTTCGCCAACATGCTGGTGATGCAAAACGGTTGTGGGAAGTAACTTTAGACCTATGATAGTGCTGGAGAACATAAATGCAGCTGCAATGACAAATTGATCCATAAGTGGAAGCTGTAGTGTCATGGCTGCTATAAAGCCAATAAGTGCAAAAATTAATGATGCACCAAAAGTTATTAGCGTTGATTGCTTGATGGATGCAATAAGTTTTTGTGGGTGTAGGTTCAAACCTAATAGAAACAACAAGAACATAATGCCGACTTTAGCAATTTGCTGTGAAAACTCAGTGTCAGGGACAAAGTTTAATACGGAAGGACCAAGGATGATCCCAACCGCTATATAGGCTACTAACAATGCTTGTCGTGCAAAAAGAGCAATGGTTGCCAGTGCTGCAGCACTGGTGAAAATGATAAAGATGGAAAATATAATTGATTCTGATGAAGATATATTTATATCCATCTTTTAATCCTCCTTTTAGTCATCAGGCTGGAAAGTGTAAGAGTTTAAACGAGTAGTTCAATCCAATGTTTGACGGGTATTTTTGTGCCTGATTGTATGTGCATGAGACAGCCAATATTGGCGGTGACGATCATATCGGGTTGATTGTTTTCAAGGTTGGCAACCTTGTTCTCTAATAACTGCGAAGACATGTCGCCTTCAAGTAAAGAATAGGTTCCTGCTGATCCGCAACATAAGTGAGAATCTTGAACTTCTACTAAGTTATAACCCGCTTGAATCAATTTTTCTTCAATCTTTCCGTTGATATTCTGACCATGCTGTAAGGTGCAAGGGCTATGGAACGCTATGGTTTTATTCGTACTATTTTTCGTAGTCTTTTCCCTACTATGGGGAGCTTTTGGTGTGAGTTCGCTAGCAATTTCAGAAAGATCGATACAATGTTCTGAGATGAATTTGGCCTTATCCGCATAGGCATTGTCATCTTGCATGATCGTCGCATATTGCTTTATAAAGGTACTGCAACCACTTGAATTAATTAATATCTTCTCGTATCCATCATTAAGTATTTGATACCAATGATCAATATTTTTGCGAATGGTGGCATGTGCTTGATCAAGCTCAGTTAAATGGAATGCGAGTGCACCACAACAAGCAGAATTTGCTTCGTCGAGTTGAATATCAGAATCAGCTAAAACCTTTTTAGTCGCAAAATTGATTTGTGGTGCAGCCGCTTTTTGCACGCAACCTTTTATGGTGAGCATTTTACGAGACGAGGAAGAAAGTATACCTAAACTTGGGCCTAAGCCTGATGCAGAGATAGCCGACAGTTTAATTTTAGCTGGTAATTTGCTAGCCAAACTTGCAGGCAGGAGAGGCTTAAATATGCGCGCTATAGCCAGCAGTATGCCAACACGCATCGAGCTGGAAAATGCATTCAAAATCAATTTGCGTTTGATTTTGCTAAGCACTGGACGTTGTATTGAGGCATTTATGTGTTTCCTGCCAATATCTACTAATTCGCCATACTTCACGCCAGAAGGACAGGTAGTTTCACAGGCTAGGCAAGTTAAGCATCGATCTAGGTGTTTTAAACTGGTTTCATTGGAAGAGCCTTCGCTGTTTTCCTCAAGGCTCTCTTCAAAAAAGTTTTTAATTAAATATATTCGACCACGTGGCCCATCTAACTCGTTACCCGTAAGTTCATAGGTGGGGCAAGTTGCATTACAAAACCCACAGTGCACACATTTGCGTAAAATGTTGTTTACACGTTCACCATCAGCGGATTGAATGAATTCAGATGTAAAAGAGGTTTGCATGATTAATTATAACTCAGCAAACATTTTGCCTGGGTTGAGAATGCCAGCTGGATCTAATGCTTGTTTAAGTTTTTTATGAAGTTTCATAGATGGGCTAGGAATAGGGTGGAAAACTTGATCGGTAATATTTCCCTTGAATAAATTTGCATGTCCACCTACGCGTTTGGCTTCAGAGCGAATTATATTTTCTTCTGCATCACTCTTGTACCATCTTAGCGCACCATTCCATTCCATTACACTTGCTCCAGGTAGGTTTAGCGTTGGTGTATTTGGTGGAATCGATATTCTCCATAGCGGCATATCCGAACTAAAAAAGGCATGGGTCTGCTCTTTTATACTGGTCCAAAACATTTCATGTTCTTCTGTTTGATGGCCACCAATTTCATTTTTGCAAGCTTCTACAGCGGATGCCGAGCTTGATAAGCGAACATATAATTCACTTCCATCGTAATAGGTTGCAGAAATGGGCATAGGGGTATTAGCCCATTGGTTCATTTTGATAATTGCGGTCGCGCCATCTACTGTTAATGCAATGGTTTGTTCACAAGAAGGTTTTGGGAGTAAACGTAGGCTAACCGACATCAATACGCCTAAGGTACCTAAAGCGCCGCACATTAACCGTGATACATCATAGCCAGCAACGTTCTTCATTACTTTGCCACCGAATCGAAGCACTTCTCCTTTGCCGTTTAATATTTCTGTTCCTAATACGCAATCACGTACATTGCCAGCAATTACGCGCCTTGGCCCTGCAAGACCACAGGCAATCATGCCGCCTAAGGTTGCTGCAGCTCCAAAGTGAGGAGGTTCACAGGGTAAAATCTGATTTTGATCTGCAACGGCTTGTTCAATTTCTAGTAAAGAAGTACCGCTGCGTGCGGTGAGATATAGCTCTGAAGGCTCGTATTCGATAATGCCGGTATGACGTGCTAACGAAAGTGGCTCAGCGTTAATCTTTCTGCCATAAAATGGTTTTGTGTTGCCTGCTTTAATTTGTAAAGCTTGTTTTTGTTGAAAAGCATCTTGAAGTTTAGATGTAATCTCAGTTTTGCAATCTGACATATTAACCAGAACTTTATACTTAAAAACGAGGCAAGTCAGGATGAGGGAGTTTGCCATGGTGCACATGCATAGCGCCTAGTTCTGCACAACGATGTAGAGTAGGAATTGCCTTACCTGGATTAAGTAGTTCCTCTTCATCAAATGCCGCTTTTATCGCATGAAATGTTGACAGTTCTGCTTCACTAAATTGCACACACATCTGATTGAGTTTTTCTACACCGACACCATGTTCGCCGGTAATCGTTCCACCAACTTCTACACAAAGTTCTAATATGTCTCCACCCAATTTTTCTGCAATTTCTAGTTCACCTGCTACGTTTGCGTCGTATAAAATTACGGGATGTAAATTACCATCGCCTGCATGAAATACATTGGCTACACGTAGGCCATATTTGGCCGAAAGGTTGCTAATACTTTCTAGCACTTGGGCTAAATGTTTTCTCGGAATGGTTCCATCCATGCAGTAGTAATCGGGAGTTAAATTTCCGAGTGCGGGGAAAGAGGCTTTACGCCCTAACCATAATAATTCGGCCTCTTGCTCGTCTTTTGCAACACGTACCTCAAGGGCTTGATGTTCGTTAAGGATGTTTTTAACTAATTGAACTTGTGTTTCAAGCTCTTCGTCAAAACCATCTAATTCACATATTAATATAGCTGCAGCATTCGATGGGTAACCAGGACTGCAATACATCTCTGTAGCTTGGATAGTAAGTTGATCTAGCATTTCTAGGCCTGCAGGGATTACACCGTTGGAAATTATGCCGTTCACAGCATCGCCAGCCTTTTGGATATGATCAAAAGCGGCTAATAATACTTTTTTGTCATTTGGATCAGGAAGAAGTTTTACGGTGACCTCTAAGGTAATGCCTAGCATCCCTTCAGAACCTATCATTAGTGCGAGCAAATCAAAGCCAGAGGAATCTAAATTCTTTCCACCAAGTTCTAAGATTTCACCCTCTACGGTAAGAATTTTTAAAGCTAGGATGTTGTGTATGGTGAGGCCGTATTTAAGACAATGCACTCCGCCTGAGTTTTCAGCAATGTTGCCACCTATAGTGCAAGCAATTTGTGAAGAAGGGTCGGGTGCGTAATAAAGTCCATAAGGTTTAGCGGCTTCTGAAATGGCAAGATTCCGCACCCCAGGCTGCACAGTAGCCGTTCTGTTGTTGGTGTCTATTTCGATAACTTTATTGAGTTTGGCTAAATTGAGGAGGATTCCATCTTTGTGTGGCAATGCGCCACCGGATAAGCTAGTGCCGGCACCACGAGCTACGATAGGAATTTTAAACTCTTTGCATATTTTAACGATGGCTTGAATTTCTTCGATGTTGCTGGGCAGTAGAGCTAATCGTGGGAGTTGTCTATACGCAGTCAACGCATCGCATTCATAAGGTTTTAGTTGCTCATCCTTGTCTAATACTGCATTTTTAGGCAGTACCTTATGAAATTGTTTTGCAAGATCTGCAGTTGAGATTGAGCTGGGCATTTATTAACTGAGCTTCTTAAATGATTACCATTTCCTTGTATCGCAATATACCATTGATTGATACCATTCGTGGCCAATGATAAGTATACAATTTTAGGAGAAAGATTTGATCCTGGTGGGTGTTGCCATAGGTGGAGCCGTGGGCTCAGTGCTGAGGTACTTAATTCAAACGCAATCTAGCTTATGGTTTGGCAGCTCTTTTCCATATGGAACTTTACTGGTGAATGTTGTGGGTTCGTTATTAATTGGCTTTCTTTCTTTTATTCTACTAGAACGTATTAGCGTTTCTGAAGAACTAAGGTTTGCGATTTTAGTCGGCGTATTAGGCGGTTTTACAACCTTTTCAACCTTTTCATTAGAAACGTTGAACCTACTTCAACAGGGTAATTATATAAACGCTGCAGGAAATGTGTTTTTAAGTGTTGGCTTGTGTTTGCTGGCTTGTTTTCTAGGCCTGAGTTTAGCTCGAGCCATCTAATTATTTTAACTCACACTTTTTATCTATAGATTTATGTTAGATCCAAAATTATTACGCTCAGAATTTAATGAAGTTGCAAAGCATCTAAGTCGCCGTGGGCTTAGCTTAGACAAGCAGCGATTTACCGACCTAGAAGAGCGACGCAAAGCATTACAAGTACAAACAGAAGAATTACAAGGCCAGCGTAATAAAAACTCCAAACTCATTGGGCAGGCTAAGGCAAAAGGCGAAGATGCTAGTGAAATACTGGCTTCTATGGAGAAAATTAATGAAGCTCTAAAAACTAATGAAGCCAAGCTAGAGGTTTTATTGAGCGAAATTCAAACCTGGATGCTTGAGTTACCTAATCTTCCTGATGAATCTGTTCCGGATGGAAATAGCGAAGAGGATAATCTGGAAGTACGCAAATGGGGCGAGGTACCAAGTTTTGACTTTGTAGTTAAAGATCATGTTGATTTGGGTGAAAACTTAGGCGGATTAGATTTTGAGACGGGAGCAAAAATAACAGGAAGCCGTTTTGTCACTATGCAAGGTGGAATCGCGAAACTGCATCGTGCGCTGATACAATTCATGATTGACACCCATACATCAGAGCATGGGTATGAAGAAGTTTATGTGCCGTATATCGTAAATGCTCAAAGCCTCATGGGTACTGGCCAATTACCTAAGTTTGAAGAAGATCTTTTTAAACTTAATCATGAGAATGATTATTACTTGATTCCTACTGCTGAAGTGCCTGTCACTAATATATGGCGTGATCGTATTGCAAAGGAAGAAGAGCTACCGATTAAATATGTTTGTCATACACCTTGTTTTCGTTCTGAAGCGGGTTCTTATGGGAAAGATACTCGCGGTATGATTCGTCAGCATCAATTTGAAAAAGTAGAAATGGTACAGCTCGTTAAGCCCGAATCTTCTTGGCGTATGTTAGAAGAATTAGTGGGCCATGCAGAAAAGGTTTTGCAAAAACTAAATCTTGCATACAGAGTAGTAACACTATGTACAGGTGATTTGGGATTTTCTTCTGCTAAAACTTATGACATAGAAGTGTGGTTGCCAGCACAGAATACATATCGAGAGATATCTTCTTGTAGTACTTTTTTAGATTTTCAAGCGAGAAGATTAAAAGCTAGGTGGAAGAATACTGCTACGAAAAAAACAGAACATTTGCATACTTTGAATGGATCGGGTTTAGCAATTGGCAGAACGTTAGTGGCTATCCTTGAAAATTATCAAGATAAAGATGGGAACATTAAAATACCAGAAGCATTGAAACCGTACATGCAAGGATTGGATAAAATTAGCAAAGAAAAATGAGCAGAAATAAAAAAGCCAGCGCGGGTTGGGGCGCGCTGGCTTCGAGACCTACATTAAATTAATAACGTAGGTTTGGGGACTCGGTTCAAGAAAGCAATACTACTATAACTGTAAGTAGTCTAACACACGATTTGCTAATAATTATTATAGTTTGTTAATTGCAACTATTAGACTTACAGCTATATATTACATATTTTTCACTTACTTGAATGGGTACTGTAAAGCACTTTAAAAGATACGTTCATTAATAAATTTATGGCTTCAATAAACGAATTAAAAACCCATTTTTTACATCCGGGAAAAATTGAATGGATAGGGTTAAGAAACTCACAAAGTAGAGAGATAATTCATGTAGATACTGCAGAAGTATTACTCGATCACGGTTTGGTAGGAGATAAATCTGCTCAAAAACCAGGCAGCAAAAGACAAATTACATTAATTCAAGCCGAATATTTTTCAGTCATGGAATCTTTTTTACATAAAAAGAAAATTTCACCTGAGATATTGCGGCGAAACATTGTCGTCTCGGGCATCAATTTAAGCGTATTGCTTAAAAACAACTTAAAAATTAATGGCGTAATAATTGAAATTACCGGAAACTGTGCGCCATGTAAGAAAATGGAAGAAGCTTTAGGTTTTGGCGCATTTAATGCCATGCGTAATCATGGTGGGGTTAATGCTGCAGTAAGAAAAGGTGGGGTTATAAGTGTTGGTGATGAGGTGCAGGTTAGTATTGAAAAATCTAGCGTAGATTCACCTCAGAAATTGTTGTTTTAGAATTCGCTAGTGGTTATGTTCTTGTTTAATAAATGCAATGAATACGAATAACCAAGCAGTGATAAAAGCTATTCCGCCAAAGGGTGTGATCATCCCTAATTTTGATATGCCGGTTAGGCTAAGTGTGTAGAGGCTGCCACAAAAAATAATAATTCCAAATAACATTAAGTAAACGGCAACTTTTAAGATTTTGCAAGTAGGGTGGAGTTTAATGAGCAAACCAATAACAATTAACCCTAATGCGTGATAGAGATGGTAGTCTACCGCCGTATTGAAGATAGAAAGCATTCGTACACTCAAGGTGTCTTGTATTGCGTGGGCACCAAATGCGCCTAACAGAATCGCTAATGTTGCATTGCCGGTACCGAGTAGGATCGCTAATCTAAACATCCAGTTAGTTTGCCTGAATTTTAGTCCACGGAGAAATATCCTCTATGCCTTCATTTGACACAGTATCGGAAGTAGATGCGCATGAATTAAGTAATGCTATTGACCAAGCCAGCCGTGAAATAGCAACACGTTTTGACTTCAAGGGCTCTAATGCCAAGGTATGCCTGGAAGACCCTAATATACAGATTGAAGCTAAATCAGAGTTTCAATTGGGTCAGGTCTACGATATTTTGATTACAAAAATGTCTAAACGAGGCATCGATGTAATGTGTCTCGAGCGTGGCAAGGTAGAGGAGGCGAATATGTGTGCTCGACAGCAGATTATTCTTCGTCAGGGAATAGACAAAGATATTGCTAAGAAAATGGTGAAGCTGGTAAAAGATTCTAAACTAAAGGTGCAAGCCTCGATTCAAGGAGAAAAGCTACGTATAACAGGAAAGAAGCGTGATGATTTGCAGAATGTGATGAGTCTTCTAAAAGATTCAAATTTAGGGATACCCCTGCAATTTAATAACTTTCGTGATTAGAGCATTTAGTGACTTTTCTGAAGCTATTTTAGTTTAAGAAGTCATCATATATAGTTGAAACTAATAAAAAGCCTCTCTATACGAGAGGCTTTTTATTTAATGAAGAAAGACTTTAGCGGCCAACTAACCACATCAAGCCCGCAACAAAGAGAATGATTAAGCCAATTGGAAATATAAATGCCTGCCAATCACCTTTTTCAGCTTTAGGACTATTGCTTAACCAATACTTTGCCCTAGGGACAAGAAAAAAGAGTAGGGCTACAGTTAATACAACATAGCCAATTTCTAGTCCGCTCATTTTAACAGCTTAGAAGTCAATCAATTAATCGTTAGCAAAGCCTAATAAATGTAATAGTGCGGTAAATATATTATAAATGCTTAGAAAAATTCCAGTCGTGGCTAAAATATAGTTAGTCTCACCACCATTAATGATTCGACTCGTATCGAATAAGATGAATCCACTGAATATTAGAATAACGGCTGCGTTTATGGCTAGCCACAATCCTGGCATTTGTAAAAATATTCCCGCGATGGCCGCTAAGATTACGACAATTAGACCCGCAAATAGAAAACCACCTAAAAAACTGAAGTCACGTTGTGTGGTAAGTGCATAGCCAGACAATGCTAAGAAGATAATTGCAGTTCCACCCATAGAAGTGGCTATTAATTCACCACCGTTTGCCATGCTTAGGTAGTGATTAAGAATTGGGCCAAGTCCAAATCCGAGTAGGCCTGTAAAGGCAAAAACCACGGCAATTCCAGCACCTGAATTTGCAGTGCGTGGCAGCACAAACCAAATTAAGGCTAGTGCGCCAAATGAGCATGCAAGGCTGGCGCCATAACCAGTGTTCATCATGGTAGATACCATGGCCATAAAGGCACTAAAAATCAGCGTTACAGACAACAATGCATAAGTATTACGAAGCACTTTATTGGATGATAATGCGCTCTCGCGGGTAATGTTCTTTGTGGAAAATTGAGGATCACTCATGGTGGATCTTTCTCCTGTATATAAATGTATAAACTCTATGCTATTAACATAATGGTATTTCAGGCTAATTCAAGTCCAATTAGTACATATATTTAGACAATTCAAGGTATAGCAGTTCCCTATAACCTTCAGGTATGCTTGCCGGCCTGATATCGCTAATACGATCACAACACGGAGAGGTGGCAGAGTGGTCGAATGCGGTGGTCTTGAAAACCATTGACTCGTAAGGGTCCGGGGGTTCGAATCCCTCCCTCTCCGCCAATTATAAAAAAAGCCTTCTAGCTAGAAGGCTTTTTTGATCCTGATTGGGGAACTTAAGATTACTGCAGAAGAGAATCAGCCAATTCGTTAATGTACTGTTCAATAGCTGGATATCCTGTATCCATAATACTGTGTTGGTCACTTGCATTTGTAGCATCTAATCCATTGCTATTTTCCCAATCATCTGACATACCATCATTGTCTGTATCTAATGGCGCAATTTTTGCCTGCAGTCCTTCTAATAGGTTTGCAGGGATCCGGGCACCCCATTCTCCAGTGCGTGCTTTAACATCTTGAACAGAAGTTTCGGTAACGACATCTCGAGGAAACGCACCTGAGCTTTTTAGCACGTTGTCATATGCTGTACTATAATTTGTTTCAATTGGGGCAATATAGGTTGAGTAAAATGCAAAATTTGGTCGATTTTGTAATTTAAATGTTCTGCAATCAGGCCCATTAAAATATTCACAAACATATTGAAGCGATGGGTGATCTGATGCTGTTGAAAAAGGATCCAGCACACCTTGTAGGTACACAGGGTCATCTACATAGTTTGATTCAAAGTAGTATCCTAGTTCATTGCCAACGCTTACTGCATCTAAAAAGATTGGTGTCATCGACGAACTTGGGCCACGTTTGAAATAATTATTACTAACTAAAAATGGTCCCCTTGCAGCATTGTGATGTACCCAGTTATCTTTAATGTTGTACATAACGTTGTTAATGGTTTCAGCAGGTCCTACTGAGAGGGCAGGTGCTCTTCTGTTGAAATTTGCAAATAAATTATTTAAGACACTAATACGTCCACCTTCGGGCCCATTTATCATGCCATAGTTATGATTTGCTTCTGGATGTCCAAATAGCGCTGATTGTTCTATGGTGGACCATTGAACAGTGACATCTCTTGCTGAGTAAAGGTCTAGGGTTTCGTCAACTCCAAATGACATGGAAACATGATCCAGGATAATATTTGAGTTTCTTGAAAGTTGAACAGAATCAAATTGTTCGCCTTTTGACTGATTGTTAAACACTGGAGGACGAATCCTAATGTGACGAATGATGATGTTATTTACACCAAAGTCATACGCCCCATACAATCTTCCTTCAATTGTAATACCTGCACCAGGCGCAGTTTGACCCGCAATAGTTACATCGCCATGAGGAATATAAATAATGTCGACTGTAATCACGCCTGATACTTCAAATATAATAATTCTTGGTCCTGTTTGATTAAGGGCATCTTGCAAGCTTCCGGTACCTGCTGCATTGAGATTAGTTACTTTTAAAACTTTACCTCCTCGTCCGCCACTAGCATAAGCTCCAAACCCTCTAGCTCCTGGGAAGGCTGTAATACTACCTAGTGGAATATTTGGTGGAGCTTGATTAGGTGTTTCATTATTCGGCGGGGTTTGATTGGGTGTTTCATTATTCGGTGGGGTTTGATTAGGTACATCATTAGATGGATTATTTGAGTTGGAAGCTACTTGATTATCTGATCCGCCTGAGCCACCGCCACAGCCAACACATAAAATTAGTATGAGATATACAAAATATCTGAATCGTCCAGCATTAATGATGGTCATTGGGTAAACCGGCTCCTGAGGTTTCGTGCCTCAATGTAAAATTTGTGTGAATGAAGAAATCTAGTAAATCTGGATTTATACATACATTAAAAATGTATTATTTTTGGGAAGCTTTAAGAACGCATACTCTTTGAACCAGATAAAGTCAGAATAGAATGTAAGAAGGTTCTGTAAAAACTGCTAATTGGATAAAACGACGTGTTTAAGGGATAAATGGTTAAAATTGATTGTTAAAGTGAGAAACAGTGCGCAGAAAATTTTAGCGAAAATTATAAGGCATACTTAATTAATCACTTAAATCTTAAATAAGAACACCTTGTAATTCATCATAATTTTATGTATTTCTCATATTGATAATTTGCAACTGAGACATTAGGGAAAGCCAAATATTTAGTGAGAATCAGTTCACACTATTTTATATATTGCTGCCGTATGGTGCATAAAATAATAATAAGAACAATTCCTTATACAAATGAAATACAGAACTATCGAGGATTCTGCCAATGTACGATTACGTCGTGAGCGACGTTCTGCGTTGCAGTCTCATGAGTTTCCACTTGAAGATTTGAAAGGAAACCTTGTGAATAAAAATCGTCGCAACTCTCAAGAAAGTCGAATAGTTGGTTTGGAGGTAACGGAAACCAAAATATCTCAGGCTGAGTTTCAAGAATATTTCGACAATCTTCAAGACGCAAAATAAATTATCAGTTGCTCTGGCTTTAAAGAGATCATCAACTTTATATTAGATTAGCTATAAAATAAATTTAGTAGCTCATGTAATATAATTCACTCCACTCCACTCTGTATGTCTATAATTAGTATCTAACGATAGGAGTGGCATTAATGAGTGCAGAGTTCGCATTTTTCTCTAAATATCGCATCTTCTTATTAATACTTTTGCTTGGTGTTAGCGTAAGTGTGTTGGCTGAAAAATCATTGGGGAATAAATTAGTTCACATACCTGGTGGTGAATTTAATATGGGTTGTTCAATAGGTGATAAAAACTGTGGTGATGACGAGGGCCCGTTGGGTGGAATAACAGTTTCGGTCCCGGAATTTCATATTGATCAATATGAAGTCACAGTAGCGGAATACGAAGCTTGTATGGAAGCAGGTAAATGCAAAAGGCCTAAAGATCATCAGCGCAATAAATATTGTAATTTAGGCGATCCTTCTCGAGGTAATCATCCGGTTAATTGCGTAGATTGGGATGAAGCGCTTGCATATTGTGAATGGAAAGGTAAGCGTTTGCCTTATGAGGCTGAATGGGAGAAAGCGGCAAGAGCTGGAACTGCGAGCCCTTATCCATGGGGGCAAGACGTTGACTGTACACATGCGATTGTAGATGACGGCAAAACATTTGGCTCCGTGCCAAATGAACCTGATGGTTGTGGTGAAGATCGCACTTGGAATGTAGGAAGTCGTAATGAAAATAAATTTGATTTGTACGACATGCATGGCAATGCTGGAGAGTGGACAATGAATTGGTATTCGCCAAGTGCAATTAGCAAGATCTACGCAAAAGGTGATCTAAAAGGACCGCAGAAAGGCAAACAACGAGTGGTGCGTGGCGGTTCTTGGGATGAAAATAAAGCAAATTTACGAAGCTCTTTTCGTAATGTAAAGCCTCCAGTAAGTGGTAAAAGTATTTATGGCTCAATTGGGTTTCGTTGCGCCGTTACAAACTGAACTGCTTTATAAAGATTGGTAATGAGAAAGCATTCTCTTTCTCATAGCTACGCTAGGTAATGCACCGACAAGAGCGCCCATATTTTCATCCATGTGATCTATGCGTGAAGTAGCGGGTATAGCAACCGTAACACTGGGATGTGAAAGAATAAACTTCAAAAAGTATTGCGCCCAGTTATGGCAATCAAATTCTTTGCACCAGTTTGGTAATGATACATTCTCAGTAGCATTAAATAAATTTCCGCCTTTAAAGGGTCTATTGATAATCACAGCAATACCTTTGTCTGTAGCAAGAGGTAATAGTTTCTGTTCTGCTTCAGTATCTGAAATGTTGTAAGTGAATTGCACAAAATCCAGCGGTTCTGTCTGCATAATTTTGATTAACTCTTCGTGGCGACGTCCGTGTGATGTAGTGACACTATATATCGAATGCGTTTTGATTCTTTCCAATCACGTAAGGTCATTAAATGCGTTTTCCAATCTAACAAGTTATGAATTTGCATTAGGTCAAAATTATTTAGTCCCCAGAGTTCTATAGATGTTTTCATTTGCTGGGTACCCAGCCATTCGCCTGGCGTCCATACTTTTGTGGCTGAAAAAAGTGTTTTAGGTACTTCTAGATGTTGAAAGCATTTTCCTAGAACAGTCTGAGCAGAGCCGTACATGGGGGATGAATCAATCATACCACCACCATGTGAAAAGAATTTTTGAAGTACTCTTGTACGATGACTTATGTTTGATAGTTTGGGATCGATATCAAATGTTTTCCAAGTACCCATCCCTACGCATGGAATTTGTTTACCGCTTGAAGGAATGGGTCTTTTAATTAGCAAACTTGATGTTGAGTAGCCAAGTGTAGGTACCACAATTATTGCTGTGCTTGTGGCGGTAGATAAAAGAAAATCACGACGGTTCATTACATGATAATCCTCCTAAATGGTTAAATTTACCAAGTATTGGGATCATTGATTCAGTCCATTTCGTGACTGAAAGGCTGTTTGGCAGGTGGCAGCTTAGTTTGTAAGCTTAGGTTTATCGAAAAGAAGATCAAATACTTCTTCTCTTACGTGTGCCTCATCAACTTCAATTCTTGCTACACGACGATCAGGCAACCTGCGTCTATCGTCTCGTACACAGACACCATTACGCGTAATGATAGGAAATTGAGCGGCTTGCATAGAGGTGCGGCGGTCGTTAAGGTTACGCCGTTCTAATGGATTAGCTTGATTCATTTCATTCCCTAAAATAACCATTAACAATGTTATTATTTGATGGGAATACCCTACCTAAAATAGGCCTACAATTATTGTGACCGAGTTCACGTTTTTATTGAATTGCGAATCTAAATTACATGTATTGTTCAATTAAAACAACAGTTTATAAGATATTTTTGAAAACGAAGGTTACTAGATATGCATGATTTATTAATCACTAATGCTAAATTGGTTAACGAAGCTCGCATCAGTGAATGTGACATTTTGATTTCCAATCAACGTATTGAACAAATAGGGGCAGACTTGCAAAAGTTTGAAGCTAAAAGAGTAGTCGATGCAAAGGGAAACTATGTAATTCCGGGAATGATTGATGACCAGGTGCACTTTAGGGAACCTGGGCTGACTCACAAAGGCGATATTGCAACGGAGTCTTTAGCAGCCATTGCAGGAGGCATCACCAGCTTTATGGACATGCCCAATGTTAAGCCGCCAACACTTAGTTTGGAATTGCTAGATAAGAAATATGAAGCAGCACACCAAAGAGCCAGGGCAAATTATGCTTTTTACATGGGTGCCAGTAATGACAATATAGAAGTACTCAAACAAGCTCCAATCGATCGTGCATGCGGCATTAAAGTGTTTATGGGAGCTTCGACAGGCAATATGTTAGTAGACGATGATGATGTACTGGATGCAATTTTTAAATATGCACCTGTACCGATAATAACGCATTGTGAAGACTCGCCTTTAATTAATGAAAATCTTAAAAAATATCAACAACAATATGGTGACGACATACCCATCGAGTTTCATCCACTAATTCGATCTGAAGAAGCTTGTTATCGTTCTAGTTCAAAAGCGGTAAAGCTGGCTAAAAAGCATGGTTCACAACTGCATATTTTGCATTTAACTACTGCGAGAGAACTTGAGTTGTTTACTAAAGGGAATGTGAAAGATAAAAGCATTACAGCAGAAGTTTGTGTGCATCATTTGTTTTTCAGCGAAAAGGATTATGCAGAGAAAGGCTCATTAATTAAATGCAATCCTGCAGTGAAAACAGAACAAGATCACCAAGGGTTATTGAAAGGTGTGCAAGATGATCTAATAGATGTAATTGCTACAGATCATGCGCCGCATACCTGGGAAGAAAAGCAGGGGAATTACATGACAGCACCTGCAGGTTTGCCATTAGTACAGCACGCATTAATAGGGGTGCTGGAGCACATGCATGATGGCGTACTGAGTATTGAAAAGATTGTAGAAAAAACCAGTCATAATGTTGCCATAAGGTTTAATGTGGCAGAGCGTGGGTTTGTGCGCGAAGGATATTTTGCGGACTTAGCCATTATTGATGTGAATAAACCACATACAGTTACGAAAGAAAGTGTACTTTATAAATGCGGATGGTCACCCTTTGAAGGTAAAACATTCCGCTCTAGTATTGCTGCAACGATTCTGAATGGTCAAGTTGTGTATGAAAGTGGCGCGCCTATAGATGAGCCATTTTTTGGAAAGCAACTAACATTTGATCGTTAAATTTATTAAATATTTATATGCCCCGACTTGTTAAGCTTCATTTCCTATTTTTAACAATTGCATTATTTATTGCTTTTATATTAGTCCCGCTAGAACAAATGTATTTCGATCACTATCCAGAAGAAGAAATAAAACAATATTATAGAGATGCTTTTAGTTTCAAATCTGGAGAGTCTTGGAAGATGGTATTCACATGGTTTCTGGGCTTATCGTGTGGAAGACTAATATTAAAAGCGCTAGCGAAACATTAGATATTGATTAGAAATGAATTAAAACAAATCAGCGTCTTATTTGTGTGCATGGGGAATATTTGCCGATCTCCAACTGCGCATGGGGTGTTTCAGAATTTTGTAGATGGAAATGATTTAAATAAGACGGTTGTGGTTGACTCTGCAGGCACCCATGCTTACCACATTGGTAAAAAACCTGATGAGAGAGCGATCTCTACAGCAGCTAAACGTAACTATAATTTATCTAAATTGCGCGCGCGCCAAGTCGTGGATATAGATTTCAAAAAATTTGATTATCTGCTTGCAATGGATAATGAAAATTATTCAAATCTACTGGCTCAGTGTGACATTGAATATCACCATAAAGTTAAACTTTTTTTAGAGTTTGCAACTGTTCATTCTGACATACATGAAGTTCCAGACCCATACTATGGTTGCTTAAATGGATTTGAGACGGTGTTGGATTTGGTTGAGGATGCTTGCAAAGGATTGCTGGAGCATATTAAAAACACCCACTTTCCTAATAGCGAATAATTATTAGGAAAGTGGGTGTTATAAGAAGCTTTGGGGTTTTGCAGCTAACTATGAGTTAGTTTCAGTGTTTGCTGTGTTGTTTGTTGATACGGTTTTAGTTTCAACTGCCTGTGTTTGGTTAGGCGAGCCTGCTGTTTGATCTTGTGCGGTATTACCATGACTTTTCCCATTGCCGCGATTACGATTGCTCGAAGATTTGCGTGAATTATCATTTCTGCGTCTATTATTCGGATGGTTGCGTCTTCGGTTATTTCCACCAGATCGATTATTATTGTTTCTATTATTGCCACGATTACCGTCGCGTGAACGATTATTTTGACGATTCTGGTTGTTACTACGTTTAGGTGGCTCCTCAACCTCATCGCTAGATAACCAAGATAACAGTTTGCTAAAGAAGCCGGGCTTAGATGTAGCTTTTGTTTTCTTTTGCGGCACGGGGGCTGCGGCGTTTATGGTTTTTACTGCAGGTTGTTCCGCTGTAATAGGGGCAGGCTTGTGCAGGTTAGCTTCAGTTTCTTGTTGTGGAATCAGTTCATAGCTCGGTCGGTTGATAACTTCTTTTCCTTCGTCTCTAGTTCTTTCAACATTAAAATGTGGAGTTTCTAAATTAGGATCAGGAATTATAATTATTTGCACATGGTTACGTGCTTCGATATCGCCGATATTAGATCGTTTTTCATTTAATAAGAAACTTGTAACATCTACAGGTAGTTTTGCGGTTATAACGCTAGTTTTATCTTTAAGCGCTTCTTCTTCGATGAGACGCAGCACGCCAAGTGCTAATGACTCAATGCTGCGAATGGTTCCATGCCCGGTACAATGTGGGCATACAATCTGGCTCGATTCTTCAAGTGAAGGCCGTAGTCTTTGTCGTGACATCTCAAGTAAGCCAAAGCGAGATATTCTTCCTATTTGCACGCGTGCACGATCAATTTTTAATGCCTCGCGCAAACGATTTTCTACTTCACGTTGATTTTTATTAGCCATCATGTCAATGAAGTCGATAACAATCAGTCCGCCAAGGTCGCGTATGCGTAATTGACGTGCTATTTCATCTGCAGCTTCCAAGTTTGTGTTGGTAGCCGTCTCTTCAATATCGCTACCTTTAGTAGCTCTCGCAGAGTTGATATCAATTGAGATCATCGCTTCAGTGTGATCAATTACAATGGCGCCACCTGAAGGCAAAGTTACTTCACGGTCGAATGCTGATTCAATTTGAGATTCAATTTGATAGCGATTGAACAGTGGAACGGTATCTTCATAAAGCTTAAGCTTTTGAACATTATGAGGCATGACGGTTTCAACGAACTTTTTAGCGTCGTTGAAGACTTCAAGGTCGTCAATAATAATCTCACCAATATCTTCACGTAAATGATCACGTAAAGCGCGAATAATGACATTGCTTTCTTGGTAGATAAGAAATGGCTTATCCTGAGTGTCTACTGCATTATTGATAGCTTGATGAATTTGTATAAGATAATTCAGATCCCCTTGCAGCTCTTCTGCTGTACGTCCAACCCCTGCAGTACGAACGATTGCACCCATACCTTCGGGTACTTCTACATCGGACAAGGCTTTACGTAGTTCTTCACGATCTTCGCCTTCAATGCGTCGAGATACGCCACCGGCTCTTGGGTTGTTGGGCATTAATACTAAATACCGTCCTGCTAAGCTCATGAAGGTGGTTAGCGCTGCACCTTTGGTGCCACGTTCTTCACGCTCTACCTGAATAACAATTTGTAGCCCTTCACGAATTTGATCTTTAACCGAGAAACGTTCGCCAGAATTTTTGGAATCGCTAAAGTATTCTTTAGAAATATCTTTGAAAGGCAAAAAGCCGTGTCTTGTAGATCCAAAATCTACAAAGGCAGCCTCAAGGCTGGGTTCTACGCGGGTGATAACACCCTTATAGATATTAGCTTTCTTCTGGTTTTGAGAGGGTATTTCGATGTCGAGGTCGTATAGACGTTGTCCATCGACCATGCCTACACGTAGCTCTTCTTGCTGTGTAGCATTGATTAAAATTCTTTTCATGTTTGGTTTTGTCCAAAGTCGTTATCCCTCGGGCTTGTTTTGCTAAACAAAGGTCCGCACGAAATCCCTTCCAATTACTATTATTGGGAAAACCAATAGGCGAGGATGATTCGGCAGCAATGAGCCGAAGGAAATGTAATATTGTGTAGATAAAAATCATTATGTTTTGTTATGAAGCGACTGTGCTATTTAATTTTTCACAGTGCATCTAAACTTACGCTCTACAGATATAATTCTGTAAAGTGTAGAAATTCATTTTTGTGCAAAAGAAAAAATACGAAGTCAAAATTTGATTTGATATGGCTTTTTTGCACAGTGCGCTAAAACTAAGCTATTGCTTATAGTGCACAATGGAGACTATATCAACCTAAGGCATGGGCAGCAAATATATAACTTATCGTTTTTATTGCCTTTTTTGCCAATCAATCAATCAGTCTGTCAAAAGGTCATAAGTACGCCCATGAGCGGTTCCACATGAAAGACAACGCTTCAACACTTACTATCGATGCTGCCAGAGATGGACAACGGATCGATAATTTCTTGTTTACCCGCTTAAAAGGTGTCCCAAAAGGACTTATTTATCGTTTATTGAGAACCGGAAAGATCCGTGTGAATGGTAAGAGAATTAAGCAAACTTACCGTCTGCAGGAAGATGATGAGGTAAAAATCCCCAATATTTCAATTTCAGAATCAACGCCTCACAACATCAATGAGGCCATTAAAAATCAAATAGAAGCCTCTACGATATATGAAGATGACGATATTCTAGCGATCAATAAACCAGCAGGTCTAGCGGTACATCCTGGTTCGATGGTTTCATATGGTGTTATAGAAGTGTTACGTGCCATAAGACCCGATGCGCCTTATTTAGAATTAGTGCATCGAATCGATCGAGAAACGAGTGGTTGTCTACTCATTGCAAAGAATAAGCACAGCCTAAATGCATTGCATGATTTGCTGCGTCGAGAGGACGATAAAAGTGAAGTGGAAAAGATCTACATACTATTAGTTAAAGGTCGATGGGATTTGGGCGAGAAAGTGATCGATACACCATTACAATCTAAAGGACAAAATTCAGATGTAGATGATCAAAAGAATGCATGGAAAGACGCATATACAATTTTTAGACCCATCGAATATTTCAAAAACTTTACGTTATTGAATGCAGAAATTAAAACAGGTCGCACGCATCAAATTCGTCTCCATGCTGCACAAGCTGGATTTCCCATAATAGGCGATTCAAAGCATGGTGATTTTGCTCTTAATAAAGAATATAGAAAAAAGGGATTCAAGCGCATGTTTTTGCACGCAGCAGAAATTTCATTTCAACTCCCTAATCACAAGCAAAGGGTTACCATTGCCGCGCCAATGGGGGCTGAACTAATGACGTTTATGAAAGGTCTAGATTCGTGAAAAGAATGATTTTCTTAATTGAATAGTTTGATTTCCATCTAGCGATGGGGTTTACTGATTTTGTAACAGGGTAACTTTATTAGAACTTATTTATACGGGTGACGAGTCCATATGGAACCAAAAATTAATTTAGACAAAATATCAAATGATGATCGTTCTTCATCTGGTTGGGAGCGAGAGGCAATTGTTAATCTTGCTCAATCAGGTCTAAAAGAGCAACGTCGTGCACGTAAATGGGGAATATTTTTTAAGCTCTTAGGCTTTGCTTATGTGTCCATATTTCTCGTTACTTTAATGGCACCATATTTTTCAAATTTTTCCGCTAAGACGCAACACACAGCTCTTGTAGAACTTGCTGGTGTCATAGCAGATGGTGAAGAAGCAAGTGCAGATAATATAGTGTCAGGCTTACGTGCTGCATTTGAAAATAACAATTCGGCAGCAGTCATACTCAGAATTAATAGTCCAGGCGGAAGCCCTGTGCAAGCTAGTTACATTAATCGTGAAATTACCCGCCTGCGTGAAATGCATCCTGAAAAACCTATTTACGCAGTAGTCACGGATATCTGTGCATCGGGCGGAGTGTTCGCAGCCGTAGCAACGGATAAAATTTATGCAGACAAGGCGAGTATTGTAGGTTCGATTGGTGTACGCATGGACGGCTTTGGATTTGTTGATGCGATGGAAAAATTAGGGGTTGAAAGAAGATTGATGACTGCAGGCGAGCACAAAGGGTTATTAGATCCGTTTCAACCTGAAAATGAATTTGAAAAACAACACATTCAATCTTTGTTAGATGAAATTCATCAGCAATTTATTGATGTGGTGGTAGAAGGTCGAGGAGATAAACTGGCCAAAGATAAAAATATGTTTAGCGGTTTATTTTGGACTGGTGAACAGGCATTAGAGCTTGGATTGGTAGATGGCTTTGGAAGTGCAAGTTATGTTGCGCGAGAAGTAGTGGGGGTTGAAGATATTCAGGACTACACATTTCGTGAAGATATTTTCCAGCGTTTTGCAAAACGTTTAGGCACTGCAATGGTAGAGCCGGTAATTAAAGCATTGACATATCCGGTATTACACTAAAAGCAGCAATTATTTTATTTTGGCAAGAAGTGATCACATGGAGGTGCGAATATCAGTGCAACATGGATGTTGTATCAGATGAAATATTTTTTAACTTGAATGCCCGTTTTCGGCCATAAGCAGACATAAAAAAGCCCCACACTAAGGTGAGGCTTTGGCAATTGCTAAATTAAATTAAAAGTTATTTATTTGTTTTTACGCCGTGTCCAACCTAAACCTAGTAAAGCAAGCACCATTAAGGCCATGGTGGAAGGTTCAGGCACAGGTGTAGCGGAGTAAAACTGGAAGAATTCGTTGGAATTAGATGCCCCGTCATTTTCACGGACCAACACTTTATCGAATGAGGTATCACTAATGAAGCCTATGAACTGCGCTGTATTAAACATGGAGGTTGTAAATGAGGCCATACCAACATCCATCCCACTATTAAGGAAGGTTAATGCGAAATTACTAGCTATAGAATCATCTGCATACGTAAAAGCAAAGGCAGATTGTAATCCAGAGAAAAGCACATCAAAGTTTTCATCACCATTCAATACATACTCAAGACCAGTCAAACTAGCGCTAAAATCGGTGTAAAAATGGGTGCCTGTTCCTGGGGCGCCAACACCATTGGCGTTGTCAAGGGTAATGTTCCCACTAGTGCTAACAATATTACTGTTTGTGGCTGATGCTAATGGTAGATTATTAAATGTTTCTGCCACCAAATTAAAATCAGCTTGATTGGTAGATGTAATTACGATTGCATTAGCATTCCCGCAGATGAGTGTAATTAGAGTAATGAAAAGATATTTCATGATCCTCGCCTCCTTGAGACATAATGTACTGAACTAGTGTGAGTTTTTATTTTTACTTGACACCTGGAAGCATAGCAGTTAGCTAAGAAGCAATAACCTTACTTTAAAAATTCTTTTCAGTTTTGAAGACAATTGTGTGATGAGCATCACATTTTAAATAGAGTAATTATCTAAAACATAACCTTTTTAATAAAAGGTTAGTTGAGTGATGTGAGTACGAATATCCGCATTGTGACGACAGAAAATTGCTCCTCGTCAACTGTTCATGCAGTCGTGAAATTACTGCACTTCCACCACGATCCATGGTGGTCGTAATCGGACATTATACACTTGCTAATTTTGATGTAATCGGATCAAATCCTTCAGCTTGCAACATCGAAGTTAGTTTAATTAACGGCAAACCAATTAAAGTGTTGTAGTCATCGCCTTGCATTTTTTCAAATAAAGTAATCCCAAAGCCTTCAACTTTAAAACTTCCTGCGCAGTCGTAAGGTTGGTCTTTGTCTAGATATGCAATGATTTGTTTCTCACTAAGTGTGCGAAAAGTTACTTGAAAGGTTTCGCAGCTAACGTGTTGTGAATTTGTTTTGCTGTTGATTACGCATAAGCCGGTATAAAACGTTATGGTTTTTCCGCTTGATGCTTTGAGTTGTGTAATAGCATTTACGTGGCTGCCTGGTTTACTAATTATTTTACCTTTTAGTACTGCGCATTGGTCAGAACCAATGACTAATGCATTGTTTTGATGCTGCTTGATGATTAGGGCCACGGCTTTTGCTTTTTCTAGTGCCAGACGTGACACGTAATTTTCTGCTGATTCCTTAACTTTAACCGATTCATCTATATCCGGAGTCACACAAGTCAGGCTTGGAATGAGCGGGGTTAAGAGTTGTTTGCGGTAGGTGGAGCTGGAAGCTAAGACGATATTCATGA
Source organism: Gammaproteobacteria bacterium (assembly GCA_014075255.1). Classification (NCBI taxonomy): domain Bacteria; kingdom Pseudomonadati; phylum Pseudomonadota; class Gammaproteobacteria; species Gammaproteobacteria bacterium. Next base: position 593,004 of record CP046178.1, read on the forward strand.
TGATGTGGATTAATTATACCTAGTGAACTTGGTTAATTTCCTAATTGATTGTTTTGGTAATCACTCATAAAGCGATAATGAAGCGGTTTGGCTTATTTCGTATACTTCAATTTATGCCAGAATCTAATCCAGAATCTAAGCCAAAATCCATGATAGAGCCACAGCAAAAACCACTTCCCATTCGTTTTGATCCCGTAAGTTTCGCAGACCATGAACGAAAGTTAGAAGGCCTGATCGCAGCTAAAGCGATGCTGAGGTTAAGAGAAAATGTGCTCTCGTCCGATGATATGGTGGAAGCCAAGCTAGTTTTTTCTAGAGGATATTATGGATACCCTTTGGTGACAGGGCAGGTAAAAGCTTGTGTGGCCATGAAATGTGAGAGATGTCTGGATGAGGTGCGTATAGCGCTAAACACTGATATCAGTGTCTTGGTGAAGCCTGAAGGAGAGGTTGTTCCCCTAAAAGAGGGTGTAAAGGAAGCTGATTTGCCTGATATTCATGAATACGACGGACAAAGCTTGGTGCTATCAGACTTGGTGGAAGAGGAGTTATTACTGAATTTGCCCCTTGTCCCTAAACATCAGGATATTTCATTATGTAACCAAGATATGGTAGCTTGGCTCGCTGCAAATGAGGCGCCTAGTGAGGACACTAATGATGATCCAGAGGCCTCCACTAAAAGACAGAGTCCATTTGCTATACTTACAAAGCGCTGATTAGTTTGGAGAAGGACAATGGCAGTACAAAAGAGTAGGAAGACACCATCGAAGCGTGGAATGCGTAGAGCTCATGACAGTTTGAATTCTGCAGCATTATCTATTGATGGAACCACCGGTGAAACACATTTGCGTCATCACGTAACTCCAGATGGCTATTACCGTGGCAGGCAAGTGGTTGTGACTGCTGAAGAATTTGAAGACGACGAAGAGTAGACTGTATTCTCTTTAGGATGACGCTGAGCCGTCATAAAATTTGCCACTTCACATTGGTACAGAATTAGTGGTTCTGTACATTAACTGCAAAAATACAATTTCTTAACTGAGAACATCAGTGACAAATATAACCGTTTCACTTGATGCAATGGGTGGTGATTTTGGTGTAACGGTTGTTGCAAAAGCCGCTGTAGATTATTTAGCGGAACATCAAAATATTTTCCTTATCCTAGTGGGTGATCAACAAGCGATCATCGCCGAGCTTGATAAGCTCAATATCCAACCCTATGAACGCCTTAATATTCATCATGCTAGCCAACAAGTTGAGATGGATGAGCCGCCATCACAGGCGTTACGAAATAAAAAAGACTCTTCCATGCGCGTGGCGATTAATCTTGTTAAAGAAGGTATTGCTGATGCAGCCGTCAGTGCTGGCAATACGGGTGCGCTCATGGCTACTGCACGATTTGTATTAAAAACCTTGCCTGGAATCGATCGACCAGCAATCAACAGTGTGATGCCCTCCATGTTGGGTAAAACTTATATGCTAGATCTTGGAGCGAATGTAGGCTGTAGCAGCCAACACTTATTGCAATTTGCGGTGATGGGTTCGGTGCTAGCCAATGCAGCGGATGAAATTAAACACCCAAAAGTGGGTCTGTTAAATGTAGGTGAGGAAGAAATTAAAGGCAACGAACAGGTTAAAGAGGCGCACGAAGTGTTAAAACAAAGTGGTCTGAATTATATAGGTTATGTAGAAGGTGATGATATTTACTGCGGGGATGTTGACGTGGTCGTATGTGATGGTTTTGTAGGTAATGTTTCGCTTAAAACCAGCGAAGGAGTTGCTAAAATTGTCGCTTATTACGCTAAAGAAGAATTTACACGTAATCTTTTTACCAAACTTTGTGGTCTTTTAGCTATGCCAGTGCTAAAAGCATTTAAAAAACGTATTGATCCAAGACGATATAATGGTGCCAGTTTGCTAGGCTTACGAGGTGTGGTGGTTAAAAGTCATGGTGGAGCCGATGCATATTCATTTCAACATGCAATTCGGATCGCACATATAGAAGCTAGCCAGCAAGTACCTAAGAAAATTGCATCACGTATCGAAAAATATTTAACACAAGACAACACAGCATAACTCAAGACATAAACGATAATGACCTATTCGAAAATAATTGGCACAGGAAGTTACCTTCCAGAGAAAGTGCTTACTAATAAAGATTTGGAAAAAATTGTTGACACTTCTGATGAGTGGATTCAAGGCCGAACAGGAATAAAGCAACGTCATATTGCTGCAGACGGAGAAACCACATGTGATTTAGCCGTTAGCGCCTCTAGACGTGCTCTAGAGATGGCGGGTAAAACTAATGCAGATATTGATTTAATCATTATGGCAACGACCACTGCTGATAAGATTTTTCCGAGTACGGCATGTCTGTTGCAAAAGAGATTGGACATTCACGGATGCGCAGCCTTTGATGTGCAAGCGGTTTGCACGGGGTTTGTCTATGCGTTAGCTATTGCTGATAAGTTTATAAAGACTGGCAGTGCAAAATGTGCGTTAGTAATTGGTTCTGAAACTCTGTCACGAATTTTGGACTGGAACGACCGAGGAACTTGTGTGTTATTTGGGGATGGTGCAGGTGCCGTCGTACTTGAAGCATCAGATGAGCCTGGTATTTTGTCTACACACTTACATGCCGATGGAAGTTACGAACACCTGCTACATGTCCCGCATGGTATTTCACAAGGGTATGAACAATTGAAAGCTGGCGAAGCCTATGTGTATATGGAAGGCAATGCAGTGTTTAAAATGGCAGTCAATACACTTGGTAGGATAGTTGATGAAACATTAGCGGCAAACAATATACAGAAAAGTGACATCGATTGGTTAGTGCCACATCAAGCTAATAATCGAATTATTGAGGCGACAGCGCGTAAATTAAAAATGCCTATGGAGCAGGTCGTAGTAACTGTTTCAGAGCATGGCAATACTTCAGCTGCATCGATTCCACTAGCGCTGGATTGTGCTGTACGTGACGGTAGAATTAAAAAAGATGAGACCATAATGCTTGAAGCATTTGGTGGCGGCTTTACCTGGGGTTCAGCACTATTAAAATTTTAGTTGCCATATAGTTTGGCGACCATGTCTAAATCTATATACCAAGTCAACTGTAAAAGGTGCCCGCGGCTCGCTGACTTTCTAAAGTCATCCAAACAAAAATATCCTGATTATTTTTGCAAACCAGTGCCAGCATTTGGTGATCCAAAAGCAAAATTTCTAATTGTTGGTTTGGCGCCCGGTATGCATGGTGCAAATGCAACTGGCAGACCCTTTACAGGTGATTTTGCAGGGATTCTCTTATACGAAACATTGCATAAGTTCGGTTTTGCAAGTAAAGCTAAATCAGTAAGTGTGGACGACAATTTAAAACTTAAAAACTGTAGAATTACCAATGCCGTTAAATGCGTGCCGCCTGCAAACAAGCCCACCACTGAAGAAATCAAAATCTGCAATACTTATCTAAAAAATGAACTTCAAGCGTTACAACCTGGTAATGTCATTCTAGCATTGGGCAAAATCGCACATGACTCAGTTGTTCGTTCGTTTGACCTGAAGCTCAGCCAGCATCCATTCGGTCATGAGAACGTTCATAATATTGGTAATAGCTTAACTTTAATAGATTCATATCACTGTAGCCGCTATAACACTCAAACTAAACGTCTCACACAAAAGCAATTTGAACACGTGTTTAAAAAAGTTTCAGCTACTTTGAATAAGAGTTAGCCTGAATATTTTGAGAAGTGTATAAGAATGGTCGAGCTGAATAAAAATCTGAAGTTTGATCCCAAACAGTTCATTAAGACTCTCCCGCAAGATCCAGGTGTGTATCGCATGCTGGATGAAAATGAAAAGTTTCTCTATGTGGGCAAAGCAAAGAATTTAAAGAAGCGCGTCAGCACTTACTTTTCAAAGACTCAAGCAAGCGCACGAATCGCTAAAATGCTTACACAAACTTGCGATATGGAAATTGCAGTTACGAATACAGAAGCGGAAGCACTACTGCTTGAAAATAACCTAATTAAAGAACATAGGCCTCGTTATAATATTTTATTGCGGGATGATAAAAGTTATCCCTATATTTATATTTCTTCGAAGCATAAATTTCCACAAATTACTTTTTATCGAGGACGACCTAAAAAAACAGGACGATACTTTGGGCCTTATGCAAGTGTGAGTGCTGCACGTTATGCGTTAAATCTATTACAGAAAGTGTTCAAAGTACGCCAATGTGACGATTACTTTTTTAATCATCGAAGCCGTCCTTGTTTGCAATATCAAATTGAACGTTGCAGCGCTCCATGTGTAGGGTATATAGAGGAAACTAGTTACAAGAATGACATTGATGCAGCGAGTGAATTTCTAGATGGTAATAGCGACCAACTCATCGAACAATTTGTGCAGAAAATGGACGCTGCATCAGTTGACTTAGATTATGAAAAAGCTGCTGGATACCGAGATAAAATTGGAATGTTGCGTGAAGTATCCGAACAACAATATGTCAGTAGCGAAGATGGCAATGTAGATATTGTTGCCGTATCAAATGAAGGTGATGTTGCCTGTGTTCAGGTTTTCAATATTCGCTCAGGCATGAATCTAGGTAATAAAAGTTATTTCCCTAAATTACCAGAGGCAGAAATGCCTGAAAAAGTACTTGCAGCATTTCTAGGTCAATATTATTTAACGCATATTATACCAGAAGAAATAATTACCAGTCATCAACCCGATGATGTTGATGTGCTTAAGTTGATGCTAGGCAATAAGCTGGGGGAAAAAATCGACATCATTCATGCGCCACGTAGTAAGCGTGCTCGTTGGTTGGAAATTGCTAATAAAAATGTGGTTGCAGCATTGAAGAGTAAGCTTGCGACTAAAGCCGGTTTGGCGCAGCGCTTTGAAGCTTTGCAGGAAGAATTGCATCTAGAGTATATGCCTACTCGCATGGAATGTTTTGATGTAAGCCATACTCAAGGAGAAGCCACGGTAGCCTCATGTGTTGTATTTGAGCAAGAGGGTGCAGTTAAATCAGATTATCGCAGATTTAATATCGAGGGTATTGAGCCGGGGGATGATTACGCAGCAATGCATCAAGCCCTAACCAGGCGATACACAAGGTTGAAAAAAGGAGAAGGAAAGCTGCCTGATATCCTTTTCATTGATGGTGGCAAAGGGCAAGTCAGCAAAGCGGTAGAGGCATTACAGGAACTGCAGGTTGAAGGAGTAAAGATTATTGGTGTAGCAAAAGGAGTTGAGAGGCGAGCAGGTGAAGAAACCTTAATACCTGCGGATGGAAGTCCTGAAATTCACCTTAGTGCTCATTCATTAGCCTTGCATCTTATTCAACAAATTAGGGATGAAGCGCATCGATTTGCGATCACTAGCCATCGCAAGCGCCGCAATAAGAAACGGATGCATTCGCCATTAGAAAACATTGAAGGTTTAGGTCCAAAAAGACGACAGAACTTGTTGAAGTATTTTGGCGGGATTCGGGGAGTGTCTAAAGCAGGTGAGGAAGAGCTTGCTAAAGTACCAGGGATTAGCAAGAATCTAGCAAAAGCTATTTATCAAGAAATGCACTCAACAGGAAGTTAAATTAAAGTGACATATAGTATACCTAACCTCCTGACATTCCTTAGAATATTAATAATTCCTCTACTCGTTTTTGTGTATTACTTTCCACCAAATGTAATAGGGATGCGCCTCGCAGCCCTATTGTTTGCAATCGCTGCACTGACGGATTGGTTGGACGGTTATTTAGCTCGCAAGCTGAACCAAACTTCAAAATTGGGAGCCTTTTTAGACCCCATCGCGGATAAATTAATCGTTGTTACTGTATTAGTGATGATTGCAGATGAATTTGGAAAATTATCGATACTCATTCCAGCACTTATCATAATTGGTAGAGAGATAGCCGTTTCAGGGCTACGAGAATGGATGTCTGAATTGGGCTATCGAGGGTCGGTTTCGGTATCAATGTTGGGCAAGATTAAGACCACAGCGCAAATGATGGCCTTATTATTGTTGCTTTATCGTTATGATATTTTTGGTATACCTATATTTGATATTGGTGTATGGCTGTTATATCTTGCTGCGGCTCTAACGCTTTGGTCTATGTTGGTATATTTCAGAAGAGCCATTAAAGCTTTTGGTTAGTTACCTTGTCTTTAGTAATTAAGGATTATTGACTCAAGGTAAGGGTCCAATAGAATAGGGCGCATTCAGCGGGAATAGCTCAGTGGTAGAGCACAACCTTGCCAAGGTTGGGGTCGCGAGTTCGAATCTCGTTTCCCGCTCCAATTTTTTACGTAGCAGCAGTAGAAGTCATATGATCACCTACGTATTCTTCAACTTTTTTCCAAATAAGTAGTTGATTTCCAGTTAAGCAAGTTTCAAGACTTTGTAAAATACCCGAATAGCATTTGTATATTTGCTTAGCTATGAGCGAACCCTCGGGAGTAATTAGTAATTGAATTACTCGACGGTCATCTATGTCGTGTTTACGTTCAATTAAACCTCGCGTCTCTAAACTATCAAGGTGGCGAGAAATTGTGGTGGGGTCTGCATCAATGGTTTTAGCAACTTTGGTGGGAGTAACAGCATGGTTTAAATAAAGTATTTTTAATACTAACCATTGGTTCATGGTTAGATTGGCTGCACTCAAAGGTTTTTTCAATTGCTGCTTGGCTTTGTTTACGATACTCAGGCCAAGTAATACGGTAGTCGCATTAAAATCAAGACAAGAAGACGGATCTTTCGTGTCATTTTCATTTGTTGTTGATGTGGTTTGCATGTTGGGTTCCTTGGTTTATTTCCTAACTGCGAATGATCAGTTTTAGCCAGTGCAATCCCTTATTGAATGGATTGCTTGGAGTACCAAATTCGTCCTATAGAGTAAGTAATCAATCTGTAACGATTATCTAGACCTTTCTATTTGGCCTGTAATTACAGGCCAGCATCACAAAAACAAGAATAAACGCACGGATTAGGTTGGAAAAATCAATATTCGACTAAATGTTGTCGATAGCAGGCCGATAATCTTCATTGGCAATCATTGCAATATGGGAATATTAATGAAAGTGTCATACTGTATTTAACATGTTAAATGTCCATACAATAGTTATATATAAGTGTTTGAATTTAGCTAATTCGGTGGATTGGCTTTTGGTCTAAAGTTTCAACTATGGCAACTTTGATCAAACCAAATGAAGCTGAAGTGAAAGCCCAACTTGATTGTATATTGCAAGGGGAGGAGTTCGCGCGCTCACCTAAAATAACTCATTTCTTGAAGCATGTAGTAACGGAAACTCTTGAAGGAAAAAAGCAATATATAAAGGCGCATACTATCGCTATTAATGTTTTTCAAAAAGACAAAAACTTCGACCCACAAACAGACCCATTAGTGCGTGTAAATGCGGTTCGGTTACGCCGAATGCTGCGTCATTATTATTCTTTCGAAGGGAAAAATGATGAAGTTGTAATTGATGTAGTCAAAGGGAGTTACGTCCCACGATTTTATTTCCAAAATGAAAGCCATGCTGCATCAGAAGAAATTACGGACTTAGTTAAAGGACATTCGTTTCCTACGATAGCAGTACTTAGTTTTAGAAACTTAAGTGAAAAACTATCTGATTCTAATTTTGCAGATGGTGTTACTCATGAAATAGTTAGTCAATTAACAAAATTTAAGGAATTGGTCGTTATAGCAAGAAGTGCGATCAATTTATCTGAAGATAGACAAGCAAACACGCAGCAATTAAAAAAAATAATTGATGCTCGTTATGTCTTGAGTGGAAGCGTACGTATCGATGAGGACAATTTGCGTATTAACGTTGAGCTTGACGATCGAGTATCTCACTCCAATGTTTGGACACATTCTTACAATGAAAAATTAAGTGTAAAAGGTATGTTAGAAATACAAGATGAAATTGCTATGCATGTAGCAACTACAATCGCTCAACCCTATGGCGTAATTATACGCAAAGAACTTGCCCATCTAAATCGAGGTTTAACAGATAACTTTACTGCGTATGAGTTATTTTTAAGTTATTTCCAGTTTATAAGTACATTTTCACCTATAGATCATTTTCGTGCACGAGAAGCCTTGGAAGAATCAGTTCGAATGGATCCTCAGTTTTCTGATGCATGGGCTGCGCTTGCCATTATTTATGCCCAAGAATATCAACTTTCAATGAATCAGATTGAAAGAGATGTTGATGTTCGAGAGCTTGCCAATCAGACTGCGAGACGTGCATTAAAAATTGACCCGAATAACTCACGATCAAGGTTTGCAATTGCTATTGCTAAATTGATAAATGGTGAAATAGAAGGAAGCAAAGAAGACATAGCACAGGCATTGGGATTAAACCCAAACAATTCATTAATTTTGGCTCAGTCGGGGCTATTTCTTGCTTTATCTGGAAGATGGGAGAAGGGGATAGAAATGCTTGAGCATGCAAAGGTAATGAATCCTGCACATCCCGATTTCTATTATTTTCCTATTGCGTTCAATTTTTATCGGCAAGGCCTATTCAATGAGGCATTAAGAGAAATGAATAATATTCATATGCCTGAATATTTTTGGACGCACTTTCTGTTAACTGCAATCTATAGTGCACTTGGAGAAACTAAACTTGCTGAAAAATCTGCTCACCAACTTCAAAGGTTATATCCTGATATTGAAGAAAAAGCTCGATTTGAGCTTAAGAAGTGGAATATGCAATCTGAGTTTATAGAAAAATTGTTAAATGACTTGACTCAAGCAGGGTTAAAAATAGCCTGGTGATATAACTCATAATCCTATACCACAGGGTACTTTTCTGTCTGAGTGCAGATTGATAGTATGCGGGTTAAAATTAGGTAACACTTTAAATGCAGGCCTCGGTTATTGCCGGGGGTTTTTATTGCGTGAGTCTCGAATACACTCTTGATTAAGTTTCATGGCTAGGTGGTAGAGTGGTTATACAGCGGTTTGCAAAACCGTAGACACCGGTTCGATTCCGGTCCTAGCCTCCATTATGTAGTAAAGACCACTCTGTTATGCCCGGGTGGCGAAATTGGTAGACGCAAGGGACTTAAAATCCCTCGGTAGAAATACTGTGCCGGTTCGACTCCGGCCCCGGGCACCATTTATAAATTGGCTAATATCCAATCAACAGGATATGCATCGTAAAATCAAAGTCTTGGTCCTGCGCGAGTAACTGCAATCTATTATCGATGCAGTAATATTCGATTTTTTTAATCCCAATACCGTTATTTAAATAAGACAAATGAGTAATTTCACGTTCAATTCGGTTCCAGAAGTATTGAAGGACCTTAAATTAGGCAAGCTAGTTGTTGTCGTGGATGATGAATCACGAGAGAACGAGGGCGATTTGATTGGCGCCGCGGATAAATGTACGCCCGAGATGGTAAATTTCATGGCTCGATATGGTCGTGGTCTAATCTGTACAGCCATTACTGAAGAGCGTTCTAGAAAGTTAGACTTAGATTTGATGGTTGAAACGGATGATAACAATGCCTTGCACCAGACGCCGTTTACCGTTTCTGTGGATTATGTGCACGGTACTACAACAGGAATATCTGCTACTGACCGATATAAAACAATTAAAGCGCTAGCGGATCCTGCCATCGCTGCAAGTGACTTGGCTCGCCCAGGACATATTTTCCCATTACGAGCGACACGAGGTGGTGTGTTTAGGCGTGATGGTCATACTGAAGCAACTGTAGATCTGATGGAGTTAGCGGAATTGAGCCCTGTGGGCGTGTTGTGTGAAATCATGAAAGAAGATGGTGACATGGCGCGATTACCAGATTTGAAGGTATTTGCTAAACAACACGATTTAAAAATTCTCACCATTAAGGAACTCATTAAGTATCGCTTACGTTATGAATCCCGTGTAGAGCACGAGGTTACGGTTGAGTTACCTACATGCTGGGGTGAATTTAAAATTTCAGCATTCAAAGACATTTACACGGATCGTGAACATTTAGCCTTAGTGCATGGATCATGGAAGCCTGATGATGATGTTTTAGTGCGTATCCATTCAGAATGTCTTACTGGAGATGTATTTGGGTCTATGCGTTGCGATTGTGGTGAGCAAGTACGTATGGCGATGGATATGGTGCAGCAAAATCAACAAGGCATCATTATCTATATGCGTGACGAAGGTCGAGGGATTGGTTTAGTGAATAAGCTTAAGGCGTATGCCTTGCAAGAGCAGGGCTTTGACACAGTGGATGCAAATCTTGAATTAGGCTTTGAGGCAGATCAGCGTGATTATTCGGTTGCCGCCCATATGTTGCGCGCATTGGAAGTGAAAAATGTTCAGTTGATTACGAATAATCCTGACAAATGTGAATGGATGCAAGCTTACAATATTAATCTTGTAAATCGAATCCCGATGATTGCTCCAACTGATAGCGAATATCGTCGTAAATATATGCAAGCTAAACGCGATAAAATGGGACACGTAATTGAATTAAAAAATATAGTGCCGCATTGGAAGTGAACTTTAGAAAGTAACCTTCCATATCAATATATAAACATCTTTAATCTTAATATTTCATATGAATCTACTAGGCTTATCCGGTAGCCCAGCAAAAAATGCTGCGTCACGAACATTAAACGCAGTGAAGCAAGTGGTTGATTACGCTCATGCTCAAGATAATTCTATTAGTATGGAAACCATCAATTTTCGTGACCTAAATATTGAGCTTTGTGATGGACGGGATCCCGCTTTGTATGAGGGCGATACCAAAACATTAATTGAAAAGATTGTGGATGCTGATGCATTGATTTTAGGGACGCCGGTTTATAGAGGGTCGTACACGGGTATTCTGAAAAACGTATTTGATGTAATTCCTAATGATGCCCTGGTGGGTAAACCCGTGGGAATTGTGGTTACAGGTTCTACACAACATCATTACTTAACGATTGAGCATGAGATTAAACCTTTGTTAGGTTTTTTCCATGCGCATGCACTACCTGGCGGGGTGTATCTAACACCTGAACACTATAATAATAGCGTGTTAGTAGATGAGGGCGCACTAGAGCGGTTACAACAGCTTGCAACAGCGATAGTGCACTTTGTAAAGCATGTTCCCAATGATCGTAATTTATTAGCAGGAGCGTCAGGCCCGGAAATACCTTGGGAATCTCGATTAAAAGGTGCGAATAAGCTTTAAATTTTCATCTTCAGCATACAAAAGGCTATTCTCAGGGTATGTTAATAGACTTCTATGACCTCAAGATTAGAATATCATTTAAATTCAATAAGATAACTAATATTTATATACATCAAATATAATTAATCTATGTATCTATTTGATTTATAATATATTATTATTCTCTAGATATAAAAACATATATACATCAATACATTTAACCTCATATTTAATGTACCTCTTTTGGTTAAGCTGTGGTAATTTAGCGGCTGGTGGTTCACAAATCTCATTACGTTGAGAGGCGATAATCGAGAATACAGAAGGAGCAATAACTATAAAAATATCTTCTGAAACCATCAATAAGCCTTGCGTAAATACATTTAGCAGCCCTTTCTCCTCTAGTTGGGTCATCAATTAAAACGTATAAACGCTAAAGTTGGATCGCAATGAAAGGCATCTATCAACCCGCCCATCGTGGCGGGTTTTGTTTTTACTGGGTACACTATTTGTGTATTAATTACTTAACCTCCTCGAATGAAATTTAAGCACATTCAAAAGCATGTAATGCCATACGTTATGATGGTTACGTTCTTGCTGATGGCAACTGTTAATTCAATTTATGGAGCAGATATGGCTGGGCGTTATTTGATCTCCGGTGCAGGTAAGGATTCTTGCCGCAGTTTTGTAGATGCCGATACGGTTGGGAAATCGTATTATCGTGCATGGCTTTCTGGTTATATTAGTTCTCATAACTTTAATTCGAAAGACACCTATAGCATTGTGAATAAAACAGAAGTTAGTGAATTAGAAGCTTGGTTGCGTGGCTACTGTTTCTCTAACATGACGCATACTTATGATCAGGCTGTTAAAGGTTTGATGAGAAAATTAGAATATTTTAAGAAAAAAAACTATTACGACAAATAACTAAATATAATTAATAATGGAAAATCAAGATCTTAAGCGCGCAGGATTAAAGGTTACTCTGCCTAGGATGAAGATATTAGAAATTCTCGAGAGTTCTAATAAAAAACATATGAGCGCAGAAGATATTTACAAAGTGTTGTTAGATACTGGTGATGAAATTGGTTTGGCGACTATTTATCGAGTGCTCACACAATTCGAAGGGGCGGGCTTAGTAATACGTCATCACTTTGAAACCGGGCAGGCTGTATTTGAACTCGAAAGCGGCAAACACCATGATCATCTAATTTGCGTAAAATGTGGGAAGATCGTCGAATTTTTGGATGAGTCAATCGAAGCAAAACAAAAAGAAATTGCACAGAAAAATGGTTTTCGCATATCAGATCATTCGCTGATAATTTATGGCATTTGTGACGAAAGCAATTGCCAGCAGCAATAAACATACCGTTATTTAATAATTACATATGTCGAATCATAATTTTCCGCCTGGTCCGGAAGGGCAAGGTAAATTAGGCTGTTTGCCTGAAATGCGTGCAAACCCAATGGAATTCCTTGAGCAGGTAGCACTTAAATATGGAGGTATTGCGCGAGTCAATATGGGTGCATATTACTCTTATCTAGTTTCTGAACCCAAATTAATAAAAGAAGTGCTAGTCGACAATTACGACAAGTACAAGAAGAACACTCGCTATAAACAAGTTCGCATGGTGATAGGTGAGGGTATGTTATTAAGTGAGGGAGATGTATGGAAGAATCAACGTTCACATGCACAGCCTAAATTCACCGCTAAATCGCTCGACAAGCAAGTAGATTGGATCACCGCTTTAGCAGCAGATTTTCTTGATACTTGGGATTCTAATGCAAAAGAAAACAAACCTGTTGAGCTTGAATATCAGTTTAATTTACTGACTCAGCTGTTAGCTGGTGTTTGGGTGATGGGAGAGGGTTTTAAGCCACGTGCTCAGACAGTGTTTAGCATATATAACCAAATACGTATGAATTGGCCGGAAATGACAGATCTAAGGTCAACATTGTTGCAGCCAAAAAATCTAAAAAAAGAGATTAACTTTAGAAAAGCCTTAGCTAACCTAAATAAATGTGTGTATAGCTTATTGGATGATTACTCAAATACTTATGAAAATGATATTGGATTTTTAAAACACTTGTTGCCTGAAGGTGTAAACGATAAATCAGCAATTAAGAAATATATAAAAAATAACAGGCGCAGTTTGCGCGATCAGTTGCTAACTTTATTTGTTACTGCATTCGAAACTACAGCAACTTCTCTTTGTTGGAGTTTGTATGTAATCGACAAATATTCTGAAGTGAAACAAAGTATTCATGACGAGGTGAATCAAGTTATTGGGTTACAGGCGCCAACAGCAGAGTTACTTAATAAGCTTGATTATACCGAGAAGGTAATTAAAGAGTCGTTGCGTTTATATTCTTCTGTGCATTCATTTTCGCGTGTGGCCTTGCTCGACCATGAAATTGGTGGTTATCAAGTGCCTAAAGAGATGACAGTAATTATTTCATCCTATGTTACTCATCGGTTACCTGAATATTGGGATGATCCACATACGTTTGATCCAAGTCGATTCGATAAGCAACGCACGGTGGGTCGATCTCGTTTTGCATATATTCCCTTCGCTGCTGGACACCGTAATTGCATAGGGTCGTACATGGCATTGATGCAAAGTAAACTAGTAGTTGCGCTTATCGCACAGCGGTACAACTTGACTTTATGTGATGGACATAAAGTTGAGAAACATGCCGCAACTACAATGCGGCCTAAATATGGAATGAAGATGAATGTTCAGCACCTTGCGGCGTGAATTGTTAACAGCTATCAATAACCAGCTTTGCGTGCTCGATCATCTGGACGATCTTTATCATCTTCTTGATTTGGGGTGGTATTTTTATTTGAATTTGAATTCGTGGTTTCTACAACACCTCGCCCTGCATTGACTCGATTGTTTGGCTTTTCTTCTACTTGATCTTCCATGATAATATACTTCGAAAATACAACTAATTTACTAATAGTAACTTTACCGTTTATTTATATCGTATAACCGTGAACTAGATCTAAAGACTTCAATAATCCCTCTGGTTGGCGTATATATTGGATATTTTGTGAATTGCATCCCTAAGCGTGTTGCATATTAGCCCTATAATTTGTAATTAAATAGATAAGTAATAAATCGTATTTAATTTAGAGATTTACGGAATTTCCATCATTTTTTGAGACAATACTAAGATGTATTTACAACACTTTGGGCTAGAGCAGCAGCCTTTCCAGCTAACGCCAGATGCAGACTTTCTTTATTTAAGTAAAGCGCATAACCGTGCTAAGTCTTATATGGAATATACAGTATGGAATCGTGATGGTTTTGTAGTCATCACGGGAGAAATTGGTTCGGGTAAAACAACACTCATTCAACAGTTACTTCGAAGTGTTGATGAAAGTGTATTGATTGCTCGTATTTATCAGACTCAGCTAAACGAAATTGAATTTTTCCAAGCGATATTACATGAGTTTGGTTTGAATCCATTCAGTGCTGGTAAAGTGGAACTTATTAGTATGCTAAATAACTTTTTGCTTGAGCAATATGCTGAAGGCAGACAAGTTATTTTGATTGTAGATGAAGCGCAGAATTTAGGTAAGCGGGTACTCGAAGAGCTTCGTATGTTAACAGGCATGGAAACAGATGAAGATAGAATCTTAAATTTGATTTTAGTAGGACAGCCTGAGCTAAAACATCTACTCGATGCGCCTGGAATGGAACAGCTTTCTCAAAGAATACGTTTTAGATTTCACTTGGCAGCGCTCGAAGAGAACGACATACCTAATTATATAGATCATAGATTAGAAGTGGCGGGGCTTATTAAAAATAAATCTGGTAGTTTGCCAAAAATAATAAAAGAAGAATGCATAGCTATTATATATAGATATACAGGTGGCATTCCAAGATTAATTAATTCACTTTGCGATACTGCACTAATTTGTGCTTTTGTGGAGAATAAAAAAACCATAACTGCAAAAATCGTAGAAGAGGCGGTAAATGAATTACAATGGGTGCCATACAATGAGCGAGTAGGCATTAAAGCACTTAAGAACAAGCCCACTAATGCAGTTAATTTTGATACCCCAGCAAAATTAATCGATCTAATGCATGAGAATGAAGTGCGCGAATATGAATTAAAAGATGATGAAACTACACTAGGTAGAATTGGCACAAATGATATTCGTTTATCAGATGAAATGGTAAGTGGCCACCATGCAAAGGTTATACGATTTCAAAACAACTACTTTATCGAAGATATTGCGAGCACCAATGGGTCGTTTGTGAATGGCAAACGTGTTCACAAATGTGTACTAAAAGATGGTGACAAAATTTCATTTGGCCCATATAAGCTGATGTTTCAAAAGGATGCTGATGAATATGTGCATGACCCAGTTTTTGATATGCCTAATGTAACAAATGCATCAGACACAATTGTCTCGGTAGAAGACACGCTGATTAGTGGTCCAGTTGCTGCAAATAAGTAATTTAGCTTCTTATCCCTATACCTTTGTTGAGCAAGTAAAGGCACACTGAAAACAAAACAATTAAAAAACCTATCATTACAGCCATAGAGGTTGTTAGATTAACGTCCGTAATCCCTAATATTCCGAATCTAAAGCTGTTCACCATATATAGAATAGGGTTGGCTAGTGATACGTTTTGCCAAAAATTTGGCAACATTCCTACACTAAAAAATACTCCACCTAGGTAGGTGAGTGGAGTAAGCACAAAAGTAGGAATAATTGAAATATCATCAAAGCTATTTGCAAAGACACCGTTAATTATTCCTGCTAAAGAAAAAAGCGCAGAAGTGAGTATAGTTGTCACAATAACTAAGCTTATATTTAATATCTGCAACTGTGTAAAAAATAGCGCAACGATTGTAACAGCTACACCAACGAGTACACCTCTAGCAATGCCGCCGAGCATGAAACCAATGATGATAATGTAGTTTGGCATTGGCGAGACCAACATCTCTTCAATATGGCGTTGAAATTTAGCGCTATAAAATGATGAAACTGAGTTGGCATATGAGTTTGTAATGATGCTCATCATGATTAAACCAGGCGCGATAAACTCGATATACGAATAGCCGCTAATGTCATTAATTTGTGAGCCTATGAATTTTCCCATAATGATGAAATACAAAGTCATAGTAATAGCAGATGGAAATATAGTCTGAACCCATATCCTCAAGAAACGTCTAATTTCTTTAACTACGATAGTGCGTAACGCAATTAATTGTTGATTGAAGGGCATAAGAAATTAATTGCTTTGACTTTCGGTAAGCTTTAGAAATAATTCTTCAAGCCGATTAGATTTATTTCTGATACTTAATATAGTGATGCCTTGTCCATTCAATATGCTAAATAACTCATATAAAGTTTTATTATCAGTTAGTGTTATTTCGAGTGTTTTATCATCAATTATTTCAAATTGATATTTTTCTAACTTTGGCTGAGTTGTTAATGGATGTTGCAGATAGAGAATAAAACTTTCTTCGCTTATTTTTTCTAGTAAATTACGCATGCTTGCATCGACGATTATTTTTCCATGATCTATGATTGCAATGTTTTTGCAAAGATTTTCTGCTTCCTCTAGATAGTGCGTTGTTAAAATTATAGTTTTCCCTTCGCTATTTATTTGTCTTAAGAGTTTCCACATTGAGCGGCGTATCTCTATATCAACTCCTGCAGTAGGTTCATCTAGAATAAGTAATTTTGGGTCGTGCACCAGAGCGCGCGCTATCATCAGCCTACGCTTCATCCCCCCAGAGAGTTCTCGTGGCGTGCTCTTGCGTTTATCCCACAAGCCCAATTTATCCAGGCAATCTTCAGCGGCATCGACCGCCGTTTTTCTGTCTAAGCCATAATAGCCTGCTTGGCTTTTAATAATTTCTATCAAGGGCTCAAAACTATTAAAATTGAATTCTTGGGGGACTAAACCGATCTGGCTTTTAGCTTGGGAAAATTGCGTATCAATATCGTATCCCATGATCTGAACCTTGCCAGCAGTTTTATTGATTAAGGATGTTAAAATACCTATTAAAGTAGATTTGCCAGCACCGTTTGGGCCTAATAAAGCGAAGAAGTCTCCCATTCTCACGTTGAGATCTATATTATCTAAGGCAACCACCTTATTCTTATAAACTTTACCTAGTCCATCAATACTAAGAGCATTTTCAGTCATAATTTTATGCGTAGTCGAAAAGCAAAAGGAAGCTAATGTCTAATACAGATTTAATGCAGTATTTTTACACGGATGAAGATACTAACAGTATTCCGATTGATGTCGTACTCAAGTCAGAGTTTTCAGCCTGGAAGAAAAATCAATCTAAATATCTGCAAAATTGGATCGAAGCTTCTCAATTCAAAGCTAAGGCAAGCAATGTGTTGCGCATACCAAATATGCAAGGGTCTTTGGAAAAAGTTTTAGTTATTGCGGAAATTGAGAATTTAATGTGGTGTTTAGGGCTATGTGCTAAACAATTGCCTGCTGGCAAGTATCACATTAATTCATCACATAAAGATAATGAACAACTTTATTTAGGTTGGGGCTTGGGCGCATATCAATATATAGAATACAAAAAAGGTCAAGATAAACTTTGTAAATTGCATATAGATGGAGCAATAGATATAAATCAATTAACCGCAATCATACAAGCGGTGACAGTGGTACGCGATATGGTGAATGCTCCTGCCTCAGATATGATGCCGCAACACATATCGAAAGAATGCGAATCTATCGCACAAGAATTTGGTTTAAAAATATCTGAATGTATTGGGGACAATTTAATTACAGAAAATTATCCTGTTATTCATGCTGTAGGTCGTGCAAGTGCGCACGAACCGCGATTAATAGAATTTATCTGGGGCGACCCACAGCATCCTAGAGTTAGTTTAATAGGTAAGGGAGTGTCATTTGATAGTGGTGGTTTAGATATAAAATCTGCTCAGGGTATGCGACTAATGAAAAAAGATATGGGTGGCGCAGCCCATGCAGCAGGAATCGCTTTAGCAGTTATGCGATTAAAACTACCAATCCAACTACAGGTGTTAATTCCGGCAGTTGAAAATGCTATTTCAGGAGATGCATTTAGACCGGGTGATGTACTCACCTCAAGAAGTGGTAAGACAATTGAAATAGATAATACTGATGCAGAAGGAAGATTGATTCTTTGTGATGCCATAACCAAAGCAGTAGAGAGCAAACCTGATTTGTTGATAGATTTTGCAACTTTAACGGGAGCAGCTAGAGTTGCACTTGGAACTGAAGTGCCAGCATTTTTCACAAACGATGATTCTTCAGCAGCAGATTTAATGCATGCCTCTGAGATAGTTAATGACCCGATATGGCAACTGCCATTACATCAGTCATATCGATATATGTTGAATAGCGATATAGCCGATATCGTTAATAGTGCCGCAAGTGGATATGGTGGGGCGATTACCGCAGCACTGTATTTAAAAGAATTTGTTCCTCCCGAAACAAAATGGATTCACTTTGATGTTATGGCGTATAACATGCGTGCCAGAGCAGGGCGCCCAAATGGAGGCGAAGCTATGGGATTGCGTGCGGTGGTTGAGTTTTTGCAAAAACGTTATACAAACCAACAGTAATATGGAAGATTCTCACAAGTTTTCTGTTGCACCAATGCTGCATTGCACAGATAGACACTTTCGCTATTTAGCGCGCCTTCTATCTAAACGATGTTTGCTTTATACCGAAATGATTACCACAGGTGCACTTATTTATGGTGACCGCGATCGATGGCTTAAGCTGCATAAGGAAGAAAACCCAGTTGCATTACAGCTAGGGGGTAGCAACCCATCTGATATGGCGAAATGTGCTGAACTAGCAGCGGAATATAAGTTCAACGAAGTAAATATAAATGTTGGTTGCCCTAGTGATAGAGTGCAAGCAGGCAAATTTGGCGCTTGTTTAATGTTGGAGCCAGATATTGTTTCAAATTGCATTAAATCTATGCAAGAAGTTGCCAGTACAGCTATCACAGTTAAAACTCGAATCGGTGTGGATAATCAAGATAGTTATGAATTTCTGCAGCAGTTTGTTGAGAAAATTGCACTAGCAGGTTGTAAGACAATCATTGTGCATGCACGCAAAGCCCATCTATCAGGACTGAGTCCAAGACAAAATAGAACAGTCCCTCCACTTCATTATGAATATGTTTATCAACTCAAACACGACTATCCTGAGTTAACATTCATTCTGAATGGTGGTTTAAAAAATAAAACAGAAATATTAAGCCATTTAAATGAGCTTGATGGCGTGATGGTAGGAAGAGAAGTGTATGACAACCCCTATTTTTTGTCCGACATTGATGAAATAATTTTCAATACTCCAGCAAGTACAAAGTCTCGTTTTGATGTGTTAGATCAATACAAGATTTATATTCAATCAGAATTAGATAATGGTGTGCCACTAAAAATACTTGCACAGCATATATTTGGATTGTTTAACGGATTACCTGGAGCGAGAGCCTGGCGGCGTTATTTAAGTGAACATATATATGCAAAAGATGCAGGCTTAGAGGTGATTGATACGGCAGTTGAGTCTGTTGCTGAATTTGAGAGTATCGCTATTGCTAGTTAGTGCATTAGTGAACTTAAGCGTTTGAAGAAGTCCTGATAATCATTGTGTGTAGAAAAGTATTGGAAATCTCCTAAAGTATCTAAATCTCTTACTTTATTAAGGCAACTATACTTCCAATTTAATTCATTTATTTTTTCTACCGTCTGCTTTAAAACTTCATTTGAACTCCAAGCAATATCTTGAAAAATTGAAATGTTAAGGTTCGTAGCGCCAATTAATGCATAGCCGCCATCAATTGCCGGGCCTAATACAATTTCATTACCTAAATTCAGTGATTCAAATGTGTTTTGAATATAGCTGGCATTTATCTCAAGACAGTCTGAGCCAACCAGTACTACATTGTTATTTCCATTTAAATGATTAGTTATAGCGTGAAACATCTTCATGCCTAAATCGCCATCACACTGTTGCTTTAAAGTAAGTCCATATTTATTTTTATATTGCTGGAGAATTGGATGGTCTGCATTTGGATAGCAGTATAAATAAACTTCGGCTCCAATGTTAAAGATAGATTTTAAGGTTTCATCAAGTAATAGTTTATAGATTTCTGCTGCGTATTTATCACCTATATCTTTGGCCAGTCTAGATTTCACTAATCCAGGCTCAGGGTGCTTGCAAAAACATATAATAATATTTTCTTTATTCATTTATGAATAATATTCTTTAGCTAATTTATCTGCAGAAGTACCTAAGAAATAACGTAATCGAAGACGCCACATCAATAAGATAGTTTTTATAATTCCGTGTTTTTCCCATTTTCTACTCGAAGTAATTACAGATCTCATCAGGCACAACGGGTTAGAGTACTTCTTTAATCGCTTGCATAACTCAATGTCTTCCATGATTGATATGTCTGAAAAGCCACCACTGTCAAAATAAGTTCCACGTTTTATAAAAAGCGTGTGATCACCTGTTGCAATGCCTGTGATACAACTACGATTATTCATGAACCATGCGATAATTTTAAATATTAGTTTTTCATTGTCGAAGGCAACTTTAAATCGTCCCCAGCTTGCATTTGTGTTTTTGAACGACGTTTCAATATCGTCTATCGCTGTTTGTGGCAATATGGTATCCGCATGTAAAAATACAAGAATATCATTTGAGCTTGCATTTGCACCAGCATGCAGCTGAAAGCCACGTGAAGCTTTTGTGATTAAGCATTTGCAACCAAGTTTTTTTGCTGTTGCAATTGATCCATCGGTGCTGCCGCCATCTACTACAATAATTTCATGTCCTAACTTTGAAAAAGATTTTAAGTAATTTTGCTGTTTAGAAAAGAATGGCTCCTCATTTAACACCGGAATTATGATAGATAGTTTGCGCATAATTATAAAAAAATACTTAACAGTTAATATGTGTAAATTTTACGATTAACATGTTAAATCATTGATAATTCATAGAATATAAAATTATGTCTATGTCTAAATTTTGTTACAATAGAGCTAGCTAATAAGTCTGTAAGTCAATAATAAAGATTTAGCTTATCCATACGGAGGAGTATATGAGAGCCATAACTCAATTGCTGCATAAAGCCAATTATTATCTTATTTCCATTCTTGTTTTAATAATGTCATCCACTGCATTTAGTGCAGGTTTTCAAATTAGTGAGCAAAGCGGAACTGGTCTAGGGCGTGCTTTTGCTGGATTTGGTGTCATCAACGACGATCTTTCGAATGCCTTTTATAACCCAGCTGGTTTGACCTTGAAAGAGGGCACTCAAATTCAGGTATCGGGTTATTTGATTGATGGTAAATCTAGGTTTTCTACTGATGATGGAGCAACCAATTTAGATTTTAGAGGATTTGGTATACCGGTTCTTTCGCCAAATGGAGGATCTAACGATGATGGTGCTACATTTGGAGTGGTCCCAAATTTATATTTCAAAATGGATTTAACGGATAGAATAGTATATGGGTTTTCAATTACAGCGCCTTTTGGTCTCGCAACAGATTATGATCGTGATTGGGTGGGAAGATACCAAGCTAAAGAATCTGATTTGCTTACAGTTAACATAAATCCTTCACTTGCATATAAAGTTTCGGACTCATTTTCAATTGGCGCAGGACTAGTAGCTGAGTATGCTAAAGCTACATTAAGTCAGGCGCTATCGAATGGCCCGGCAGTTCCACCTGCTCCACCATTCCCAGCAAGCGCAGATGGTTTTAGTGAAGTTAAAGGAGATGATTGGTCTTATGGATGGAATATTGGATTTATGTATCATCCAGATCCTACTTTTCGTGCCGGAATTGGATACAGATCCAAGATCGCTCATAAGTTAGATGGAGATGAGAACGATATTACGGGAGTGCCAACATTAGGAGGAAACTTCTCAGCCGATGTTTCTGCAAGAGCGACACTACCAGAAACAATACATGCAGGAATTTATAAAGAAATAAATAAATGGGGCTTGTCTCTTGGTTTTCGATGGACTCGTTGGAATAGACTTCAAGAAATTGTTATTCAAACAGATGGGCTACCAGATTCTACTCTTGAGCTAAATTGGGATAACGTTTACTCAGCAAATATTGGAGTGGACTATTTCTACTCTGATAAATGGACATTCCGCGCAGGTTATATGTTTGATGAATCGCCAACAAATGATCGTGATCGAACTCCTCGAATTCCGGACGAAGACAGAAATTGGTTTGCAATTGGCGCAAGTTATCATCCAAACGATCATCTACAGTTAGATGTGGGATACACACATATATTAATAGATGATGCTGAAGTAAATCTTGCAACCCCAATTGCAGGTGATATGGCAACTAGTAATCTAGTTGGCGAGTATGAAGATCCGAATGTTAATATTCTTAGCCTACAAGCTGTTTATAAATTCTAAATATAAATTAATGTTACTTCAGTAGCCTGGTTACAGGCTGCTGAAGCTTTAACATTCGTAGTAGTTACCACAGGAATATATTTTGGATTGAGCTGCTACAGTCATGTACTGCGAATGTGTTTTGAAAAACAGAGATAATTTCTTTCTTAGTTCCTTGCTGTTCCTTTTAATGAGTACACTTTTCTTAGCGAAATCATATTTAAAGGAATTTGATTAAATAAATTTATTTAGAATGGATTAACATTAATAAAAATGAGTTAATTAATTATTTTATTTATGAATGCATGTTCTAAAATATTGCTCTGACTTTATGCGTTAAATTTCTGCTCATCTAAATATCCTTAACCTATCTATTGTTTATTAATTCCTTTATTTTCTAATCGTTTATTTTTTGCCCATTTGTTTAAATGTTAGTAATTAGTGACTTATGTTTGCTAGCTAATGTTGCAGCTTGTTTCAAACTTTTACATAAATCTAATTGTTATTAACAGATAAAGTAAATTATCATGTACTTATTATAAGTGGATATAAATCCACAAAAATAAATAAATATAAGAAAATTCAGGAAGGGAAGAATGAGAGCGATGCTGTTCGTTTCTCGTTTGCTATTGGCGTTAATAACAGTATTTGCTGTTACTAATGTTTGGTCTCATAACAAGACTCAATTAGTAAACTGGTCAGTGGAAAAAGAATTAGAGCAATCGTTGGTGTATATCAACGATGCTAGTCCGTGGCCAACTAAAACAGGGCAACTAGTAGCTAGCAATAGTAAATACTACCTGGCAGATTTATCACTTCATAAGACTGTAAATAATCACACACCAAAAATAGGCGAGGTAGTTACATTTACTATCACCGTTAATAACGCAGGGCCAAAAGGTGCAGATTATTCGATTGAAGATGTTGTGCCAAGTGGTTACAGCCATATTAATCATATAAATAATGGCGGAACGTTAAGTGGAAATGCTATTACCTGGAAAGGACAATGGATAGATGCTTACGAGTCTCAAACATTTATATTCTATGCAAAAGTTAACACGCCTGACTGCAAAGCGATTGATCAGTATAAAAATGTAGCCCAAGTAACCTATAGTAATAAGCCAGACCCGGACTCCACACCAAACAATGATGATGGCGATCAAAGTGAAGATGACGAAGATTATGCAACGGTTGTTCCTGACACTAATATATGTGATCAAGTTGCCGATCTATCACTTCATAAGAGTGAGGATAATTCCCAGCCTTGGGTAGGTGAACAGGTAACCTTCACCATTACAATCAACAATGATGGCCCGGATGCCGCCACCAATGTAGGCATCAGTGATGTGGTACCTGCCGGCTACAACAACATTGCCAACATTAGTAACGCAGGAGTCGCCACCGGCAACACCATCAACTGGTCGATTGCCAACATCGCGGTCAACGAGAGTGCGACCGTAACGTTTACGGCGGATGTACTTACACCCACCGGCACGGCAAATGAATACTTAAACACCGCACAAGTCAGTGCCAGTGATCAACTGGATCCGGACTCGACTCCAGGCAATGATGATGGCGATCAAAGTGAAGATGATGAAGACAATGCGGTGGTGGTGCCGAACGTGGGTCAAGGCAGTGCGGATCTATCATTGACCAAAGATGTTAACAACGCGACCCCGAATGTAGGCGACACCGTAACCTTCACGATTAATGTAGCCAACGCCGGCCCGGATGCCGCCACCAATGTAGGCATCAGTGATGTGGTACCTGCCGGCTACAACAACATTGCCAACATTAGTAACGCAGGAGTCGCCACCGGCAACACCATCAACTGGTCGATTGCCAACATCGCGGTCAACGAGAGTGCGACCGTAACGTTTACGGCGGATGTACTTACACCCACCGGCACGGCAAATGAATACTTAAACACCGCACAAGTCAGTGCCAGTGATCAACTGGATCCGGACTCGACTCCAGGCAATGATGATGGCGATCAAAGTGAAGATGATGAAGACAATGCGGTGGTGGTGCCGAACGTGGGTCAAGGCAGTGCGGATCTATCATTGACCAAAGATGTTAACAACGCGACCCCGAATGTAGGCGACACCGTAACCTTCACGATTAATGTAGCCAACGCCGGCCCGGATGCCGCCACCAATGTAGGCATCAGTGATGTGGTACCTGCCGGCTACAACAACATTGCCAACATTAGTAACGCAGGAGTCGCCACCGGCAACACCATCAACTGGTCGATTGCCAACATCGCGGTCAACGAGAGTGCGACCGTAACGTTTACGGCGGATGTACTTACACCCACCGGCACGGCAAATGAATACTTAAACACCGCACAAGTCAGTGCCAGTGATCAACTGGATCCGGACTCGACTCCAGACAATGATGATGGCGATCAAAGTGAAGATGATGAAGACAATGCTTTTATATCACCATTAGTGGATCCTACTGGGTTTTTCTACTGTGAAGATACGGGACAAATATTAACTGGTGGTTCAATCGCTTTTGCTGGTGGTATCGTTAACGTAGGTGCAGATGGCTCTACCGGAGAGTACCAAGTAGATTTTTTACCGGTTGCTGTAGGCACTTTGTATACAATGACCGTTACACCTCCGCCTGGGACTATATTAAGCGTAACTAGGCCTGTAAATCCTACACCAATTGATCCAATAGTAGCGGGTCCACCATTAATAATTGGTAGTGATGAACTCGGTACATCTGGATTTTTAGCAGACTTTACGGTTGGTGCTAATACCCCATGGTATGACACATTTACGATTGATCCAGGAGATCAACTGATGCTAAACAATAATATACCTGTAACTAATTGTGCAACGACCGTAATTCAATTGCGAAAAATAGCTGCAGATGAATCAGTCACGATAGGAAGTTTAGCGCAATATGAAATACGCGCTAGAGCCACGTTACCGGTTCCGCTAACGGATATAGATATAGAGGATAATATACCTGGCGGCTTTAGCTACGTAGATGGATCTGCGGTTCTGATTCGCGCTGGAACGGATGGTGTACTCGACACAGGTGATGATGTAGTTACAAGTGCGGTCGTGACAGGTACAGATCCAATAACTTTTGAAGACATAGACTTCGCAATTGGTGAAGAATTATTAGTTCGTTATTTCTTACAAGTAAGTTCTGGAGTGGTTGAAGGCACATACGAAAATATTGCACAGTGTTTTAATGAAAATAGAATTCCATTATGTAATACCACTCAAGCTTCAGTGCAGGTGTCTCAAGATCCTATTTTAGAAAAAGCTACAATCATTGGTAAAGTTTATGCGGATCGTGATGAAGATGGCTGGCAAGATAATGCTAATGCAACCAATATTGTTGTAAAAGTACAAGGTGATGAAGGAATAGGTCAACAAGTAGAAAGTTTAACGGGTCGTGCTGATCACACAGACCCAATTGAGGATCATCAAGCGAGTATATCGGTTGCACTTCCTGCAGATAAATCTGTACCAGTGAAAATAACAACGGACGAAGGTACCATTTTATTAGTTGATCATACGGGTAAGGTAACTGAACAACATGTTGGCAAAAAATCTAAAGGTTTAACGGCACAAGATCTGCGCATAAGCTCGTCCATTCGTAATGGAAGTATGGACCTCATCATTACCAACTATGGAATTCACGAGACAGGAATTCCTGGCGTTCGTTTAGCAACTGTTGAAGGATTGTTGGTTGAAACCGATGAATACGGCCGTTATCACTTGGCAGACATTGATGGTGGAAGATGGGAAAGAGGGCGTAACTTCATACTTAAAGCAGACCCATCAACTCTTCCTGAGGGTTCTGAGTTTACAACTGAAAATCCTAGAGTATTGAGAATTACTCAAGGATTGATGAGTAAGATTAATTTTGGGGTGAAATTACCTAAGCAAGATCCTGTCTATAAAAAATTAATGAAAGAACGTGAAGTAGTGCGAGAAGAAGAAGTGATTGAAACGCGCGAGCTTACGGGCATCGTTGACCCAGTTCATTTTGAATCGGGTAAAGCGGACATTCCTGATAGTTATATTAAACAGCTGCAACGCGCGATAAATAGTTTGTCTAGCAAAGATAATGTAAGAATAAGTGTTATTGGGCATACCGATATACAGCGATTATCGGAACGAACTGCTGCAAAATTTTCAGACAACTATGGTTTGTCTAACGCTAGAGCCGATCAAGTAGCAAATGAATTAAGTGAAGCATTAAACATAAATCGCAGCAGCATAGAAATATCTGGTCGCGGGCCAGATGACCCTATCGCTACTAATAATACATTAGCCGGTATGGCACAAAATAGAAGAGTAGAGATAAACGTACTATATGATGAAAAAGTAATAAAGCGGACTACCAAAACGATTAGTGAACGAGTTGCGGCTGGAAGAAGTGATGTACAGCTACCGCGTGGTGGAAGAGTGTGGGTGGTAGAAGATCCATCTAAAGTAGATCCAAGACTTGATATTCAATTTCATAGTGCCGTAAGCATAAATGAGAATGGCACTTCATCTCCGGTAACATTCAACAGCTACAGCAACTACCTAGCATTTTTAAAGAGATGGGAAGTGGATGTTTATAACGATTCTGATTTTGATTTAATAAATCCCATTGCAACGATTAAAGGTGATAGAAATAATTTCCTACAAATTCATACACTCAGTTTTAATCAAGGAATTTTGTTAGAAAAATCACTTTGGTACGTGCTGCGTGTATACGATGCAGAAAATAGAATGGATGAAACCGTTCCAAAACGTATTGCGGTTATAGATGACAATCTAAACGGATTCGAACCTTTAACCGAAGAGCAACGTATTCAAATTGCTAATGGTTTGATTGGAAAATCAAGTCTTAATAATCAAAGAATTCCAATTCATGGCTCACGTGTGCGTATTAATGGAAGTGGAATCAATAGAAGCCATGTGTTGAAAGTTGGCGACTTAATGGTATCAATTTCTCATAAAGGCACTTTTGCTACTGAACAGCATCTACCTACTGGAACGCATACATTTGCTATAAATGTGAGTGATGGAATTGATGAAACCATGGATCGTGACCTGAGTGTCGATGTAACGGGAGAGCACTTCTTTATGGTCGGGTTAGCCAATCTCACAGTGGGTGAAAATAATTTGTCTGGTAGCGTAGAAGCACTGGGTGAAGATGATCACTTTGATGAAGATGTTTGGATTGATGGCCGCTTAGCGTTCTATCTGAAAGGCAAGGTAAAGGGTAAATACTTAATCACAGCCCAATTGGATACCACCGAAGATGAATTACATAATTTAGGTGATCGTTTAGATGATGAAGATCCTAGCCGCATATTCCGCCAATTAGATCCTGATCAATACTATGCAGTGTATGGGGATGATTCGATCACAATTGATGATACCGATAGCCAAGGAATGTTCTATCTTCGTGTGGATTGGGATAAGAGTATGGCGTTGTGGGGTAACTACAATACCGATATTACAGGAACAGAGTTTGCGCAATACAATCGTAGTTTATATGGAGCCAAAGTAGAGCACCGAAATATAAACACAACTGATTTTGGTGATCATAAGCATGAAATTCATGCATTTGCATCGCAGGCACAAAATGTTGCAGCCCATAATGAATTTATAGCGACTGGTGGATCACTTTACTACTTAAGAAATACTGAGGTCGTGCAAGGTTCTGAAAAAATATGGGTGGAAGTGCGAAATCGTGACACGGAACAGGTCACAGAAAATATTACGTTAACGCAAGGTGAAGATTACGACATTGACTACCTACAAGGTCGCGTTATTCTTACCCGTCCGTTAACTCAAGTGGATTTTGGTAATGGCCCATCAATAATTCGTGATGAGCCACTTGAAGGTGACGATGTATTCTTATTGGTAGATTATGAATACAACCCGGATAGTTTTGATGCAGATGATGTTACGGCAGGCCTTCGTGGTAAGGCTTGGTTGAACAAATATATAGGCCTTGGTGGAACCTATGTCAGTGAAGAGCGTGATGGTGAAGATTATGAGTTGAAGGGTGCTGATGTAACATTGAAAGCAGGTAAGGGCACGTACATTAAGCTCGAGTATGCAGAAAGCGATGCGATACAAACGAGCCAAAGCCTGATATCTAATAACGGCGGTATTAGTTTCGGTCAACAAGCTACGGTTGATGACCAAGATAGTAAAGCAGAAGCGTATGGTATTGAAGCCCGCGCTAACTTTGCTGAAATGACAGACAATGAGCATGAAGGTTATCTCATGGCTTGGTGGAAAGATCGTGACGCTGGATTTTCATCTACAGCAAGAATCGATGATGGAATTGAAACCAGTGATATTGGTTTAGAGGGTGAATATCGTGCCACACAAAACTTAACATTGAGCACACGAATTACGAATCTTGATAAAGAAAGTATTAATGAATTAACCACTGCGAGTATTCAGGCAGATTATTCATTATCGGATCGCTTAACGGTAGGTGCTGAATTACGTCATGAAGACGAAGACGATGATACGTTTGGTAATAGTAAAGCAACATTAGGTGGCCTAGGTTTGCGTTACAAATTCAACCGTGAAACAGAGCTGTATACAACTGGGCAACTTGTTTTGAGTGATAGTGGCGAATATCAAGACAATGCAGGTTTCACAGTAGGCGCAAGCAGACAAGTTACTTCCAAACTTGCATTAAAAGGCGAGGTCTTTACAGGTGATCGTGGCGAAGCATTTATTCTAGGTGGTGAGTATGCGGTAACACCCAATTCAAATATCAGTATTAATGCTGGTTTTGGTGAAGGTGCTGCGACACAAGTTGGAACCAATTACACCACGGCAAGCGGCTTAGAGCTTTATGGAAGTTATGCAGTTGATCCAGATCGTACAGATAGTGGAGCAAATAAATATACCTTCGGAACAAAGCGAAAGTTACAAAACGGTTTGCAAATATATTCCGAAAGTCAGTTTGGGGAAGGGGATGACGAGCAAAGCATTGGACGCACGTATGGTCTTGATTATGATGTAACAGAAGAATGGCGTTTAAGCGCATCATTGCAAACCAATGATGTAGAGCTCAGTACAGGCGACGTAGATAGGCGCGCCGCTACCATTGGCGCAAGATTTAAGAATGATTCAGTTCGATTTGGAACAGTACTTGAATATCGTGAAGATGATGATCAAACATCAGATCTGGATAATAGCCAGTGGGTAACCAGTAACACGGTTGAATGGCAAAAGAGTGAAAGCCTAAGGTTGCTTGGTAAATTAGATTTATCTGCCACACATAGCGATCGCAATAAAAATGATGAAGCAAAGTACGCAGAATTTGATTTAGGCTTTGCTTATAGACCTGCATTTGACGATCGCTTAAATGTGCTGGGGAAATATACCTACCTATATGATTTGGGAACGAGTGGGCAAGAGGATTCAACTACTGATGAGCGAAGTCATATTTTCTCACTTGAAGGCCTATATGATCTAAATCAGAAATGGGAAGTAGGTGCCAAATATGCTCATCGTGAAGGGGATGTGCGCTTTTCTCGCGGTTCTGGCGAATGGTTTGAGTCTGGTGCGCATTTAGCCGTTATACGATCACGCTATCATTTCATTAAGAAGTGGGATGCGTTAATTGAATATCGCTGGTTAGAAGCTGAATCTGAGGACAATGATAAACTTGGGTTCCTAGTGGGCGCCTATGGCCATATAGGCAATAACTTCAAAGTAGGTGCAGGATATAACTTTACAGACTTTGATGATGATCTAACGGATCAAGATTATGAGAGTGATGGTTGGTTCTTTGATGTGGTTGGAAAATACTAGTCTAACTACTTAATTGAGCCTACTAGACTAACTAACTTCTGATCTAGGCCAACAATGGTATCTTTCCATTGTGATTTTCCAACGACACATTCATTTTGTGGAGTAATAGTTGAAAGATCTTGCTCACGGATCAAAATACCAGACTGTGTAACAAATACAGTATATAAAGTATTGGGCTTCATATTTTTATAAGCAGAGCTGCCGTATACCGTATCCACGGGGGGAAATTTATTTTTATAACGATCTGCCACCTTGGCTAAGTCTAGTGTAGAGGTAGTTTTTAGATCATGGGCACTATGATTCTTTGTTTTTTCATCCTCTATTTTAGAATAGCGTCCTGATAGTCTGTCAATTCTATACATGGCATTTAAACCAAACAAAGTAGCCCATGATTTCCATTTTAGAAACTGTGAATCGATGCGCCATTCATCTCCATAAATTCTATAAATACTTTCTTCACAGAAATTACCTAATCTTAGTGTTGCGTCAAATTCTTGAATACTGACAGGAGTAAATGTTAGCTGTGCGATAGGTTTTTCAGCTACCAGGCGTTTGTAAGTATAAATATTACTAAGCACAAGGAATGCTAATACTAGAGAAACTATAGTTAGAAGCTTTAAAACTTTTGGAGCAAAGTATTTAAACATGGCTAGAACTCTAACAATATTTAGTTAAAGGATAATGTCTAGTTAATTGGTTGGTAGTGTATAAGCCATTAAATGGTGAATTTGCTGGAAATTCTTAGAATAGGCTAGATAAGATGAATTTAAGCCTATGTAATGCCTATATATATAATATTTAACATAATATATATTATGCGTAGTTGTATATGAATATATAAACGCCCTATATAAGTTCTCTGCAATTACTGTCAATCTACTGCTAGCTTATCAATGTTTGCTTTATTCATTGAATACAACCTAATTAAGACCTTCTGATGGTTATATTTGTATAACTTTCAGAATAGATGAGAATCCATAAGAAATATGCATTATTTTTAACCTATTGTTTTAAATGATAATTAAAGGATATTTATCTACTGATTAGTTATATTTAATTCCATTAGAATAATATTATATTAGTATGTACTAATACTATATTAAAACTAACCGGAGTAAGTAGTCATGAGCAAATTTTTAATCTCTTTTAAATACACGCTATCAGCTTTCGCTTTAATCCTATTAGTAGGTTTATCTACAGTAGTTTTTGGTGAAGCTAATAATGCAGAAAATCAAGATATAGCTGAGAATGCTTCTGACTGCAAAATGAAAGCCTATACAGATCCACAAGCCCTAGCAGCAGCAATGGCAAATCCAACTGAATTTATGCAAATTATTGCTTTAATGAGCAATCCACAAACAGCACAAAGCATGATGGAGTGCGGCATGGATTCAAAGCAATGGAATGAAATCATGGCTAACATGACAAACCCTGCATCGATGATGGCTGCATCGGGTCAATTCATGAATCCACAAATGTATATGAACTGGATGACTGCAATGATGAATCCAGCGTTCTACCAAACCACAATGAATGCTTACATGAATCCTGCTCTTTATAACCAGTGGATGACTACAATGATGAACCCTGCATTCTATTCGGCTCCCATGGCAAAAATGGCTGATCCTAAATGGCAGCAAGAAAGCACTGCTTGGATGATGAATCCAGCTAATTTCCAGAAAATGTTTGAAGGCATGTACAACACAGCCCCTGTTGTAGCCGATGCAACTTCAGCTAAATAAAATTAAATGCTGGGAAGCACTGGGATGTTTTTGACTCTCCGGAACTAGAGTAGAACAGCCTCCCCCTTAAAGCCTCGATAGATTATTGTATATTTGTCGGGGCTTTTTTATTTATAAATAAATAATTAGTTTAGTGATCTATACGATGAAGTTGGCGTACAGATTAGCAATCTAATAAACGCTTAAATTAATTGGTACAGAATAAATATAATGGAAAAAAATAAAGCATTTGTTTTTAACGCATACGGCGCAGTCTTAGATACTTATCTTCCATTTGAAGAATATAAAGATCAACTTGGCGAGCATGCATTAGTAATTTATAAATTATGGCGATCAAAACGTCTTCAATATTCTTCGCAACTCAGTTTAATGAATCGTTATACGAGTTACGACTTAATTAGCAAATACGCGCTTGAATTTGCATGCGATGTGTACGGTGTAAAAGATGCTGCGATTAAGAAAAATATTCTTGAAGCACATTCAAAGTTAGATTGCTATCCTGATGTAAAAGATGTCTTACAAGCATTGAAAGATGCAGGTAAAACTACAGCCGTTTTATCTAATGGCTCACCACAAAAATTAAGCTCTGCCCTAAAGAATGCTGGATTAGATAATCTATTAGACGGAATATACTCTACAGAGCAAATTAAGACCTACAAGCCATCCCCTGCTGTGTATGAATTTGTTGAAGAGAAGCTCGCTTTGCCTCGAAATAAGATCTGTTTTGTATCTTCAAATTCATGGGATATTGCCGGTGCTGCTTCGTATGGTTTTAACTCAGTGTGGATCAATCGGTATAAACGAACCCCAGAGCATTTACCCTATCAGGCAGATAAAGAAATTAGTAAATTGTCAGAATTAACAAGTATTGTGCTATAAATTAAATATCAGGGTTAAATTAACATGATTTAACATTCTATTTTCCACTGAATTATTAAATAGAACAGGAACTTACATGTTAAAATATCGTCAAATAAGCACATATACTACGTTTTTAGCTTAATGCTAGCTAACACACAAATATTTCAAATTTTAATAAATGATGAGGATGTCATGAATATTTCAAAAAGAAAATTTATTCAAGGTAGCTTGTATTCAGGTGTATTTGCTGTTCTTGGCAAAGCCACTTTTCTACAGTCTGCATTTGCAGAATATCCGACCGCTGCTTTTGATGAAACCGAATATGAACCTGCACTTAAAGGACTAATTGGTGATGCGGAAATGCAAGAAGGGAACGTCACACTGGATGCGCCTGAAATTGCTGAAAATGGTGCAACGGTTCCTGTAAAAGTATCTACCGATTTAGACAACGTTGAGTGGATCAGTATATTGGGTGACAAGAACCCTCGCCCTTGGATCTCTCGTTTCTATTTTCATGGCAAATCTAAACCATTTGTATCTACGCGCATTAAATTACGTGAGTCTTCAAATGTTGTAGCAATTGTTAAAGCGGATGGAAAACTATATACCAGCAAAAGCGCAGTTAAAGTAACTGCTGGCGGCTGCGTTTAAGCCCATAAGTATAATAGAGGATAAGAAAAATGGCTGATGAAATGAAAATTAGAGCAAAATTAAAAGATGGCATTACAACCGTTAAAGCTATTATGTACCACACTATGGAATCGGGTAGTCGAAAAGATAAGGAAACGGGTGAATTAATCCCTGCTCACTTTATTAAAGAAGTTAAAGCTGAGTTAAATGGCGAAATGATCATCTCCGCCGAATGGGGAACGGGGGTTTCAAAAAACCCTTATTGGTCTTTTGAGTTTGAAGGCGGTAATGCCGGCGACACCGTTAAAATAACTTGGACCGATAATCTTGGCGAATCGGGTATAGGCGAAGCCCAAATCAAATAAACCCAGGTACATTAATAAATAAGTTTAAATAATTTAAACCTTAAGATATAAGCAAGGAGCGTTTACGCTTCTTGCTTTTTCCACGGAATTAGCAACTCTGCTAAACCTGTTCCTAGCGCACCCATAAAGCCTTTTTCATCTAGCATGTGATACTGAATTTTCATCGTCAGCGCACAGCCAAAAATAATAGAGGCTAAGGTTAAGAAAGAACCGATTGCTAAGGTAGATATTCCTGTAACACCTTGACCAATTGTGCAACCAAAAGAAAGTACGCCACCAAATCCCATCATCATCGCACCTACTAAATGATTTACCATTTCAGATTTGTTGCTGAAGGTTTCAATTCTGAACGTGCCAGAAATGATTGCGTAGATAAACGAACCAAAAATCATTCCAAATACAATTGCAATACCAAAGTTAATTTCAGCACCGGTATAGGTCATTAAGTAACTTATGGTGTTGCCTACAGGTCCAATAAAGGCCATGCCTTGCGGAGTGATTGGATCAAAGTCATCCTGACCCACGTGACCAGATACATACCAAGCCGCTACAACACAAACTCCAATTACAATGCCTGCTAATAGGTTATCAAAACTTTTTCTAAACTCTTCATGCTTGAAGGCATAAGCAATAAACCCAAAGGCCACTACAAAGCCACCAATTTTTTGTAGCAAACTAATATCTTCTATATTTAGCAATGCGCCGATGTAGCTGAACAATCCTTGGTTATCTATGCCTTGATTAGTGAGATCAGCGCTAATCGGATATATATACTCAAGTCTTACAATTGCAAGAATACCTCGCATCGTCATGTATGCAGTAATGCCTAAAACAATTAACACAATTAATGCTTTAAGATTTCCACCGCCTACTCTGACTAAGTTACGTTGTCCGCATCCGGCGGCTAATGTCATGCCAATACCAAATAGGATACCGCCCAAAACATAACTTAAAAGATAAAGATTTGGAGAACGATAGACGGATGCGTCGATATCGACCCGTCCGCTTAAATATAGATATTGGACCCCTAAAATGGCTATGCCAATAGCAAAAAACCAGGCACCCATGCGCCCTCTAGAGCCCATGTTGACGACGTCACTGATAGCACCCATTGAACAGAAATGTGTTTTGTTCCCAACAAAACCAAACACCATTGCGATTAAGAAGCCTAACAAGGCTACTAAATGAAGGTTTGATAGTTCTTCCATGGCTTATCTATAAAATGTCTTCTCGTTAATTGTAAAAGTCGCGAATTATACCTATGCAACTGGTGATGTGCACTAAAGCGATTGTTAAATAATTAAAAACTATTTGATCGATTGTTAAAATCTATCTACCAGATTGCTGTAGCTCTAATTGCTGTTCGTACCATTTTTTGTACTCTTTTGGATCCATCGGTTGTTGGGTTTGAGCTGCCACACCATTTGGTAACATGGCATGCGGGTTTACCCACATGGTTGGAGCCATCATTTGCGTAGGCATAGCCGCCATTTGATGCATCATTTGAGTCATTTGCGTGTTATTCATCATGTTATTCATCATTTGCAACCATGCTGCAGGCGTGAATTCGAAAGGCGCTTGTGCTGCAAAGGGTTCAGACATCGTATAGTTCTGATATTTGGTAGCATCGGGTGCAAAAGCAGCAGTATTCCCAGATAAAGTTGGATGCTTATAAACAGAGGTGATTGAACTGGCTGATGTTTCTGGTTCGTCTGATTTATTTATGTAATACAAACCAATCCCAGCAGCAAAAATAGCTGCAATCGGGGCGACAAACAAAATATCTTCTAAATAATTATTCATTTTATCAGTGCTTATACGGAAAATGTTTATTGAGTAGCTTGTGGTTGAGGAGCCATATTTTTCATCATCTCCGTCCACTGATTAAACCATTGTTCATATTGTTTTGGATCCATCATTTGTCCACCTGGCATTTGAGACATAGCGTTGTTTCCATGTGCACCCATTCCTGGCATACCCATACCACCTGACATCGGTCCCATCATAGGGCCCATCATGCCCATCATTGGATACATCATGTTCATGCCCATCATAGGGTTCATCATACTGCCACCCATCATCATCGGGTTCATCATCGATGTCATCATATGAGGATTCATCATCGGGCCCATCATGTTCATGTACATGTGAGGATTCATCATTCCATTCATTTGGCCCATCATCATCGGGTTCATCATGGTATTCATGTCAGAGGATGAAGGAGTTTGGTTTTTCTTTTCTTCATCTGCATGTGTGCATGAAATACCGACAGCGAATAAACAGCTAGTGATCACGATTAATCGGGTAAAACTATGTAGTGAATGCATATAACTGCCTTTAAAGGTGTTTGCGTTAATGGTAAATACTAAAAAGCCATACATAGAAAACTATGTATGGCTTGTTTAAATTCATTGCTGCCAATTTATATAGCAGCTTATTGGTTAGTTTGTGGATGTTGCGTCATATTATTCATCATTTCCGTCCACTGACTAAACCATTGTTCGTATTGTTTTGGATCCATCATTTGACCGCCTGGCATTTGTCCCATTGGATTACCGCTTTGCGCTCCTGGCATTCCCATTCCACCCATCATTGGGTTCATCATGGTCATAGGGTTCATCATTGAACTCATTCCACCCATGCCCATCATCGGTCCCATCATCGCCATTGGGTTCATCATTGAACTCATTCCACCCATGCCCATCATCGGTCCCATCATCGCCATTGGGTTCATCATAGAGCCCATCATAGGATTCATCATGCCCATCATAGGATTCATCATGCCCATCATAGGGGCCATCATGCCCATCATAGGGGCCATCATTGAATTCATCATTTGAGGATTCATCATGCTCATCATCGGCTTCATGGATTCCATCATTGGACCATAGTCTTTTGCATAACGGGCAACAGTTTCCGCGTCATGGCACTCAGCGCAGGATTCCATAGACATCGCTTTTTCGGGATCCATCATCATGTTCATCATTTTCATCATGACATTTGGGTCCATTGACTTTTGCATCGCAGAACTCATGCCCATCATATTAGGTTGGGTGTTATTGCTTTCTTCTGCTTGTATTGTTGCAGTACTCGCTACGATTAAACATGCAACAATTGCTATTAATCGAAATAATTCATTTCTTCCTAACATCATTACTCTCCGCTATTTAATTTAAATTCTAAAACTTATTAAGAACTAATTTTAAAAATCGCCTGTGGCAGCACCTTCCATAATGTAATGGAGGTTTTCTCTAATACGTTGTGCATCTTCACGAATACTTTTAGCTAAATGACTATTTGGATTTTGCGAATAATCTAACCAACTTACATCCCAATCCATGGTCATTACCCATAATTTACCTTCACCGTCTTCAAGCAAAGCAATTTTGCACGGCAAGAACACAATAAATTCAGGAACCGCATCTAAAATATTTCTGGCCACTTCTGCATCGCAAAAACGAAACATTTCAACTTTTGCAGATGGTTTGCCCGTTACTGCCTCAATTTCTTTCCAAAGTTTACTTGAACCAACAAACTTAAAGTTAACTTCATTGGCACGTAACTTCATCGCCTCAACTGCGTCATCCCAAGAAATGCCCTCTTCTACGGGTATTTTCTCAGCCATGATGCCCATCATGTCGCGCATCGATAGCGGGCTCATCGCCATCGCCGTTTGAAATGCGTTTTTCTTTGCTTCGCGAGATACGCCAGGGGACAATTTATTTTTAGGCCAATATTGATAGGCTTGAGTGGGCATTCCAGGAATGGAGACTACAGGGAGCTGATCTGGAACTTCGCCTTCTAAATATTCTTTGCTGGGTTGCCCAAACATACTAAACATCATTTTTGGGTCCATGGTCATCATCATGGTATTCATGTTTTGTGGATGAGTCATACTGTTAATAGGATGACTCATCATAGCGTTTGGATTCATCATCATTGCAGGATTCATCATTGGGCCCATCATGCTCATCATCATAGGAGCCATCATCGCCATAGGGTTCATAAACATGCCAGGATGCATCATTCCTGGGTTCATCATGTTTTGATTAAGCATGGGCATGGTTGAATGTGGAGACATCCAAGGATGGTTCGCAGGTACTTGGCTTGTCATAGCAGTATTGTTAGCAGCAGTTTCTGTATTTACTTCTTGCTCAATTTCTTTTTTAAATTCTGGTTTAGTTTCTGGCGCTGCTTCCGCTGCAGTTTCTAAAATTGTTTCTGATTCAATTTCTGGTGTCGTGGCCGCTTCTGCTATTTCTAACTTCTCAATAGATTCTTCAGAACCGACAAGCTCGACGGCCTCATCTTGCATAACCTTTATAGTATCTTCAGAACTTAATTCTTCTTCAAAAGTATCATCTTCAATGATTTCTTCTAGTGCCGAACTTATGCTTCCGTCAACGTTAGCTACTACTTCCACGGATTCCTGCGCAGGTTGGGTAAAGCTCGCTACCTTCGAATATACAACTTGGTAGTTTGTAAGTAGCAACCAACCAAGTAATCCAAATACAAAAAGAATTATCGTTTTCATTATATCTAAGTGCCAGTAATGTAGATTTAGTTATCTAGCGTTTATTTTAAGTATTAGAACATAGTAATATAACAATATATTATTATATTACTATGTTCTAATTCATTTTACTTATTGTAAGCTTAAATTATTAATATAACTATATATTACATATAGTTATATCTTTTGTATAAAGTATATTATTAAGATATTAAAACTTACTACGTCTTTAAAATATTTTTATTTAAAGTTAAGGATAGTTGAATTACGTTGCTTATGAATTAGTTTATTAGTTTTTAATATATCAACAATGACAACATAAATTAGGTATGTGCATGCACCAGTGGCACAATGAATCAAATTAAAACAATAATTGCTATCAATACAAAGTGTTTTTTAAAATTTTCTTTTTCTCCCTGAATAATTCGGATCAGAATTAATGAAATTATTATCTGTCCTTGTTTTATTAGGGGTTGGCTTTGCTTTTGCGATGGCCTCTTCCATGACTTTGGAAACCACTAATGAAACTGAATTCTGTACTTCTTGTCATTCTATGCAATGGGTTAAAGAAGAATGGATGGAAAGTAAGCATTACTCCAATATTTACGGTGTACGCGCTAATTGCTCGGATTGTCATGTACCGCACGATACGGGTCCAAAGTTAGTCGCAAAAC
This sequence comes from Gammaproteobacteria bacterium, assembly GCA_014075255.1. Lineage (NCBI taxonomy): Bacteria > Pseudomonadati > Pseudomonadota > Gammaproteobacteria > Gammaproteobacteria bacterium. Next base: position 632,184 of record CP046178.1, read on the forward strand.
TACGTGCGGCAAAAGACGTTTGGCATGAAATTATAGGTACGATAGATAGCGAAGAAAAATTTGAACATCATCGGTGGCAAATGGCCAATGCTGTATGGGATCGGATGAAAGCTTCAGATTCTCGCGAATGTAAATCTTGTCACACTGTCGCAGCAATGGATCTTAAAGAACAAGATCGATCAGCACGCAAAAAACATAAGAAAATTGCTAAAGGCAGTAGCACCAAAACATGCATAGACTGTCATAAAGGAATGGCGCATGAAGTTCCGAAAGAACCTGAGGAATGAGTATAAAACTTAGCATATTGATTTAAATCAGCATATTTCTATAGAAAAGCGCTAAATACTGTGAATTCTATGTGCTAAAGTTTCATAAAGTAATTAGTTTTTCTATAAGACTTTTACAAAATTAATAACAAATATGGATCCAGGACAGGAGAAGTTCTATGTTTAATCATCGTATCCTCGCGACTCTATTAACTATTGTCGTTGGTATAAGTTTCATATCACCCGCAGCTGCAGAAGGTGCTAGCGCTGAAATGCTCTCAAACACATGTTTGGGTTGCCATGGGCCAGGTGGCATTAGTGCCGGTCCTGCCACACCCACAATTTCTGGGATGTCGGAGCTATACATCATTGCCGCAATGTTGGCGTATAAATATGATAACGACGAAGACAAGGTTGACGCCATTATAGAAGCGGATGCAGAGCTTGAAGATGTAGAATTTTTTGCTAGAACGTCTACCGTAATGAATCGAATTTCTAAAGGTTATTCTGAAGCAGAAATAAAAACCATTGCAAAGCATTTTGCTGACTTGCCGTTTGAAGGAGCGAATCAAAATGCTGATGCTGGCCAAGCAAAAGCTGGTGCAGCCTTGCATGAGACGCATTGTGAGAAATGCCATGAAGATGGCGGAAGTTCCGCTGAAGATGATGCTGGCGTGTTAGCCGGTCAATGGGTACCTTATCTTGAATACACCATGGCTGATTTTGCCAGTGGCGATCGAGATATGCCTAAGAAAATGAAAAAGCAAATGGAAGAAGCTCATGCGGCAAGTGGTGATGAAGCCGTGAGAGATCTAATCCAATTTTATGCTAATCAAAAATAGTACCCGAGTATTTAGGAGTCATAACATGTCTAAATTAAACAATTCAAAATTGGCAAGTTCTAAACTGTCTAGAAGAAATTTTTTAAAAGTTACCAGTGGTACTGTTGCAGCAACTACAGCAGGAATTGGTTTTCCGTTTATCGCAAGCGCGGCTAGTAAGCGCGTTGTGGTGGTGGGTGGCGGTGTTGGTGGCTTAATTGCCGCTAAATATATTGCTAAAGGTGATTCTTCAATTGAAGTAACTGTAGTTGAAGCAAAACCCGATCATCATACTTGTTTCATGAGCAATGAAGTTTTAGGCGGTGGTCGAGATATTTCTACGATTAAATTTGGTTACGATAACTTGGCTGATCACGGCATTAAACTGGTTCAAGATACCGTTACTATGATTGATGCAGAAGCACACAAAGTAATGACTGCAGGCGGCACAACATTGGAATTTGATCGTTGTGTAGTTTCACCAGGAATTTCGCTTAAGTTTGGTTCTATTGAAGGCTACAGTGAAGAGGCAGCAGAAGTGATGCCACATTCGTGGATAGCTGGAAAGCAAACAGCATTGCTTAGAAAGCAGTTAGAGGATATGGATGATGGTGGTTTAGTAGTAATTGCCCCTCCTCCAAACCCTTTCCGTTGTCCTCCAGGGCCTTATGAGCGTGCAGCACAAATTGCACACCATTTGAAACACCATAAGCCAAAATCTAAACTTCTTATTCTTGATGCAAAAGATAAGTTTTCTAAGCAAGGTTTATTCATGCAAGGCTATAAAGATGTCTATGGTGAAATGATTGAATGGGTAGCGGCTGCAGACACGGGTGGTGGCGTGAAGTCAGTAGATACTAAAGCAATGACCGTAAGCACAGACTTTGATGATCATAAAGTTGCGGTCGCGAATATTATTCCGGCGCAACATGCTGCGAAGATTGCGCATGATTCTGACTTAGTTGATGACTCTGGTTGGTGCCCTGTGGACTTAGGTACTTTCGAGTCTAAGAAGCATAAAGATATTCATGTAATTGGCGATGCAAGTATCGCAACCGGAATGCCAAAGTCTGGATATGCGGCCAGCACACAAGCAAAAGCTTGCGCGGCGGCAGTAATTAGTATGTTACAAGGTAATGATGCACCTACTACCTCATACGCTAATGCTTGTTACAGCTTAATTGCACCAGACTATGGAATTTCTGTGGTCGCAGTATATAAACTTGCAGAAGATCGATCTAAGATTGAAAAAATAGCAGGTGGCTTAACACCAATGGATGCTTCTGCTGACGCACGTAACCGTGAAGTGCAATATGCCTATAGTTGGTTTAACAATATGACCGCAGAGATGTTTGGATAAACTTATTGCTAACTCGATTATTAAAGGGGACTTTATGTCCCCTTTTTTTATTCTATAAATAATTGGGGAAACGTATGAATAAAATGATGATTGTAAAACTTATTGTCCTAACATTTTCTATATTTATGAGCCAATGTTTATTTGCAGAAGATCTGCAAATGTTGTCTATTATGGATGCCAGCAGAAACATGGAGATGCATCGCATGCCTCTGCCGGTTAACTGGAAATTGAACGTTCCAAAAACTGCTGACGATCCAAACATGATTGGTCCAGGTGGAATAAAGGTGTACTACCGAACAGGTGGAAATTTTTCCTACAGCGACGACCCTTATATGCAGCAGATATATCAACAAAGCGGCCAGAAAATGCGCGCACCCATCAGTGCTGCACAAATTATAGAACAAGATCTTGTGCCACAACTCACTAACCATGGTATGAAATTTATAAAACAATACCCTCTACCTGAAATTGCACAAAGAAGTAAAACCTATAGCAATAAATTGTACAAAAGCATGCCGTCACAAGAGTATTTTGATGCGGCAGGTTCAGAATGGAAAAGTGAGAATGGTAATACTGTATTAGTCATTGTTGATGAAACCGTAAGCAATGGACAAGGTAGTGTTTTTTGGTACTACCAGCTTAAAGTCCTTGAGGCGCCTGCAGAACAATTCGAATCTGCGAAAGCCGCATTAATCTATGGCATTGTAAACACGCAAGATAATCCTAAACAAATCCAAGCTTACAACACGAGTGAACAACAAAAGTCTAATCAGAGCATGTCACAACATAATGCACGGATGAAACAAAACCAACAAAATTTTGACCGACAACAACAAATTCATCGCGAAACTAATGACGCGGTCAATGATTCAATTATGAGCACTTATCGTAACCAAGATGCAGCTAGTGATCGCGCGCAACAACAAAGAATAAATACGATTAACGATGAGAGTACAGTTACCAGTCCATATGACGGCGAACAATACCAAGTAGACTCTGGATCGGATCAATATTGGATTAACAGAGATGGGGAATACATTCAAAGTGATGACGCGTTTTATGATCCGAACATGGATCAAGAGCAAAATAATCAGGAATGGCAGCAAGTGGAGCCGCAGTATTGAGTCATTACTGAATAGTTAAAATCATAAGTTTATCTTAACGGTAAACGCGCCTCTGATCTGTCCTATCTCAAACCCTGTTGCTTGATCATGCGGATATAAATTCTTAATACTTTCTTTTACTGACGGTGCAAGCGTGCTTCCATGGCACAATATGCAAGGTTCTTGCATAGGAATCGCTTTCATATAGCGAAATACTTCTTTATTATTTTCAGCTACCACTTCATGTATTTCTAAAGATTTTAAATCTGAACTTGATTCCACTTGAGAAGAAAACCACATCAATTGTTTCGTCTCCCAAGCATCTGGCTGGTTTGCAGGGTTTCGAATTTTGAGTGATGTGCGCCCTACTTTTAGATCATTGCGGATTGATATTGCAGTGCTAATTTTAACTGCATCAATATTGCAGACTGAAATAGCAGAAATTGGCCCCTCAGATTGAAGGGTATCAACTAGTTTGCTTTTTAATTGGTCACCTAATTGTTTACTTACTACACGGCTTAATAATAATTCCCCATCTACGTTTTTTGAACATGCAACTATGACGCAGGAAAAGATACAAATATAAATAAATAAATTGATTTTTTTCAAATTTTTTAATCTATATAAATAGGCAAATGTCAGATTTTTGTGCTTCAGGTAAGAAAGACGCAGCCCCTACCCAGTCTGTTACCTCATCAATAAATTCTTCTCTTTCGAAACCAAATAGATCTACGGTCATTTGACAGGCCACCATTTTAACTTCAGCTTCAATAGACAATTCACGTAATTCTTGAATACTCGCAACACCTTTGCTACTTAGTGTTTGCTTCATCATAGAAGTGGCAAATTTTTCAAACCCAGGAATATTGCTACTCAATGCATTAGGAATATTCCATTGCACATTCTTAAACCAATCAGGTCCAAATGGCATTTTCATCGGCATGGCAGGATTACCAAGCGGCGAAATTTCTAAATCAAGATCTTTTTTTAGTAAATTTAAACCATAGAATGTAAAAAAGCAGGATACATCCCAGCCTAGTGCAGCTGCGGTTGAGGCAAGAATAAAAGGTGGATAGGCCATATCCATAGTGCCTTTGGTAGCAATAAGTGAAAGTTGAGGTGTTCTAGCCTCTTCACGTTCTTGAAGTTTTTGTTCTAGTCTTTCATCAAACCACTTGTTTAATGTTTCTTGATCTATGTTTTGTATATCGAGTGTGTCTGACATCGCACCCTCCCAGGTTACTTATTCTCTGAATTAAGTATATTAACATTTACTTATACTGAGGACTTTATCAAACTCGTCCACAATTGTTGTGTGCCCAATGGGGGTGGTCTGCTGTAAATGACATCTAAATGTCCAAAAAAATTGTAATTTCCTAACAATATTATTAGATATTTTATGAAGTTATAGAGGTTAAGTGATGCTTTTTATTATTAAAAATATTTAAATAGAGAACTGCTTATTGAAATTCTTAAATTTTCTGTACGAGATATATTTTTCATTCGTAGATAGACGTTGATTCTGTGTGAAATTTCGCTACCAAATATAAGCTATTTACTACCCCTCATCAGGGCATTAGTATCTGAATAGAGTAGAAAACTCTATGTTTAATGAGTGAGTTAGAGTCGAGGTAAGAGTCAGTTTAGAGCTGCTCATAATTCTGCTTTTAACTAGAATTATGGCGTCCCCAAGGGGATTCGAACCCCTGTTGCCGCCGTGAAAGGGCAGTGTCCTAGGCCTCTAGACGATGGGGACATATTTGAGTTTTACACCCTATTGAAGAATTTCTTCTTTAACAGAGGCGGCGAAAGTTACGCTAACCATGCTTTTGCTGTCAAGTAGATTGATTAGATAGTTTAAATGAACCTAAATACATACATTCAACCACGCAGCGGATCATAATAAATAAAGAATGGATGCTACAACCTTAACCAATCTATGGCCTAAAATAGAAATGAAGCTGCCCCGCTGGGTTAGCATTGCATTAGCTATACTCATTTTAATTACCTTGGCTAAGGTAATTGTAGGATTTTTTGACAGTGGCTCAAATAAAGTCATAACGACTCCTACCGCTACTAACACCAATGTAAAACCACAACCACGCACTAATCACGATCGTAAGATTGCTCAACTACATCTAATGGGGAAACCTGCCCCGGCTACTTCTACTAAACAAGTTAAAGATGCACCTGAAACCACCCTCAACCTAAAATTGTTGGGTGTTCTCGCGGGAGGCAAGGACTATGGCTACGCCATTATTTCTAGTGGTGGAAATAAAATTAAGCATTACGGATTAGGTGATGATGTGCCTGGTGGCGCAACACTACATGCTGTTTTTTCTGATCGAGTAATTTTAGAGCGCGATATACGCATGGAAACTTTGCGTTTACCTCGTGCCAATGCCAAAGGATTTAATCAAAAGAAAACAAAGAAAACTACTAAGGCAGCTATTCAACAAACTAAACCTGCAGGAAATGAGACTAACTTCGAAACAGTGGGCCAATTTCGCCAAGAGATTATGAAAAACCCTGTGCGTTTGACGGAATTTATCAACGCAATTCCTGAAAATAATGAAGATGGCAAATTTATGGGTTATAAGCTTACGCCTAGCAAAAACACAGATATGTTTTATCAGCTTGGCTTGGAACCAGGTGACGTGGTCGTAAATATCAATGACATCGTCTTAGATGCACCCAATAAAGGCCCTAAGGCAATGCAGACATTATCGACGGCAACGGAAATTAAGATGATCGTGATGCGCGCAGGGACTGAAATCACCTTATTTCAGAATATGAGCCAATAGGCTAATGAGATGCCCGTTGATCAAGGAATAAACAACACAGGGTTATATGTGATCAAGCAGACACAGATATTAGTGTATAAACCACAGGCATATTCTATGCGTTATAGCGATATCCTGATAAGCTGAAAAAATCAATATTTACATTGTATAAGCTACATAACTATATGAAAAATAAGTTTAACTTGAATCAGACTTTTAAAGCCTTTTGCGCTTGTGCAATGCTTTTTGTGTCTACTTTTAACGTCGTATTGGCTGAAACAGGAGTGACGTTAAATCTTAAAGATGCGGATATTCGTTCTTTTATAGAAACTGTTGCGGAAGCTACAGGGCGTAATTTCGTTGTCGATCCACGTGTTAAAGCTAAAGTTACAGTGGTTTCTGCACGGTCAATGAATCGTGAAGAGGTATATCAAGTATTTCTTTCTGTCTTGCAAGTTCATGGTTATGCAGCTGTGCAAGTTGGTGAGATTATTAAAATTCTACCCGATGTAAATGCTAAACAAGGACCTGTTGCAACGGGCAGCGAGAGTAGCAAAGCAACTGGTGACGAGCTTGTTACGCGTGTAGTGCCTATCAAACATGTTCCTGCCGCACAAATGGTTCCAATTTTACGTCCACTTGTACCACAACAAGGACACCTAGCAGCGTATCCAAATAGCAATGTATTAGTTGTTTCTGACCGAGCAGCAAATATTCAAAGATTAATTTCAATAATTAATCGTATCGACCGGCCGGATAGTCAAGAAATAGAAGTTGTGCCTTTGCAACATGCATCTGCTGCAGAGGTTGTAAGAATAATTAATTCTATGAGCCGCCAAGATGCACAAGGACAAGTACCTGGTGGCACTACCCTCGCAGCTGATGAACGTTCAAACAGTATTTTACTTTCTGGTGATAATGCCGCGCGTTTACGTATTCGCGGACTTATCGCCCATTTAGATACTCCTCTCCAAGGTGGAGGTAACGCACAAGTTGTATTTTTGAAATATGCCAAAGCTTCTGAGCTTGCACCTATTCTACTTGGTGTTTCTCAATTTGAAGCTGAAGGTCAACAAGGCGGTGCCAACGGAACGGCAGCTTCAGCAAATTCTCAAGATGTAGATATCCAAGCAGATGAAACTACCAATGCTTTAATAATTACTGCTTCACCCGCAAAGTTTGATAGTTTAAGAAGAATTATCAATCAGCTTGATGTGCGACGCGCGCAAGTATTGGTTGAAGCCGTAATTGCTGAAGTGTCAACTAATCTAGCTAAAGATTTAGGCGTTGAATTTGCTTATGTGCCAACCGATCGATCTTCTGGTACCACACCTGCTTTTGGAACCCTTTTACCGAATAGTGGAATTGATCTTACAGGTGTGCTCGGTGATGCTGGCAGTGCCATCAGTGCAATTACCAGTGGTGCGTTTGTTGGTGCAGCAAAGTTAAGTGGTAAAGATCGTTTTGCTGCTCTAGTGCGAGCGCTTGAGGGTGATACGGCTACTAATATTTTATCTACTCCACAATTAATGACGCTTGATAATGAAGAAGCAGAAATTGTAGTAGCTCAGAACGTACCATTTATTACTGGGCAGTTTACTAATACAGGTTCAGGAACCGATTCAGCCGTGAACCCATTCCAAACCATTGAGCGTGAAGATGTTGGTATTACTTTAAGAATAACACCACAAATTAATGAAGGTGATAGTGTTAAGTTGGATATAGAAACAGAATCATCTTCTATCTCTGCTTCTGCAGTTGCAAGCGACCTCATTACCAATAAGCGTTCAATTAGCACTAGTGTGTTAGCAAAAGATCAGCAAACTATTGTATTAGGTGGTTTGATCGAAGATTCGTTTAGAGACAGCGTACAAAAGGTCCCATTATTAGGTGATATCCCTTTGTTAGGGCATTTGTTTAAAGCAACTTCTACAACAAATGACAAACAAAATTTAATGGTGTTTATTCACCCAGTGATTATTCGTGACGCAGCAACAAGCAGTTACACAACAAATTCTAAATATAGCTTTTTAAGAGCTAAGCAAATTGAATACGAGATTAATGAACGTGGTTTAATCAAAGAAGGTGCTAAGTTATTACCTGATCTCGATGAACTCGTTACGCAAGTTCCTGGCGGTAGTTCTGCAAGCTCATCCTCACCTGTTTCCGTAGACCAGCTGTTACAACAATCACCTGGTGTTGAAACCACTGCTATCGAAGTGTCAAATGATATCCAACTCGAGAATATACAAACAGATGTAATTCCTGCTGAAGAAATTCAAACTGAGAATATATCGATATCAACCGATTCTGACGTAATCATCTTGGAATAGTGAAAGAGCAATTAATTATATGGAAACAGAAAAAGCTCAACCGTCACTAGCACCACGAGAGATCCGCAGACCGCCATTTAGTTTTGCAAAACGGCACGGCATTCTAATTGGTAATGAAATTAACGGGCGTGTGATGATTTTTCAACGCCCAGATGTAAAGCCTCCATCACTTGCAGAAGCACGTCGCTTTGTAGGTAAACCTCTAAATATTCGCACCCTATCCGAAGATGAGTTTGATGAATTATTAACTCAGCTCTATGATGATAGTGCAACAGGCACTTTAGCTTTAATGGAAGGCTTTGAGGATGATCTTGATTTAGCTAGCCTTGCAGAAGCATTGCCTGAACCTCAAGACTTAATGGATGCTGACGATGACGCTCCAATAATTCGTTTAATTAATGCCTTGCTTACTCAAGCCGTAAAAGAAGGTGCATCGGATATTCATATAGAAACTTTTGAGTCTAGACTCTCTGTTCGTATGCGTGTAGATGGAGTTTTACGCGAAGTGTTACAACCACCTCGCAACCTTGGTGCATTGGTTGTTTCGCGAATAAAAGTAATGGCTGCTTTAGATATTGCGGAAAAACGCTTACCGCAAGATGGACGTATTTCATTACGAATTGCAGGACGTCCTGTGGATGTACGTGTATCTACCCTTCCCTCTGGGCATGGTGAGCGTGTTGTTTTGCGTTTATTAGACAAACAGGCAGGCCGACTTGATTTAGAACATTTAGGTCTACCTACAGACCTTCATAACAGGGTTAAGCAAGCCATTGAAAAACCTCATGGCATCGTTTTAGTTACAGGTCCTACTGGTTCAGGTAAAACCACAACCTTGTATGCTGCATTAAGCGAAATTAACGATAAGAAACGTAATATTCTTACCGTTGAAGATCCTATCGAATATTTCATTGATGGTATTGGACAAACCCAAGTTAATGGTAAAGTCGATATGACTTTCGCGCGTGGGTTGCGTGCAATTCTTCGCCAAGATCCAGACGTTGTGATGGTGGGTGAGATACGTGATTTAGAAACCGCCTCTATTGCTGTGCAAGCTAGTTTAACGGGTCATATGGTTTTCTCTACTCTACATACTAATACCGCAGTGGGCGCGATGACGCGTATGCGCGATATGGGAGTTGAACCATTTTTACTATCTTCTAGTTTAGTAGCAGTACTTGCACAACGACTCGTTAGAGTACTTTGCGATGAATGCAGAACTTCACATACTGCTAGTTCGGTTGAATTTGATCAGATAAAGAATGTGCAAATTGGAAAAGATTTAAGTGCCCCACCTACCATCTATTCACCAGGCTCATGTGGTGCATGTAATAACACTGGGTATTCTGGTAGAACAGGAATATACGAACTTATTACGATTGATGAAACCATGCGGGGCATGATTCACGATATAGGTGCAGAACAACAATTAGAAAAATACGCACACCAACACACGGCTAGCATTCGACAGGATGGTATTCGCCTAGTGCTTGAGGGAGTAACTACACTTGAAGAAGTCATGCGCGTGACCAAAGAAGATGTTGAATACTAAACCTCGAGCCAGATTATGCCTGCATTTGAATATACTGCTTTAGACACCTCTGGCCGCGAGAAACGCGGTGTTATTGAAGGTGATAGTCCTCGTGCTGCACGACAACAGTTGCGTTCTAAAGGTTTTGATCCTCTCGCTATTAACCAAGTAAAAGAGCGCAAAGACAAGTCATCTCTTGGTAGTGTGTTCGCACGTAGATTTAATTCAACTGATTTAGCGCTATTTACTCGTCAATTATCTACTCTTGTACGTTCCGGCACACCTTTAGAAGAAGCCTTACGCACCATTGGCAATCACACAGAAAAACCGCGTGTGAAACGCACCATTATGGGTGTTAGATCACGTGTGTCTGAGGGTTTTCCACTTGAAAAAGCAATGAGTGAATTTCCTTCTGATTTTCCTGAAATGTATCGTGCAACAATCGCTGCAGGTGAAAAGTCGGGTCATCTTGATGCGGTACTAGACCGTCTTGCGGATTACACTGAGACTAAACAAGAAACACAACAAAGTGTTATAGGTGCGCTTGTATACCCTATTGCTTTATTACTTATTGCAATTGCGGTAGTTGTGCTTTTAGTTGTCGTAGTTGTACCTAAAATAGTTGGAATATTTGAAGATCTTAGCCAAGAGTTGCCAATACTTACTCAAATGCTAATTTCGCTTAGTAACTTCTTGGTGTCCTATGGAATATATATTTTAATTGCCATCATTATAGGGCTAGTTTTATTTCAACGTGCAATGCGTACAGAAGCCTTTAGAGCGAAAGTGCAAAAGATTTACCTTCGCCTACCAATTGTAGGCAAATTAACCCGTGGCATGAACACGGCTAGATTTTCTAGAACCTTAAGCATTTTGACTGCATCAGGTGTGCCAGTATTGGATTCGTTGCGAATTGCAGCAGAAGTAATTATGAATCGGCCAATGCGCCAAGCCGTACAAGAAGCCGCGGTGAGCATCAGTGAAGGTGCAACGATTCATTCCTCATTAGAACGTTCCGGTCACTTTCCACCGATGACGTTGCACTTAATTGCCAGTGGTGAGCAAAGTGGAAATTTAGAAGAAATGCTAGATCGTGCGGCATCTCAACAAGAGCGAGAACTAAATACCGTTATCAACACCACCCTAAAGCTATTAGAACCACTCATTATTGTCTTCATGGGTATCATGGTATTAGGAATTGTAATGGCCGTTTTGATGCCAATTTTCAACTTGAATCAGTTGGTAGGACAATAGACAATTTATAACGACTGTTGTTCATTAACTAGTTACGGTAACTATATGTGTTTTAAAGTGTTTATAGATTTATGAGTGCTAATTACAAATCTATACCAATCATCCGTAATGTATGACCAATAGTAAACTTAACTTGATAGCAGGCACCTTAGTTATTGATACAATTTACACATATTTACCCTTAATAATCAGCGAGTTAATTAATAGAGAGAGTTATTACTAAAATATGAACAACGTTAAGAGAATTAAAAATCACAACATGAAGGGTTTCACTCTGATTGAAATCATTGTGGTTGTGGTCATCATTGGTTTATTAGCTGCTGTAATTGCACCAAACATATTTGGACAAGTGGAAAAAGCACGTCTTAATAGAGCTTTAAGCGATCTACGCGCATTAGAGTCTTCATTGAATCTCTATCGATTAGATAACTTTAACTACCCTACTACTGATCAAGGCATACAAGCTTTAATTACCAAACCAACAGGAAGCCCGGAAGCCAAAAACTGGAAGAAAGGTGGGTACATTCCAAGAATGCCTTTAGATCCTTGGGGCAGCGAATATCAATATGCCAACCCTGGCACCAGTGGCAGCGATTTTGACTTATTCACTTATGGTGCTGACGGGAAAGTCGGCGGAGAAGAAAATAATAAAGACTTATCAACTGCGGATTTAAGGTAGTACCCATACTTAACTTGGAGCTTAGCTAATCAATGATATACAAATCATACCCATATGCTAAGCAATCACCTGTAGCTAAGATTAATGCAGGTTTTTCTCTTTTAGAGTTATTAGTCGTTATCGTTATTATTGGCATATCCACGTTGGCCGTAACGTGGGCATTTGGTGATAATCAGGCTGAACGAATGTCACATAAGTCTCGCCAATTAGCTGCGCTGATTGAACTAACTCAAGAACAAGCAATGTTTAATTCTGAAGAATTAGGGCTGTTATTCACAAAAGATAGCTACACATTTTATAAATTGGTAACCGTTTTCGATAAAGACAATAAAGAAAAATCAGCATGGCAAGCCATAGAAGGCGATAGAATTTTAACCAAACGCAGCCTACCCGACGGTTTGGAATATGAACTCTACCTTGAAGGCATTAAGGTTACCTTTGCTGCCGCTAAATTAAAGGAGATTACACCGCATGTTTTTATTCTTTCTGATGGATCAATAAGTCCGTTTGAGCTTAATCTTACCGATAAAATTGATCATAGTTATAAAATGAAAATGGCAGAGAACGGAAAATATGAAATTGAGGCCGTTAATTAACTCATGAGCACTATGAACCACTTTAAAGGTTTTACATTGCTAGAAGTTATGGTGGCACTTGCAATTGTTGCATTAGGTATGGCTGCTGTAATTAAAACCGTTACCACTACCACTTCTAACACGATTCATTTAAGAGATAAAACTTTTGCTTATTGGGTGGCGCAAAATCAATTAGCAGAGATTGAGCTTACCTCAGGAAGCCCAAAAAAAGGTTTTTCTGATGGTGAAGAAACATTAGCTGGATTAACATGGCACTGGACCCGAAAAATAGAAGGAACAGAAGATCCAGACACAAATCGCATAGAAGTTACCGTGCGTAAAAATAAAGATAAATCTGCTCAGAATTATGCAACGTTAATCACGTTACTTTTTAATCCAAGGTAAGTTGAATTTTATGTCACATAAAATAAACAATTCATCAGGATTTACCTTGATCGAAGTGGTGATCGCAACATTTATATTTGGTTTTGTTTCCATCATGGCATACGGTGGGATGAATTATGTCTTAAAAGGACAGAGTCAATTACAAAACTCTTCTAACCAACTGAAGGGCTTACAGCTCACATTTAGATATTTTGAGAAAGATATAAACCAAATGATCAATCGCTCGGTCAGAAATCAATACCATGATATGCAGCCCGCGTTCGTTGGAAATGAAGATAAAGTATTTAGTTTTACCCATGCAGGCTGGCGTAACCCTGCCAATCTTGTACGAAGCAAAATGCAGCGTGTTTCTTATGAGTTGGATGAAAATACTCTTAAACGCCACACATGGGGGCAATTAGATGGTGCCATTGCAGAAGATTATTTTACCACAGACTTGTTAGAAGGCGTTGAGGCGATAAAACTTCGTTATCGAGATCAAGTTAATCAATGGCAAACCACTTGGCCGCCACTAAATAGCGGTTCGGTTCAACAAGCATCCTCTATTCAACAATATGGTATGCCACGAGCATTGGAACTAACCATTAAGATGGAAAACATGGATGAAATTAAGCGTCTCTTTGTCGCTCCTGAAACTTCCTAAATGATACAAAGTATGAACTTTAAATCTAAAAAGAAACAGTCAGGAGTTGCTCTTATTACAGCAGTGTTAATTGTCGCGCTCGCAGTGGTTGCATCGGTGTCTATTGCAGAAAACTACCAATTGAACTTTCGTCGAACTGTTACTGCATTCAATAGTGGTCAAGCATGGTCTTATGCAAAAGGTGCTGAAGAATGGGCCATGGCCATTCTAGCTAGAGACCTAAAAGATAGCGGTGGTTATGATGGGCATGATGAAGCTTGGTGGAATGATGGTGATCCTCTAGTTTTCCCTCTACCAGGTGGTCTTATCGAGGGTAAATTAGAAGACGTGCAAGGTAAATTAAATGTTAATAAGTTAATGACAGGAGGCAAACCCAATCCTGTAATGTACAAACGCTTTGAACGTTTATTTGCATCCTTAGAGATTAATGTTGGGCTTGTTGGTGCAATTCAAGATTGGATTGATCCAGACCGAGACTTTACAGGTTCTGATGGAGCAGAACGTGATGTTTACAAAAAATTGGAGTACGCATACTTACCTGCTGATCAACCTATGAAAGATATTTCAGAATTGCGCTTAGTGCATGGAATTGATGAGAAAATTTATAATAAGTTACTTCCTCATATCACTGCATTACCCAGTGATACGATTTTAAATCTCAATACTGCTTCTGCAAATGTATTAGAGAGTTTGGGAGAAAATATCCCGCCGGAGCAGAGCGTGGGTAAAGATATAGTAAAAGAACGTGAAAAAAAGCCGTTTAAACAGCCTAATGACTTCGTAACTATTCTTACTCAAAAAGGTTACACGGCTGATATTAACGATGGCACAGTTGGCGTTGCAAGTAACTATTTTTTACTGAATACAAAATGTTTGATTGGCAATAGTCAAGTAAAAATGGTTAGCATGATTCACCGCGTTGGTGGTAATAATTTAAAAGTGGTTAAACGAAGTCAAAAACTCTAAATAGAGAACTAAAAGAGAAAACAAGATGGAAGAAACCGTAATCATATACATACAAAGTGATTTACTTCAAAATATAGATACAGAAGATCCTCACTTTGTTAAATGGATTAAGTTAGATGAAGAAGGTGTTCCTATCACAAGAGGTGCAGAAGCACGACTGGAACAGGTTTCTTCTGTTACACAAAATGCAAACGTAATTGTATTATTACCACTTGAAAAAATGTTGCTTACCAGTGTAAACACTCGAGCACGCAAGCAAAAACATTTACAAAAAGCTGTTCCCTACGCGCTGGAGGATGAGCTAGCGGATGATGTAGACAGTTTGCATTTTGCTTTAGGTAATCGATATGGTGAAAATGATTTTCCTGTTGCAGTTATCGATAAACACACTTTAGACGCTGTTTTAGATGCACTTTCTGAAGCAGGTATATATCCAGATTTGTTAACAGCAGATATGTTTGGGCTACCTTTCAGAGAAGGTACTTGGACCATTCTGATTGAAAATGATCGAGCACTTGTCCGTACAGCAAAGCATCAAGGCTTCACTATCGATTTGCATAATCTTCAACAAATGCTTACTACCTCTCTACGCCAGGCAGAAGAAACCCCTGCTGAACTTAATGTGTATTGTTGTGATGACCAGCAAACAGGCGTTAAAAAGCTTAACTTGCCGATTAGCACTAATGAATTAGACGATTGCCCTCCTGGCTTATTTGCTGATGGCTTGGATGAAGATGAATGCATTAATTTATTGCAATCCAGCTATAAGAACAAAGACAAAAAACATCGTCAAGTAGGCCCATGGAAAGTGGCAGCTATGTTATTTGGAGCTTGGATTGTATTATCGTTTATATCAGTGTTTCTTGATCATGCGCGTCTCAGCAAACAAGAAAAACGACTTGATACTCAAATAGTACAGATCATGAAACAAACCTTCCCTGATATACAAAATGTATCTGCAGATAGTGCGCGTACAAAAATGGAAGCTCGTTTGAAAAACTTTATGGATCTGACCAGTGCTAGCTCAAATGCTAGTTTTATGGAGCTACTTGCTATGAGTGGTGAATCTATGAAACAAGCAGGGAAAGTCGATATCGATACAATGAATTATCGGGAAGGTAAATTAAATATGCAAGTTAAGTCTCCTGATGTGCAAGTACTCGATAGCGTTAAACAATCTCTGAAAAGTAAACATTATTCAACCGATATACAGTCAGCCAATACACAAGGCAACATAGTCGAAGCAAAACTCGTTATAGCTAAAGGAGATCCTAAATGAAAGATTGGTGGGAAGCACTTCAGTCACGCGAACGCTATATGGTATTTATCGCAGCTGTATTAGTAGCTATAGCAATACTATACCTAGCTATTTGGACCCCTATTGCATCTAGCCGTGATGACAAACAAAAACGCGTAGAAGCTAAGCATGAAACCGTAGCTTGGATGAGTCAGAAAAAACAAGAAGTAGATCATTTAAAACGTATTAATCCAAATATGTTTAATCAAGCTAACGATGGACGTTCATTACTTGCAATTGTAGATACTGGCGCCAAGAATATGGGTATACGCCCTGCCATCACTAGAATAGAACCTAAGGGTGAAGACAGTGTTCAAATCTGGTTAGAAGATATGGCCTTTGATTATCTTATTGTGCTCTTAGGTGAACTCGAAAGAAGAAATAATATAGAAGTTTCAGATGCGTCACTCAATCGCTCAGACCAGGTTGGAAAAATAACCGGAAAAGTAACTTTAATCAGATAATAATTATGAAAATAATCATAAAATTATTATTAGGCTTAGTTATATTTATTGGTGCTGTCGCCTACTTTGCACCTGCTTCTATTGCTGAAAAGTTTTTGCCTAGCAATATTTCTACAGCAGGACTGAGTGGCACTTTACTAAATGGTAATGCACAAAATATTGTTATAGATAAAGTCAGTATACAAAATACTAAATGGTTATCTAACCCACTTAGCTTGCTTACAGGAAAGGTTCAAGCAGATGTATCCATTAATTCGAATAATATAAAAGGTGAATTTGAAACAACCTATGCTGGATCATCTGTTTACACAAAAGATATCGATCTTGTAGGTGAGTTATCCTTATTAAGCCCCTACTTCGAGCGTTTAGGTTTAACTATTCATGGTCAATTCGATGCAAAGTTTGATAAGTTAGATATTAAAAATGGTATTCCAAATAATGCTGATGGCATTTTAAATACCTCAAATACTAGTATATTAGGCCTATTACCTTTAAATTTAGGCGATGTCAGTAGTGAATTTTCACCTCTTGAAAATGGTTTTCAAGTTTATTTAAATAACCAGAATGGTGAATTAGATTTGAATGGCGTGATCAATATATCCAGTAACGGCGTATACAATGCAGATTTGACACTAACTAAGAATGCGAGTACTCCGGATAATGTTTTGCAAACTATACAATTGATTGGTAAGAAAATTAATGAGGAAAGCGTAAAACTAATTCATCAAGGCCAGCTAGGCATCTAGGCATCTAGGGAATCTAGGGAATCTAAATAAATAAATAGTTATTTTTCCCTTTCATTTGATTCATTAGTAGAAAATATAGTCTCAAATATTGAATCTTTAATCTGCCATTCTTTAACAATTATTTTTGAAATTCTACGTTCGGGTAAGCAGCGTCTGTCTTTTCTAATGCATGACCCTTGTGTTGTGATAACAGGAAATTGACTAACCGCTACATTATTCCTTCTTTCAGGCTTATTACGTCGATCGTTAATGATAGGATTAGCTGGCATACGAGTATTATAGCCAAATTCCACTTTATTTATGGAAAATTTGGTGGAGCTAGGCGGGATCGAACCGCCGACCTCTTGCGTGCCACGCAAGCGCTCTCCCAGCTGAGCTATAGCCCCAAATATCGTTAATAATCTATATCGTACTCACAATATATCCAATCGCCCGATCGATACGTTGTGTAGTCTTTTTTTCGCCCAATAGTTCTAATGTTAAATCAATTGATGGTGAATCAGCGCCGCCTGTAACCGCTAACCGTAATGGCGGTGCCACTTCACCCATTTTTAAATTCATAGCTTCAGCAGTAGACTTAATTTCTGCATGGATATTATCTGCTGTCCAATTATCAATATTGGATAATTGAGTTTTCAAAGTTGTTAACACCTCAACTTTATCTTGAGTGAAATTTTTCTTAGCAGCTTTTTCATTATACAGCTCAATATCTTGGTATAAAAATTGACTGTTATGACAAAGCTCTTGCAAGGTTTTACTTCTATCTTTCATTGCATCATATAAACGATATAAATCTGGTTGGCCATCATACTTGTAACCATGGCCAGTAAAGTATTCATCTAATATATTACCGAGATCAGACCCAGATATATTCTTCATATGTTGTTGATTAACCCATTGCAACTTATCATCATCAAAGGTTGCTGCAGACTGTTGAATTGAAGCTAGATCAAAATGTTCTATCATTTCTTTTACTGAGAATAGCTCTTGATCTCCATGTGACCAACCAAGTCGGACTAAATAATTTAGCAAACCCGTTGCAAGAATACCTTCTTCACGATATTGATTAACAGAAACAGCTCCATGTCTTTTTGAGAGACGTTTTCCATCAGTTCCGTGTATTAAGGGAATATGCGCATAAATAGGAGGTTCTTTACCTAATGCTAAAAATATATTGTGTTGCCTAAAAGTATTATTTAAATGATCATCTCCTCGGATAACGTGTGTGATATTCAAATCAAAATCATCTACTACAACCGTTAAATGATAGGTAGGAGAACCATCAGACCGGGCTAGAATTAAATCATCTAACTCACTATTCTGTACGATAACTTTTCCACGAATTTCATCATTTATTTGCACATTTCCCAGCAAGGGATTTTTGAGTCGAACCACTGATGATTCAGATGACTGTAAGCTTTGATTTAAATCACGACACTTTCCATCATAGCGTGGTTTGAGTTTTTTGCTAATTTGTTCTTCACGTAATGCGCCTAATCTTTCTTTCGAACAATAACAGCGGTACGCATTATTCTCTTCGAGTAATTTTTGGATGACTGCTTGATATTTGTCAGAACGCTTAGATTGATAAACGGGCTCAATGTCTGAGTTAATACCTAACCAAGATAAGCTGGAAAATATATCTTCAGTAAACTCACTTTTAGAGCGTTCTTTGTCTGTGTCTTCGATCCTAAGCACATACTCACCTTTGTGCTTACGAGCATATAACCAGTTAAAGAGTGCCGTGCGTGCCCCTCCAATATGCAAATACCCAGTAGGACTAGGTGCAAAACGTGTACGTACTTTCATATAAATAGATAAATTTAAAGGTATTCAAGCTTTCATATTAGAAAGCTCTATATTGTACAGATGATTATATTGCTTTAAAGCGAATTGAATTGGATAAGATCAGGATCACTGTTATCGAGAATGGTTTTGCCTAAGCTTATTCTTCCTTCTCCCCATAGCGGAAATTCTTCTCGACGTAAGTAGATGCTGCGACCATCTTCGGTTAGCACATATGTACCATTAGTGCTTTGGTCTCTAATTAAAAACTTACCACGTCGATATTCAACAATAGCATGTTGTCTGGATACCAAATTACCCTCAATAACAATACCGCAGTTTAAATCACGACCAATAGTTAAGGCAGGCATATTAGCAAGCAATGCTATTTCACTGTCTTGAAAAGACAATTGCAGTTTAGAGGACTTCATATTTTCTAATGAAGTTGTTCCAGAAAGTATTTGCGTTGAAGCTTCACCTTCCCACATGACTTCATAGATAATAGTTTGTTCTTGGCGACCTTTTATTCGCGAAGTATCGTAACGGCGCGTAAAGTGAGCAATTTCAGGAGGTATATGCTTAACAATCGCATCAGTTGCTATTATTTGTCCACCTTTAGCGATATCCCGCATAGCTGCAGTAACGTTAACTGAATCTCCAAACATATCCGTAGCTTCGACAATGGCAGAGCCGTAGTGCATACCTATCCTTAATGCTAAACGCACACCATTTGGATCAACAGTTTCTTTTGCTGTTTCTTGTAGCTTAAAAGCAGCTTGAAAGGCTAATTCAGGATCAGATAGATAACATAGAATTTCGTCACCTATGAATTTCACAACCGTGCCTTTATGACGTTTAATAATTTCAGACATTCGAATCAAACAGCGAGCAATGCTGTCTTGAGCTAATGTGTCACCATATTCTTGGTATAAGCGAGTACTACCCGCTATATCAACAAACATTACTGTAACGTCTTTACTATCTTTGGCCATATCGTAGTCTTAATATTTTTCTTCTAATTCTAGATACTGATTTTCATTATTTAATTTAAGGCGTCCTAAATAGGACATTCCCAATAATGGCGTTGTCGGGCTATTACCTTCAATAACTACCGCATCTATATTTCTCAACATGATTTCGCCAATTTTTACCTGATCCAAAGAAATTGAATATGCGAGCGCCTTTCCAGAGGCTGTCGAAACAATCGTTTTTTCTCCCTTTAACTTATATTGTAGCCCAAGCCGTTTGGCTATTGCAGAATTTAGTGCGACTGAGGTTGCACCAGTATCTACAAGAAAATCAACTGGATAACCATTGATAGAGCCAACGGTTCTAAACATATTGCTCCCATCTCGATATATTTGCACTTTCTTTTTTAAAGTTTTGGAATAGCTTGCACGAACACGATTGCCTAGATTATATTTTGATCGCTCTCCATTCACTTCTAAAACAGCATATTTGCTGCTTGCTTCAATCAGTTTCACACCTAGTTTTGCTATTTCACCCACTTTCAATAGATGTTGTTCATCGTCAATACTGACCATAGCTTTATTTTTAAACAAAGCCATCACCTCAATGTGTGAAATTTCAGCTTGAGCAGCATTTATCACTATTGAAAATATTAAAAAACTAACAAGAGAGCTTGCGTACTTATACATGATATTTAACTAGGCTGTTGCGTCAGTCTTTTTTAAAAACTGCATGAATTGACTTTTATCATTTGCTGCTTCGAAAGCGGCTTCTGGTGTTATTCTTTCATCATTAAGCAATTTCTTAATTGCAGTATCCATGCTTTGCATACCAAAGCTTCGTCCGCCTTGGATGGAGTTATCAATCTGGTCAGTTTTTCCTTCTCTGATGATGTTTGCTACTGCATGAGTGTTAACCATAATCTCAACAGCTGCAGCTCTACCCTTACCATCTTTTGTTTTGATAAGTTGTTGAGAAATTACTGAACGCAATGAAGTGGATAACATGGTGCGGATGTGGTCTTGCTTATTCGTTGGAAACGAATTAATTATTCGATCTACTGTATCCGCAGCACTATTGGTATGCAATGTACCCAAAACCAATATACCTGTCTCTGCAGCTGTAACGGCAAGACTCATAGTTTCTAAGTCACGCATCTCGCCTACAAGTATCACATCTGGATCTTCACGCAATGCTGAGTGTAATGCACTTGCAAAAGATTTAGCGTGTTCTCCAACTTCACGCTGACTCATTAAACAATTTTTTTGTTCATGGATAAACTCAACTGGGTCTTCAATTGTTAAAATGTGCCCCTTAAGCGTACTATTAATTTCATTGACCATTGCCGCTAAAGTAGTTGATTTACCTGAACCAGTTTTACCAGTTACTAATATCATTCCGGATTTTTGTTTACTTATACTAGCCAGTATCTCTGGCATAGATAAATCTTCTAATGATGCAGTATCCATAGGAATGGAACGCATTATCACGCCTACCCCATTTAGATGCCTGAATGCATTAACTCGAAAACGTCCGCAGCCTTCTATACTGTGAGCAAAGTCTGCATTATCTTCTTTTTCAAATGTATTGCGAGCACGAGTTGGCATGAAGTTATTTATTGCATCAAGCAATTCCTTTGCACTTATCTTATCTTCTGATATAGCTTCTAAATCACCAAGCACTCTCATTCTTGGTGGGTCACCCGACACTAAGTGCAAATCAGAGCCACCGCGCGCAACTAACATCTCTAAAAGTGTATCGATATCTATCATAATATATATTTATTGTTAGTTGGCTTTAGGCAATAAATCTGGATCAGTAACAAACTGTTGGAATAACTTTTTATCATTTGCATGTAAGTAAGCATCATCTGGATCTATTTCTTTATTTTGCACAGCTGCTAATAACGCTTGATCTTTAAGTTGCATTCCTACACCACTACCTGTTTGTATTTGATTGGGAATTTGAAAGTTCTTTTCAGACATAATTAAATTACCAATAGCATGATTCATTATCATAATTTCTACTATGGCTCTTCTGCCTCTTCCATCAACAGTTTTCAATAAATCTTGTGTTACAACAGCGTGCAAGTTTTTTGATAAAAATATTTTCCCCTGTCCTTGCTGTTCTGCAGGAAGTGCATCAATTATTCGGTCTATAGATTTTGTTGCAGAGGTAGTATGCAAGGTACCAAATACCAAATGTCCCGTTTCCGCGGCCAACATTGCCATACTGATAGTCTCAGCATCACGCATCTCACCCACGAGTATAATGTCAGGATCTTGACGTAAAGAGGCACGTAATCCATCACCAAAGCTTTTTAAGTGAGTCCCTACCTCACGCTGCATCACTTGGGAATTCATACTCGGATGAATGAATTCAATAGGATCTTCTAGTGTAATAATATTTTCTTTGCGAGTTTTATTAATATGGTGAATTAATGACGCAAGGGTTGTTGATTTACCTGTACCGGTAGAGCCAGTTACCAATACCATACCCTGTTTGAATTCAGCAAAAGTTTTAATTACTGGCGGTAGCTTTAATGTTTCAAATGCTGGTATTTCAGTTGGGATATGCCGGAATGTTGCACCAATACCCGAAGATTTTCTAAATAAGTTAATACGAAATCGACCCACACCCTCAGACATGTAAGAAAAATCTAAGTCGTCTCCTTGTCGAAACTTTTCTTTTTGAGACTTCGTCAAAATCTCACTTATATAACCTTCTAATTCTGTATCACCAAGGTCTCTAAACTTTATCGGTACTAGGTCACCATGCATTCGAAACATAGGCGGAACACCAACCGCTAAATGGATATCTGAGCAGCTTTGCTCGCGACCCAGTTTTAAAAACGCATCTATTCTTGCCATTATTAATTCACTATTTAATTCATCAATTTTTCAATTGCATCTTTAAGCTCTGCCATACTTTGATATCGGTGCTCAGCTTTAACACTCATGGACTTAGATACTACATCGCTAAGTTCTTGTGAAACCAATTCATTTTTTTCACAGACTTTTGTTGCCTTACCTTGCACATGTTGGTACATGATAGACATACTATCCTTTCCAGAATATGGCGGCCTACCTGTTAGCATCTCATACATAATTGCACCTAAACTATATATATCTGTACGCTCATCAACTTCCTTGCCTAATACTTGTTCAGGCGCCATATAAGTAGGTGTTCCTACAAGTAAGCCTGTTTTGGTTAACTTTGTATCAGTAGATTGAGTAGCCGCAGCAACACCAAAATCAACTATCTTTAGAATACTTTCTTCGTTAATTAGAATATTATTTGGTTTCAAGTCGCGATGAACTACATTTGCTTCATGTGCGCTTTCCATTCCGCTACATACGTCATAAGTGAACTTTTTAGCACGTTCAACGTCCATAGGTTTTTTATCTTTTACTTCTGCACTCAAAGTGTGGCTTCTAAAGTATTCCATAGAAATTGCATGTGCTTTGCCAAATGACAACATGTCATAAATACGAATTACATTCGGGTGAGTAATTTTTCGCGCAAATCGAAGCTCATATATAAAACGCTTAATGATGCTTTCGTCTGTTACAAATTGAGCATTTAAAAATTTAAGAATAATTTCTTCACTAATAATTGTATCTTCCACCAGGAACACAGAACCAAATGCACCTTTACCAATTTTCTTAATGTAACGATATCGATCTGCAAGCATATCGTCTGGTTGCATGTCATCTGGATTGATAATTTTTGATTCAGTTGATACATCACCGCGAGTCACCTTGCCAGGCAAGGTTAAGGTGTCACTTTTAATATCAATATCGTCACTCTTAAACACCTGAATCGATGAATCAGCAGGTTCTTGTTCAACAATCCTATTAATCGCTTCTTGGCCCAGCTCCTGGATTTCCTCAGCTTGATTTTCAATGACTTTATCGATGGCTTTTACAACAGTTTCGATAGTATTGTCATCCGTAATTACCATTAAAGTTTTTATAGCTTCTTTAATTACATTTTCGGATTTTGACTTTAATTGTTTAACCGTAACATCTACTGCGTCATTTGCTTTTAAGGTTGCAAATGCTTTTAACAAAACCACCACCATAGCTTCGTTATCACTATTATTGCTAAGCATGTTGATGAGAACAGGCACGCATTTTTTGTTGCCTAAATCAGCTAGACCATCAATTGCTCTTTCTCTAACCCACCAGTCAGAATCATCCAATGACTGCACTAATGCTTCAAAGGTGCTGTCATCTTTAGTTGCATTAATTATCTCAATAGCAGAACGGCGAATAAATTCATCGTCATCTTTAATCAATTGAATAACTGCTCGAACTACACGTTTGCCACCAATTTTTCCTAAAGCATCAGCAGCACGACTGCGCACCCACCAATCTTCATCTTTGATAGCATTGAGCAAATCTTTTACTGATTCTTTACTAGCAATCTCATTTAAAACTTCGACAGCTGCTCTGCGTACATATTCAGATTCATCTTTCAAATGCGGGATTAAATACAATACCGTTTTAGGGTGCTTAATTTTAACGATCGCCTCGATGGCTTTATTTTGAACTTTGAAATCTGGATCGCTAATAAGTTTACAAAGTTGTTCGATATCATCTATTTTATTTGCACGCGATAAGCCATCCAATGCTGCTAGTCGTACCGCTTTATTTTCATCGGACAAAAGCTTACTCAATGACTCATTTACTCTAGGCGTATCGAATTTCGCCAATACTTTTGTTATATATGTGCGAATTATCGGATCTTTGGTGTCCACTCGATTTACTAGTTCAGGCACAATAGTATCGCCTGCTATGCTTTCTAACAGTTTAAATAATGCGGCTTGATCGTTATGCTCTAACTTATAGGCATAACGTAATAATTTGGTTCCATTTACTTTTGACTTTTGCGCGGTAAGCAAACTTATAAGCATTGGTTTTGAAGCGTTTTGTTTCTCAAATAAATCAACATATCTATTTGGATCAATATCAGGTGATTTTGCTAATGCCTCGACAACGCCATCTCGTACTTGATTGTTTTGATGCGAAAACAGTAGTTTGAAATGCTCTGCATTTTTTAGAACAGCAAGATCCGACAAAATATTAATTATATTTTTTTCTTGCTCTTGATTGGCGCCCTCCAATCGATTAGCAAGCTTTGGAATGGCTTTGTTTGCGATCTTTTGCAGTTTTGCTAGGTTCTTTTGATAATCAGTCCCTGCCCCTGAACCTTGCGAGATGATTTGATCAATCGTCCCATCTACGCGAATTGCACCTAATACACCCATATTTCCAAGCAGCTAATTTGTTTTACGTTATTGATTAATTTTATTATTGTGAATCTGAAGATTAATACAGTCTGATTTCATGTTAGTCCTTAGTCGATACCGAACTCTGGGAAACGGCCATATCTAACTGAAATATAGTAGTATATTTCTCAACATATTGAGTTTACCTTGCCCTTCAGGCTAGGTCATGAATTAGAGGAAATTCACCGACCAAATTACGATATGCAGGGATAGCAGGCTGTACAAGGCCGCTAATACATCATCTAGCATAATGCCTAAGCCACCTTTCACCTGCCGGTCCGCTACACAGACCGGCCAAGGCTTCCAGATATCAAATAAACGAAACAGCAAAAAGCCCAAAATAACCCAATACCAAGTAACAGGCACAAGAATCATGGTGATCAAGTACCCTACGATTTCATCAATAACAATGCCAGAATGATCAGGCACTCCTAAAGCTTTTGCTGTCAGACCTGAAGCCCAGCAGCCTACAAAAAATATTATAGTTACAAATAACAAATAAATAGAAAGTGAAAATGTAGTAAGTGCCAGAAAAATTGGAATAGCAATAAGTGTACCCATTGTCCCAGGTGCTATAGGTGAAAGCCCTACCCCAAATCCAAATGATATAAAATGTATTGGATTTCGTAAGACGGTCTGTGTAACAGAGTTTCCTATCATGAGAAATGATCAAATCCAAAACTTTTGGGTAATTGCGTAGGTTGATTATTATCAAAAAGCGATATACCAGAACCTGAAATTATTTTACCTACTTTACTTACTAATATCTTTTCTGAATTAAAATATCTCTCTAGTTTGATTTGATCTTTTTGCTTTATAGTAAAGATAAGCTCGTAATCTTCGCCACCTATCAGCAATTCTTTTACATCATCGACATGATTTACCATTCTTAGCATTGCACGAGAAATTGGTATTTTTTCTAAATCAATTATTGCACCTTTATTACTCATAGAAAGTATTCGTTGTAAATCAATCAAAAAACCATCTGAGATATCTATAGCTGAATGAGCATACTTGACTATGTGCGCAGATATATCAAAACGTGGCATAGGTTTATGCAGGCACATTAAAAAATAATCTCGATCATTGGAATTTAATTCAGATTTAAAATTATTATTTATTAATTTTAATCCCAATGCTGCATCACCTAAATATCCGGTTACATATATTAAATCACCTATTTCGCATGCACATCGTAATAACTTTCTCTGTTCAGGCAGACTGCCTATCACTTGCACAGTAATGGATAGCGGACCTTTCACTATGTCGCCACCTACAATTCTTAGCTTGTGTGCATCGGCTAATTGATAAATGCCATCAGAGAAATCTTGTAGCCATTGGTGATCTATATCCGGCAATGATAAGTTTAGTGTAGCCCAAAGAGGCTTTGCACCCATCGCTGCAATATCGCTTAAACTTACTGCCAAAGATTTATGTCCAATAAATTGCGGATTGCAATCTGCATGAAAATGCACTCCTACATTAAGCGTATCAGTTGTAATTACAAGCTTAGAGTCTTCAGGTGGATTTACTATAGCCGCATCATCTCCAACACTGACGTCAACTGTTCCGCAAGCTGCCTGATGCTTAGTAAAATATTTCTGAATTAGTTCTTGTTCTAACAAATTTTAGTTGAGATAAGAGTAATAATTTAACGATTATTTTGAGTGACTTGATCTAACACTCCATTGATAAACTTATATCCCTCGATAGAACCAAATTTTTTACATAAGTTAATCGCTTCAGAGAGAATCACTTTGGAAGGAGTTTCAGACTTATGCATAATTTCATACGTAGCATAAAGCAAAATAGCATTTTCAATGGGGTCTATTTGCTCAGTTGGTAAATTTAGATAAGGTGAAAAAATTGCAGAAAGCTCTACACTTTGATTAATTGATTCTGTTAGCAAATCAACAAAATAGTCTTTATCTACTTTATCCCAATTTTCATCTTCAACGTATTGCGCTAACAATTCATCTATTTCGTGTCCTGATATTTGCCACTGATATAGCGCTTGCAGAGCCAATCTTCTTGACCAATGTCGTTTTTGTGGTTCCACAATACTGTCACTAAATAGACTTCAGAACATTAATCATTTCTAACACGCATAATGCGGTATCTCGACCTTTGTTAAGTTCAATATTACTGGTGGATGAACGTTCGAGAGCTTGCTCGATAGTGTTGGTCGTTAGCACGCCGAATGCGATTGGTATATTAGATTCTAAACTAGCTTGCTGAATACCCTGTGCACTGGCACTGCATACATAATCAAAATGCGGTGTATCACCACGAATTACACAGCCCAATGCAATAACAGCATTATATTTTTTGCTCTCGGCAAGCGCTTTACATACAAGCGGTAATTCAAATGCACCTGGGACAGGCACATCCATAATATCGGCTTCATTTACACCATTTTCAAGCAATGTCTGATGCGCTGCTATGCGCATGTTATTAACAATTTCTCCATTAAAACGCGCAGATACAATAGCAATTTTTGCATTATTGCCATTATAGTCAGCACCTTTAGTTTCACTATGTTTCATGTTTCATTTTTTATAAATTACTATCTGTATTTTATGATCTATTATTAATAATATTTTCAAGATATCTGGCAATTAAATCTACCTCGATATTCAGCAAATCTTCAGTTTGAATTGCGTTTAATATTGTATTTTTCAAAGTATGTGGAATAATTGTAACGCACAGTTGCTCATCCTTAACTTTATTTACAGTCAAACTTACACCATTTATGCAAACTGAACCCTTTACAGCAATATATTTTACTAGCTCAACAGGGCTGCTAATCCACAAAATGGTTTCGTTATCGTTATCTTCGCGAGTACTCAATACACCTAAACCATCTACATGCCCACTGACAAAATGACCCCCGAGACGAGTAGTTGGAGTTACCGCACGCTCTAGATTTACTTGATTATTTCTAATTGCTCGGCCAAAGCTAGTGCACTGCTGAGTTTCTTTGGATACATCAACATAAAATGAATTTTGTTCGATATCATAAGCCGTTAAACAAACACCATTTACCGCAATACTATCCCCAAGCTGCACGCCATCAATAAATTTACTAGAAACTTGAATTCTATATTGGTGTATATCTTCTTTTTCGGCGACACTATGTATTGTGCCAATTTCTTCAATAATTCCAGTAAACATGATTTCTAAAGCTTACTTAATTTAGGTCAATCACATATGACGTTAATGGTAATGCAGTAGCATTATTGAACGTTGCCCCCGCTTCTACTCCATTTTTTGCAATTTCTTCTGAACTTTCCATACGATCATATAAGGCATACATGGCGCCTAGCGCAATATCACCACCTGAACCTACCGCCCAAAATCTTGAATATTCAAAAACTTCTCTTAATGCATACACTGCAAAAATTCCATGAGGATTCACAATTAATGTATCAATCCTTGAGGATTCATATGGATCATCTTCCTCGTCTTTAGGATTTAAGTAGTATTCTTCCTTAAGAATCGGATGCAATGTTCTAAAAGACTCAAAAATATCTAACTGAGAATTAAAGTTTAAATTCTCGCCGTATTTTTTCAATAAACTTTGAATTACAATGTGATGCGCAGCACTGCCCACAATTCCAAAATAATTATCTTTATATAAGTAAACTTTGTCATGCGTGTTATCAAATTCGCTTGATTGCTTAACGTCCCCGAATGTAGTTAAGGTATCTGCGGCTATACACGCTTTGCCATTTTTTTGAACTGCAACAATAGTAGACATATATTTATTTTTATGAATATTGAGGTTTTAACTGTAGTTTTAAATTTCGCCCTACTTTTCTAGTTTGACAGATTTCAAACTCTATCCGATCTTGCATGCTTTCAATAAAATCTAATTTAGCCATCCCATAACTGGAGTGCCCCATAATATGCGGCGCCATATAAACAATCATTTCATCAACGAAATGATTTTTCAATAAACTACCTACTAATGTAGAACCGGCTTCAACCAATACCTCATTAAAGCCGCGTTTTGCAAGATCTATTATCACAGCCTGTAAATTAACATTGTTGTTACTTCGCTCGGTGTTAACAATCTCAACTTGATTACTTTCTATTTCTGCAAATTTATCATTTCTTTTGGCACAAGTGTAAATAATCACATCTTCTGATGTCTGCAATGTTTTAGCATTAGCTGAAATACGCAGTTGTGTATCCAAAATTACTCTTTTTGGCTGTTGAATATTATTTTCTATTCCTAGCTGCTCTTTACTAAGCCTTACAGTCAAACTTGGATCATCTGCTAGCACCGTATCAATGCCTGTCATAATTGCACAACTTCTTGCGCGAAGTTTCTGCACATCTAAGCGAGATTCATCGCTACTTATCCATTTGCTTTCACCAGACTTTAATGCGGTTTTTCCGTCTAAGCTAATAGCTGACTTCACGGTTATATACGGTCTATCTTGCGTCATGCGCTTAACAAAACCCTTGTTCAGTTCCATTGCATCAGCTTCTAAAATACCTGTAGTTGTTTTAATCCCATGGCTCTCCAAGTATTCCAACCCTTTACCATTAACCAGTGGATTGGGATCTCTCATAGCAGTCACCACGCGAGCTACTTTCGCAGCGACTAAGGCTTCTGCACAAGGAGGTGTTTTACCATGATGTGAACAAGGTTCAAGGGTTACATAGAGGGTTGTATCTGAACTATCTCTTACGGTATTTAATGCAAGAATCTCCGCGTGAGGCTTGCCCGGAGATAAGTGATAACCGCGACTAATAATCTCACCATTTTTTACAACTACACAACCTACTCGTGGATTTGTTCGAGTTGTATACAGGCCTTTTCTTGCTAATTGCAAGGCTTCGACCATAAAGGCCTGGTCGTTTAAATATTTATTCATACTGACTAGCCGCCAGCTAATTTATGAAGATTTTAGTGAGTTTTTTTATCAGCATCGTCAGCAATTAATGAAAGCTGGCTCTTTAACATTTCCGGAGTCAGATCATTTTCAACGCGATCAATAATGTCCTTAAATGCTTGCACATCCTCAAAACTCATATATACCGATGCAAATCGCACATAAGCAACTTGATCTAGTGAACGTAGCTCTTGCATGACCCACTCACCGATAACTTTAGCAGGAATCTCGCGCTCACCAACACCAAGTGCCTTTCGGGAAATTAAGTTTATAGACGCATCAATGAGTTCAGTCGCTACAGGTCGCTTCTCACAGGCAAGAATTATTCCCTTGCGTAGTTTTTCTTCATTAAAAGGCTCTCGTCTGCCGTCATGCTTAACGACTCTCGGCAAATTTCTTTCTGCAGATTCGAAAGTTGTAAATCGTTCATTACAGTCTAAACATTCACGACGCCTGCGAACTTGATAGCCCTCGCTCGCAAGCCGCGAATCTATGACCTTGGTCTCTTCTGATCGACAGAAAGGACAGTGCATTAGCTAGACCTAATAAATTTAGAGTTATGCAACCGCCTGTTGTTCATCGCTAGAACTATAAACTGGGAAGCGCTTACATAAATCAAGCACCTGATTTTTTACGCGATCAATTGTTTCCTGGTTTTCCAAGTTATCTAGTATGTCGCAAATCCAATTGGTAAGGTCTTTACATTCTTGTTCTTTGAAGCCACGCGTAGTGCCCGCAGGTGTACCAATACGTAAGCCACTCGTAACAAACGGTGATTGTGGATCACCCGGTACAGTATTCTTATTTACCGTAATGTTTGCATTACCTAATGCCGCATCAGCAGCCTTACCTGTAATACCTTTATCAATAAGGTCAACAAGGAACAAATGACAATCTGTACCACCCGAAACAATCTTATAACCACGCTCCATGAATTGATCCGCCATGGCTTTAGCATTTTTTACAACTTGCTGTTGATACTCTTTAAACTCAGGCTTTGATGCTTCTAAGAATGCTACCGCTTTTGCTGCAATCACATGCATTAGAGGTCCACCTTGTGTTCCAGGGAACACTGCAGAATTTAACTTTTTAGCAATTGCATCGTTCTTGCGAGCAAGAATGATGCCGCCACGAGGGCCACGTAAAGTTTTATGTGTGGTTGAAGTACACACGTCAGCAATAGGGATAGGGTTTGGATACTCACCTGCAGCAATCAAACCAGATACATGTGCCATATCAACCATCAACAAAGCACCGACTTGATCACAAATATCTCGGAACCGCTGCCAATCCCAAATTTTAGAATACGCTGAGAAACCAGCGATAATCATTTTTGGCTTGTTTTCTTTGGCTAAACGTTCAACTTCATCGTAATCCACTTCGCCTGTTTCAGGGTTTAATCCGTAAAGAATAGCGTTGTAGTTCTTGCCAGAGAAATTTACAGGGCAACCGTGTGTTAAATGACCGCCGTGAGATAAGTCTAATCCCATAATCGTGTCATGTGGCTCAAGCAATGCTAAAAATACCGCAGCATTAGCTTGCGAACCTGAATGCGGTTGTACGTTTGCATAATCAGCCCCAAAAAGACTTTTTAGACGATCAATAGCTAATTGCTCAGCTACGTCTACAAATTCACAACCACCGTAATAACGTTTTGCAGGGTAGCCTTCAGCATACTTATTGGTTAGCACAGTTCCTTGAGCTTCCATCACACGAGGACTGGTGTAGTTTTCTGATGCAATAAGTTCTACGTGCTCTTCTTGGCGACGAATTTCCTTATTGATTGCATCGGTTAATTCATTGTCAAAACCGGCAATTGTCATGTCTGGTGTAAACATTACGAAGGTCTCCTACGAGGAAAATTTATAATTAGGTAAAGGTTGAAATTTAAGCGGTAAATTATAGCTCAAATTATTAAATAAAAATTGGAAAATATGGGTAGATTTCAAGCGTTTAGCCTGTAAAGACTAGGGATTACAGGGTCTTATCTACCGATAGAGATAGTAAATTTACAGCCTTAAAACTTAAACTTAAGTTTAGTTGAGAGATAATCAATATCAGATTCTTCCATCTGATAACGCTCCCACTCAGCACTCACGCCAAACCGGGCATTGAGGTCATAATTTGCGCCTAAGCCGTAAAAAATATCAGTGCCACGAGTCTGGCCTAGGTATTTGGCATTAGTCTGATTGTAATTAGGATCCACTTCCCAGTTAAACAAACCACCTTTCATATACAAGAAACCATTATCGTTTATTGGGTAACTGCTTATTCCAGATAGGAACAATCCATTCGACTCAAAATTTTGAGAGCCTACTTCAGGAAACCAAAGTGATGAACCCGCAAACATATCGTCTATTCCAAATGAAAGATCATCTTGATATTCAAGTTGCATCGAAAAGTTTTGAGTGGTTCGGTAACCTCCAAACAAAGAAACATTATTGCTCGTAGCATTCCTACTTTCTTTGTAGCTTAAAATATCATTCAATGAAAAATCGCTATCAGACAAACTACTTGGGTATGGAAGAACTTCTTGTTGAGCTGTATCGGATCCAACAAACCACTCTGCCTGAACATTGCTGAATGTCAGCATGGTGATTCCAGCCGTGATGGTAATTTTTATAATATTATTTCGCATGGTGCCAAACAGTAATTTATCCCTAAATTTTAAACGCTTATTTCCTTGCTTCAGTATAAGGTATTTGTGCAGAAAGTAGGCATATTTACCTGAATTAATTGACTTAATTAAAATTTGGTAATGTTAATTTGACAATATTGGTACACAAATTAACCGGAAGTCCACTCACCCACCACACCGATAATAACTACAAATCCCTTACATAAACTAGATGTATTAGATTACGACAATTTATTCTAAATTAGCGGATTAATCTAGTAATTTTCTAGCATTTCTGAACATTTTTAGCCATGCACCATCTTCTTTCCACTCAGATGGATGCCATGAATATTGGACAGACCTGAACAATCTTTCGGGGTGCGGCATCATAATCGTAAAACGACCGTCTTCATTGCAAAATCCAGTGGCTCCTTGCGGAGATCCATTAGGATTAAATGGATATATATCAGTAATTTGAAGATTATTATTAATGTAATTTAACGTAATTTGATTACGCTTATTCATGTAATCTAGAGAATCATTCGATACTTCTGCCCTACCTTCACCGTGCGCCACCACAACCGGCAAGGTGGAACCTTGCATATCGTTAAAGAGTAATGAAACCGAATCTTTAACTTCTACCATTATTAATCGCGCTTCAAATTGTTCCGAAGTGTTTTGCACAAAGGTTGGCCAATGTTCAGCGCCAGGAATAATTTCACGTAGCTGTGACATCATTTGACAGCCGTTACACACACCTAAAGCAAAAATATCGGGATTCGCAAAATAGTTTGCGAATTCGTCTTTTAAATAATTATTAAAAAGAATCGACTTTGCCCATCCACCCCCTGCACCCAATACATCACCATATGAAAATCCGCCACAAGCCACCAAACCATGAAAATTTTCAAGCTTCTGACGTTTCTCAATGAGGTCTGTCATGTGAACATCTACAGAATCAAATCCTGCGCGATCAAATGCAGCGGCCATTTCCATATGACCATTCACTCCCTGTTCGCGTAATACAGCAATGTTAGGCCGCACACCCATACTAATATAAGGCGCACTAGTATCCTCATTAAGGTCATAGGTTAACTTCGCACTTAAACCAGGATTGTTTTCATCAATAATAGAGGCAAGCTCTTCATCCGCGCATTTAGGATTATCACGCAAAGTTTGAATGGCATGGCTGGTGCCAGACCAAAGCTTTAACAGTTCAGCCCAGTCTCTTTTATAAATAACTTCTTTATTATGTGAGAAGTTAATACTGTTGGAGTCATTAAGTTCACCTAATGCATGTGTGTTTAAAGTCAAATTATGTTTAACCATAATATTTTCTACTTTATCTAAATCTTTTGTATCAATCTGTATCACTGCACCGAGTTCTTCAGAGAACAAACTGGCAATTACGTCGTCACCCAAATTGTCTACAAGACCATCTAAGTGAACATCAATACCCACATGGCTGGCAAAACTCATTTCACATAGGGTCGCTAGCAAGCCGCCATCTGAACGATCATGATAAGCATGTATTAACTGTTCAGCTTTCAGTTCCGTTATGGCTGCAAAAAAACTTTTAATTAATTTTGTATTATCTAAATCTGGTGGAGTGTTACCTGTGTGCGAATAAGCTTGCGCTAACGCAGAACCACCCAAGCGATTCTTCTTCGATCCTAAGTCAATTAATAAAAGAGATGAATGCTCTAGCGCTACATTAAGTTGTGGCGTTAACGTTTTGCGTACATCTTTTGCTTGTGCAAATGCAGATATAATTAAAGATAAAGGCGCGGTAACCGATTTGTCATTACTTTTACCTTTCCCATCTTCTTTCTTTTCTTCAGTCCAATGGCTTTTCATAGACAAAGAATCTTTTCCAACCGGAATTACAATTCCTAAATCTGGACACAATTCTTCACCTACGGCTTGTACCGTTGCAAACAAATTTGCATCTTCTCCTACATGGCCTGCGGGCGACATCCAGTTTGCAGATAAACGAATATCGGAAAGTTGTTTTACATCCGCTGCTAATATATTGGTAATTGCTTCACTAATGGCCATACGACCCGATGCAGGGCCAGAAAGTAACGCAACAGGTGTACGTTCGCCCATCGACATCGCTTCACCGCTGTAGCCTTTATAATCGCTGCAAGTAACTGCAACATCCGCAACAGGCACTTGCCACGGACCCACAAATTGGTCTCGCGTGACCATTCCCGTAACGGTTCGATCACCTATGGTGATTAAAAAACTTTTCGATGCGACACTCGGCACTTGCAACACACGGTTGATGGCGTCTTCAAGATTAATTTCAGCAGTGTTAATTTTTTTTGCAGAGGATGTAATCGAAGTTACATCTCGTGTCATTTTAGGGGTTTTACCCAGCAGAACATCCATCGGAAAATCAATGGGATTATTTTTAAATGTATCATCAGAAAGAACAAGCTGAGGTTCTTTCGTGGCATTACCTACGACTGCATAAGGGCAACGTTCACGCTCGCATAGCGCTTTAAACTCATCTAAAAGATCTTTATTGATCGCTAGCACATAACGTTCTTGAGCTTCATTGCACCAAATTTCTTTAGGAGACATACCGGGCTCAGCATTCGGGATCTCCCTAATTTCAAAGTCACCACCTAAATCTGCATCATGAATTAATTCAGGAATCGCGTTGGATAAGCCTCCTGCCCCCACATCATGAATAGAAATAATCGGACTGTCTTTCCCGCGCACCACGCATAGTTCAATCACTTCTTGGCAACGACGTTCCATTTCGGCATTACCACGTTGCACCGATGCAAAATCTAAATCTTCAGTACTGGTGCCGCTCGCCATAGAAGAAGCCGCGCCACCACCCAGACCAATTAACATGGCAGGGCCTCCTAAAACTATAATGGGTGTGCCATCTGGGAATTTTTCTTTTAATACATGTTCTTTTCTAACATTACCCAATCCACCGGCAATCATAATAGGCTTATGGTACCCACGCACATCAGTACCGTCTTGTTGTTCAGAGGCATCTAACTCTAAGGTTCTAAAATAGCCAAGAATATTGGGCCGACCAAATTCATTATTAAAAGAAGCCGCACCAATAGGCCCTTCTTTCATAATATCTAACGCCGATACAATTCTTTCCGGTTTACCGTACTCAAATTCCCAGGGTTGTAACTTTCTAGGTAAATGTAAATTTGAAACGGAAAAACCACACAACCCCGCTTTCGGTCGGCTACCACGCCCTACTGCACCTTCATCACGAATCTCACCACCCGAACCGGTTGCAGCACCCGGAAAAGGAGAAATGGCAGTGGGGTGATTGTGCGTTTCTACTTTCATTAAAATATGCACATCTTCATTATCAAATTGATATTGATGTGTAATCGGGTTGGCATGAAAACGCGTTGCAGTGTGTCCCGCCATTACTGCAGCATTGTCACTGTAGGCAGATAAAATATTTTCAGGTGAATGTTTGTAGGTGTTCCTAATCATGCCAAACAAGGTTTGTTCTTTTGGCTGACCATCTATTTTCCAATTAGCATTAAATATTTTATGTCGACAATGCTCAGAATTCGCCTGCGCAAACATCATCAACTCAACATCGGTTGGAGAGCGTCCTAATTGTCCATACTTCTCAATTAAGTAATCAATTTCATCATCGGCCAGTGCAAGACCCATTTCTTGATTGGCACTTAACAAGGCAGCTTTAGGATCATCACCTAAATTAATTTCTACTAACTCACGCTTAGCTTCCTCTATAAATAATGACTTAGCCTCTTCAACATCATACAAAACCGATTCTGTCATGCGGTCATGTAATACGTTCGCAATCTGTTGAATCTCTTTTTCGTCTGCGGAAGCTTTTAATGAAAATTCATACAACGTACCGCGCTCAATTCGCTGAACATTAGTTAAGCCACAATTATGTGCAATATCAGTCGCTTTGGATGACCAAGGAGATATCGTTCCAAACCTTGGGGTCACCAAGATCTGAAGATCATTTTTAGAGGTTTTTGAAGCAGGCGCTATATATAAGAGTAAGGCTTCTAGCTTAGATTTTTCTTGTGGGTTTAACTCACTGCTAGATTGAATAAAGTGAACAAACTTAGCTGTGAAACCTTCTACTTTTACAGTAATACTTTCTAGTTGGCGATGGAGTGATTCGGTTCTAAATTGAGATAACGCATGACCTCCGTCGATGATCAACATGAAAATGCAGTGCCTTTTGTAGGGTGGCTGAATGTATATATAAGAAAGGCGTGAATCATAACGAAAACAGACGGTCTAATCATCAAGATAATGATGCTATCTGGATACAGCCTAGGTGGTTGTTTATATAGTATAATTATAGTCTTTAATACCCTGAATACATGGGGGCGATCGGTTTCGACGTGGATTGCGAAACTAGAGGTGCATGCCGAGTATGTTAGCTAATCTCGTAAATCTTGCTGCAAACTTATAGTTGCAAACGATGACAACTACGCTCTAGCTGCATAAAAACCAGTCTATAGCCGTCCGACCAGTTCAGCTTACGGATCTGGACCCGGGCGTAACCTTAGTAAGCTCGTGGTGAAGTCTGTCTAGAGCGGATCCATTAAAACTAATCTGGGCTCCCCTCTATATGCCCTGTCGGTCGGGAGTATAGGGGCTAAGTTAAAGAGCGACTAAGCATGTAGTACCAACGGCAGAGAATTTGCGGACGCGGGTTCGATTCCCGCCGCCTCCACCACATTGACATTCTAGGACATCCAGTAAGATCCAGTTTAGTATTACTTTCAAGCATTTAAACGGATTTCTTATCCAACTACATTCAGTAAGGTTTCTTGACATCCTGGGGCAACAAGGGGCATATATGGGGGCAACTATAAGAATAATAAAAGACATGCCCCCAAATGACCTTAACCGTCATACAAGTTAAAAACTTCAAAGCATCGAGCAAAACCTATCGAAAGTATGATGGCAATGGCCTGTATGTAGAGGTCACCCCGAAGGGTCAGAAATACTGGCGGTACAAGTATCATTTTGCTGGCAAAGAGAAACGCATCTCGCTCGATGTGTTCCCCACTGTGTCCTTAAAAGAGGCACGTCTTGCACGAGATAAAGCAAGGTTAAAACTCTCCAATGATGTGGATCCCAGTGCGGTTCGAAAAGCCAAGCAGGAATACGATGTGGCAATGAATGAACATTCTTTTGCTGCAATTGCCTTAGAGTGGCATACCAAACTCCTTACGAACAAAGCCCCCAGTCATGCCAAGCGCGTATGGCGCGGTATTGAAAAAAACTTTCTCCCCGTCATGGGTGACAAGCCAATTTCTATGATTACGGCATCGCACATCCGTACTGCATTAGAACTGATTGAACAACGTGGTGCATTAGAAACGGCGCGTCGCTCACTGCAATATTGTTCTCGCATCTTCCGTTATGCCATCGCAAAAGGATATTGTGAAAAAGATCCCACCATAGGATTGAAAGATTCGCTCGCACCTCCTGTGGTGACACACTTTCCCTCCATCATCGAGCCCAAGAAGATTGGCGAGTTGTTGCGCGAGATCGATGCATACGATTCACCCATCACACGATACGCCATGTATACGGGCGTATATACGTTTGTACAACCCGCGAATATTCGCATGGCGGAATGGAGTGAATTTAATATAGAAAAGAAGGAATGGAAGATTCCTGCTGAGAAAATGAAACTGCGAAGAGCACATATTGTGCCGCTTGCGACACAAATGATCACCCTCTTGAAGGAGTTAAAGATGCTCACATCCAATAGCATCTACCTTTTCCCAAGTATTCGCAGCCGATCTAGGCCCATGAGCGAAAACACCATCAATGCGGCTTTTCGCAGAATGGGTTATACAAAAGATGAGATGACCTGTCATGGATTTCGACACATGGCCTCTACCCTTTTAAATGAAGAAGGAAAATGGAATCCTGATGCCATTGAACGACAACTTGCCCATGTAGATAAGAATAAAATACGAGCGGTTTATGATCGTTCCTCACATTTAGCTGAACGCAAGCGGATGATGCAAGCCTGGGCAGATACGTTAGATAATCTTGCGCATCCCAATAATGTTGTTCATTTACCAGCATCGGAAACAGGCTAATTGTAAATGTCTACACCCAACGAAATTCTTCAAAAAATGATCAAACTATTGTCCGATCATTCAGACCCGTTATATACATTAAACTTATATGTAAGCGCAGGATTAACACCACCATCAGATGTACATAGCGAAATTGCTAAACGATATAACGAATATATGCATGCAGGTGGCAAGAAATCACTAGATGAAGCTTTTTATCACCGACCATTCACTAAAACAGGCAATCATTCATCTAACATGTGTTTAAGAAGAAACAAAATGCATGCAATGATTTATATGCTATGTATGAAAAAACGTTACCCTGAAATCTCTAAACCAGTACATGCGCAAAATTTTATTAATCTATATAAATTAAAAAAACCTGATGCAGGAAGCCTTGTTAGGATGACGAATCTATCGCTTAATTTGTATATTGATCAGAACTATGACTCTAACCTTGATCGAGACGAAATTAAGGAAGAAGTAGCAGAATTATTTGACCCTGTATTGGAAATACTAGGCTTTGATAAAACTAAAGCCCCCAATACACAAGAACCTCTTCCAAAATTACTAGATCCAGAGATAGAGAAAGAGCATTTAGATACGTATCTTGATTTTCTCTATGAGACTGGACAAGAGCATATCGCTCCGGAATTTTTTCCAACCTAAATAATCCTGGTAACAGGATGCATTAATCCTGCAAGATCTGCTCAAATCTATTGAGTTACCAGGAGATACAAATGAAACAAACTGTTTTAAAGCTTCCAGAGGTTGTGGAACGTGTAAGAATTTCTCGTTCTACTATTTATCATAATATAAGTAATAATTCATTTCCCAAGCAAATTAAACTAGGTGAAAGAGCAGTAGGTTGGCTAGAGGCAGACATTAATAATTGGCTAAAGAACAAAAGTATATTAGTAAACGCTGATGACGCAGCTCTGAAAAATAAATAAATATTTATCTGTGATTCTCACATGAGAATAAAGTATTCAGGTTCATCAAAATGTTAATAATACAAGTGATAGATATAGGTCAAATTTATGAGTACAAATAAAATAGAAATCGATATGGATAATGTTGCCTTTCTTGCTGAAAGAGGACTAGATAAAAGAGAGATTGCAGCGTATTTAAAAATATCAGAATCCACGTTCTACCGTCGATTGCAAGACGAACAATTTAGTGAGGCCTTTGAGCAAGGCAAATTAAGAGCCTCATCTAATGTTAAACTGGCATTGTTTAAAAAAGCTCTTGATAATGAAAATTTATCTGCTCTTTTCCATTTGTCAGATCGCATTTGTTGGCCTAAACGCAAGGCTATTTCTGAAGGTGAATATAATAAAGATGGAACATTACCACCACCAGAGGTAATAATCGTTACAGATGAGATGATGCAAGCATTTAATGAAGAATTCGATGAGACTTATTAGTTAAGATCATAGTTATACAATTGCCTTGAATTAATATTAAGCACATAACCTAATTATTTTGGTTCTTTACCCTATATCTCTGTATATCGATATTTCATCACCAATAGCTAGCAATAATCTTTTTTACAAGCTTAATTTTCCAACTATGCACGCTCTTTTCCCCCGAATAAGAATTTATTTTATCAAACCCAAACACCAGGTACTCACGCCCATTTATTGTTCGCAAAACAGATCGCAATAGTTGTTCTAGGTATTTTTTATCATCAGTAACAAATAACAACTCTTCTAGCGGGCGCGAATTATAAACAAACCACTGTGTTACACCTCGCCTTAGTCTTTCTGCTTTATCCCATGTATCCCAAATCCCTAACGATGGTAGTTTTGATTGAATTTGATCCCACTCTTGAGGCGACATTCTGTTCAACAGCAAGCTTTCATGGATAGCATCAAATGAAAATGAAATTAATTGTGCAGCATATTTTCCTGACTCAGATAGTCCAACATTCAGCAAGAATATTTTTGTGGGCGTATCAAATGCTTGTACATCTCTTTTATGTTTTTCTATTACTTTTGCAAACATCTTTGCACTGTTTTTATTATGTGTAGTTATGCCAATTGATTTCGCAATTAAAATTA
Organism: Gammaproteobacteria bacterium; assembly: GCA_014075255.1. NCBI lineage: Bacteria > Pseudomonadati > Pseudomonadota > Gammaproteobacteria > Gammaproteobacteria bacterium. The sequence continues at coordinate 673,124 of CP046178.1, forward strand.
CACTTTTTTCGGAAACATCTTGAGCCTCTGCGAGCGAAGTTAGAACAATATTTGCATATTTACGTATTACCATACGCCATTGTTTGCCAAGTTTATTTAACTCAGATATTGATTGAGTATCAGCCCATTCTATAATCCAAATGGCCGTGTTACTCCCCAACGCTATCTCTAATTCATTAGCTGCAAAGTTGGCACCAGACTCTATAGCCGCATGTACAATCGCTCGTGATTCAGAAGGTTCAAGTTGTGCAACAATGTTAGCAATATTTTTAAATTCTTTGACATTAATATTTATTTCACACCACACTTTAACGTCTGAAAGTAACAAAGGGTTTAAAGTCAATAAAAAAGGAATTAACTTAGAATGCACTAAACCTATCTCTATAATCTCATCAACTGCCAACGACTTTGCTAATATTGACAAAATTGAGATGGACAATGACTTATCTGCATTTGCCCATGCCAAACTTATTAACTTGTTCTTGTTATTGGTATCTGCATTCTCCCAAAAGTCTATAATTAAAATTGGTAAATCAAGAAAATCCAAATTGAAAGCAGATTGATACGGCGAATTAAGCAAGTCATATAAAACAAACCATCTACTAGCATTTGGCAAAAGGCTACGGCGTAATGGATCTTTTTGCTCGATGAGCCAAGACTTCAAGCTTTCAGCTTGCTCTGTTTTTGGGAATTCTTTTCCTACTATATCTATCAGAGATTGGATAGATTTATCAGAAGAATAATTTAAAATCTCAGCATATACCTGGGCTAGCTTCTTAAAGTATGATAGATTTTCGTTGAAATCTGGCCCCACTAAATCCAAGTATTCTCTTAGCTTATCGCAGTTTGGATTTTCCAAATCCTTGCTTACAACATGTATCCATGCTTTATTCCTAACTAGGTTTAAGTCGTGATTAATTTTACTGTCAGTATCAAAAATTATTATTTTGGAATTTGTCCATTTGGATTTTCTAAAGAGATCAGTTGATACTGATTGTAAATCAAAATAATGATCCGATGACTTTCTAGGAGAAATCGATAATGTGCAAAATCTATATTGTTTCTGCAAACTAGACCACCTTTGTGCCCATGTCTGTAATATGATTTTTGACAACCCAGGATTATCGCCTATTAGTAAAATTGAACTGTCACTGTCATATAACAATTCAACAAGTTGCGGAACCCAGTTGAATAAATTGTTAAATGGAATGTATTCAGAAGTATCTTCAATACTTACCTTATTGTGGTAAGACTCAAAGTCATCATTCTCGACTGGTCGCCGAAACAGCGCTAAAAGTCCATTTAGATTGTTATGAATTGGCAAGCTTTTGAAATCAAGCAGTAGAGTATGTGTCCATACGCATCCAGGCCTTGGCATCTCAGGTGCGGGCCAAGTCATTGCAAGTGCATAAAGTTCTTCTGATGGAAGCGGATATCCAGTAAAATACGGCTCGAAGGTCTGTCCACCCGCATTGCCAGATAAATCACTAAGGATTGCTAGTTCTCTTTGTGCCGTCTTAGAAATGTCTGTTGAGCTCTCTAAAAGTCTATGACCATCAGAATATCCATGAATACATTGTTGTACTATCACTAAATAATGCTCATCAACTCAACGACATTGACCATTTAACTATCTGCGTTAAATCCCCACCTTCGTAGTCTGACGTAATCACTTTAACCCGGTTTGCAGGCTCAATTTTCAACAACTCTTGTTTGTCATCAGTGTAATCGCCACCTTGTGCACTTAGTCCAAAAACCTTATGAGCTAAACGCTTATCATTTGAATAAAAGAACTGATTTAGTAAGGGAAGTCTTTCTTCAACCCACTTTTCTGGTGTTTTATTTGCATCTTGTTTTTCTATTAAGTCCCAAGCAGATACCACCACAGCAACTCGAAGTTTCTTTGAGTTTATTGGCGGAATAAAAAGATTTTGAAGTAAGTCTATGAGGATCGTTGAAGTAGGATCATTCTGAGGAATCCTTGGTTTAATTTGCACAGGTTCCCCGCTATTTTTTACTATTTCGTAGTACTCCTCTAGTCTCTCTGGCTCTTTTACTTTTTTGGGATGCACAAATAACAACACACCGCTTGCTTTTTGCGCTAATTCTACGTACTCGGGATCAAGAGTACGTTTCGTCCACTGCCGTTCGTAGCTTTCACCCGCAATATCATGAAATAAAAGTTCTGATTCATTTGAAGTGATTGTGTCTTTAACGCACATAGTGACCAAAGGAGCGCTGTTGGCACTTCTAGCTACAGTTTCACATTGTAACCATGCTGCGCATAGCTCATTTAAATGATGATCATCCTCACCGAGATTAGTTACTGTTAATGCTGTCGGAATACTTTCTTGTTCGGCGACATGCCAAAGTGCAGCAAGGAATGTAGTTTTTCCTGTTTCAGGGAGTCCAATTACCAACTGGGCTTTTTTCATATTCATATCAAGAAGATAAAAACCGATCAAATTCTCTTTTTGCCGATTTTTGACCTTTACTGATGTCGAGTTCTATCTTTTTTTCTTTTTTCTTTACCCATTTTTCAAATATTGTATCTATTCCATATCCAAGACCAAGTGATGATTCTTGTTTTGGGCTCGCAGCAACTTTAAAGAATTCCATATCTGCAATTTTGTCTTCTACAGTTGTTCTAATCGTTTGTTCAAAATCTTTTAATACTGGCTCAAGTTCTTTTTCGCAATTACTTTTTATCACTACATCCCATTTTGAGTAAAGTATATGAATATTGGTGTGAGATTTTAACATTCCCTCTTCGATACATCGTCTTAGTAATTGCCTAGCATCAACAAGGCATAAGTGCCTCGTAGTTTGTGATGATAAAAGTTCACAATCTATAAGAAGAGCAATATAATCTGCCCGAGTTAAAATTGATATTTCCCTACAGTCTTCTGCACTGTCTTTTGCCATTCTGTAATATTCGCCAGACATATCAGCGAACAAGAGATTTGAATTATTAGGCAAGCTATTTTGCCGAACACATAAATGAAGAAATTGCACTCCTGCACCCAGCGGGGTTCTAGTAGCTGTAGGTGCATGTATCCCTGATTCAACCCTTGCTAAATGAGATCGTTCTTCAAATGCTACTAACGTTCTGCTTTCAGCGAAAGTGCAATTAGCAAATTCACCTATGTGAAAGCTGTCATAAATACTAGCTAATAAAGTGGTTTTTCCACTTCCTTTAGGGCCCGCAATAACAATAATGACAGTATCATATTTGCTTGTTATTTCTGAGGCACTAATAGAATCAAGTTCTTCTCCTCCATGTATAGAAATTTCTTTTGATGCTTCCTCATGGACTTCCGCAATACTTTCAGTTTCGGATGAATCATTAGGAATTTCATCGGATGAAGAATCTGAAATAGTATTATCTTCAGGTTCAATCATTATTTTGCAGAATCGAATTTAATATTTTTAGAAACAATAATTCTGTATAAAACTGACAAGATAGTTTTAAAATACTAATATCTCGCTTTGGATCTACCTTAATTGAATCGTAGTACCCAGTAACCCAATTTTCACTACTTTCGTGAGATCGTTTAAGTGCAAAAAATATTGGGATGAAATCTTTTGCTAATTCTATGTTAGCACCAGAAGCCTCTAGAAAATTTTCAAAAATGTAATTTTTCCAGCTTACTTCTGCATCATTTACTACCGATTCAATACTTAAAGTTTTCCCAATATAGTCGTTATCTACAGATCGGAGCATTTTATCCAAATATGCTATTGATCCAATAGGAGCAATCGGCAGTTTTGTTAATTCAAATAATTCCCCGGGTGCTCTCAAACACAGCTCTGAAAGTGACTTCTCAACTAGCAGCGAATTATCATACTTACTAAAGCCACCAACAACCCACCACATTATATTAAGTTCTTCATCCTGAGCTAAAAGAGTATTGTGGTTAACCTGTAATGCAACTTTGAATCTATCCATAAACTGGCTAGTCTTTTCAACTAGTGATTTCGCTATTAATGCTAGCTGTGGAGCTGCGGTATTTACTGCAATAGTTTCTAACTCTTCTAATTCATTTTTTACATCTATTCTTGGTATTGTGATTTTTGGAATCTCTTGCCTAGATCGAAGCGCAACTGCCTGCTTATCTACGTAACTGTCCACAACCTTCAGTATATTTGGTACTGGAACGTCGGAATTTTCCCCTTGAAAACTCATACATTTCACAGCTAACGCTGCCATTCTCTCCAGTTCATTATCATGTAATAAATTTACTCCAATTGTTATTCCAGCCAGCACTCTCCATTCGTAGTTATTGTCACTACTCATGAATGTTGAATCTGCTTCATTAAAGTGCTTGTGAAATATTTTTTTGAACGACGCGTTTTCAGGCAAACGATCGAAGAAAATACGGATTACATTCAGTATTTCCTCGCCAGTTATTGCAGACCACAAAGATGAAATCCCTTGTGTACGTTTTTCTGGCAGCCCCTCAAATAATTCAGTTTTAGGAGTTCTATACCAATCAGCAAATTTTGGATGAACGTTCAATTTATTTACCCTTTAGTAGTTAGTTTCCAGTCTCTTTTTCTGTGTCTTCGATCATTTCCAAAAATTTACTTGTGAGTTGTTGACTTTTTACTCGCTCAAGCACACCCTTGAATTTATCTATATCCCGAAGATTTTCATCTTCATTCTCAAGTAAATTAAATTCCTTAGCAATTCTTACTTTTTCATAAAATGGCAATCTAAGATAACGATAGACAACCTCACGCATGGTTTCATGTTCTAAGCTTGATTCTGGAGTTCTCACTTTGGGCTGAATAGTTGTTTCGTTTGTTTTGTTAGCAGTGTCTTTACAGTCGCTATGTCCATTATAATCAAGAGGTAGATTTATTTCAGTATGTGAATAATTATCATTACCATCATCTGACCTGAAGCAATGGTCTTGTGTATTCCACTTTCTTGGGAATATTATAACCCTCATTTCCAGATCCTTATCAGTTAAAACACTAACCTGAACAAGATTATATCTTGGCCCCCAGCTCGTGTGGTTACGTGTTGGATGTAAGGCGCCCGCATTAAGGCGTAATGCACCATTGCATTTCTGTATCTGGAATTCATGTGTGTGGCCATAGAGTTGTATTCGAGCGCGATTGTTTAAGTAACTATCAATTTTACTTTCATTGAGATTCCAATTTATAGGATGATGGCATAACGTAATGTATTCAACATTCATATTCTTTGGAGGTACTTGAAACTCCCCTAGAACAAGATTACCTGGGCTATGACTATCACGAGGCTTATCTAAGTCAGATGATATAAGTACTGAATTTAGCCCTCTAAGTCGAAGCTCTATTTCACCATCAAGTTTTGTGAGTTCAGTTTCTTCCCAACATGGATTATCTGGATTAATTTCACAACCAAACTGAGTCGCAAATAAATTGTATTGTTCAATAGGTTGATAAATCCCAGAAGCAAATACTTTATCTCTACAGTATTCTGTGATTACACTTGAAACCTGCTCAGGTTCCGTCTCCCTTATGTTTTTATGAATTTCACGTAGATGTTTACTTTTTTTTAATAAATCACGATCAACATCGTGATTGCCAGGCGTCACCCATACATTTCTCGGCATACATCCCAGTTTTTTACACAATTTATTCAACCACTCATCAGCAGTTGTATACTCTAAACTCTTGCCAGAAAAAGCAATGTCCCCAGTAACAAAAACGGCATTGATATTTATCTGTAATTCATCACATAGCTGTTTAATATCATTATCTAATTCATTACGAAGATCTTGATCCAAGTCATACATATCTCCACTACAGTGAGAGAAATGGATATCGGATAGATGTAAAAAAGTAAAGGTTTTCGGCATGAACTATTTTCACAAGATAATTAATTTTACAATACAATTATAAAGTATATGGATGGAGTTTATAACAAAGATCTAACCAGATGGTATTAAGAAAACATTACTTATTTATATAATTCAATAAGATAGATGCAATTGAGAGTAGTCGTAGTCGCCGCCATCCAGTAATGTCTTGAGACTTTCAACAGTGTTCATAGAAGTCTAAAGTTTTTAGACTTTTATCTCTTAACTTTAAAGAAACAAGATTCAATTTTTTAATACATATGTATCAACCAACCTCATATAAAAGCCTTTAGGGGCAACTCTTAGCTCGCCTCCTTACGCTTATATATATACCAGTAACTTAGCGCGCAATGCGGTAGTGCACTCATACACCCTTATTCACTCTATAATGAATGTGAGTTAGGTAATCGGGAAAACCCCAGAACTCGACGTTAAATACATTAAGAATAGGATCATGGATCAAAGTGTAATATCTGATAATTGGTCACTGCAGTGCATTTCCGAACTACTTACTGCGGGGATGAAAGATGCAGAAAGTCATTACATTAAAATTGACCGCAAGAATGATTCTTATGGCTATGTGAGTCTACCCTATGCGGTCATTCAAACTGAGGCCTTATTTGATATTTTTACGGACATTATTCTTCGCAATCAAATAATAGTCGATGAAGAATATATTCATGTTTGGAATCAGAAAGGAAGTCCATTCCAGAGCGCGTTAAATAAAGGTGTTATTAGATCATATCCCTTCTTAGTCGATGAAGAAAAACTAATCGATCCTAGGAATGAATTTGTAGATCGCCTTTGTGTGACATCAGCATTGAAAAAAGATCACCAAGAAAACAGTGATGGATGGAACAAAAACAAATGTTCTCCTCATGAGTATTTATCTCAAACTCTATGGGGCGGCGCTGGTATGCTAGCGAGGGGATTTGTTTATAAAAAGGGTTACACACCTCATCCGGTCCGTAAAAGATTATTCATTGATGCGGGTATCGCAATGACAAGTGAGGATGCTGTAGTTCAATTAGATAATCTTATTTCTGAAAAACGTGCAAATATTTCATCTGTAAATATTAAGCAAGATGAGCTTCATTCTTTGACAGTAAACATGCCCCCTTTGCCAATCAAAGTCATTCAAGAATCCAATTCAATTAATGATCTAATTACTGTTGCATTGCAGCTAAGAGAGGAATATCAAGAATTAAGAAACTGGCTTGGATGCTACCAACAAGCACTAAGTGACGGTAGTTACAGGGAGATATCTAAGTATAAAAAGATTCTTCACTCAATATCTCAGTACGTTGATTCAAAAATGGGAGTGATTGATCCTAATGCTCCGACTTTTTCCATAAGTATCTCGGTCTTAAAAATCGCTAGAAAAGGGCAACCAATAAATACTATTCAAAATCAATTCGGAATTCGGTCAATGATAAACAAACTCATTGTCAGTAAATCTGGGAATACTGAGATTAAGAAATTTTTAAACTTTTTTGAGCAAAGAAATACAACTGTAGGACTAAAAGTTATTGATAGCTTTGCGCAGAAAAGCATTAAATAAAGCAAACCGTTAAATGCGGACTATATGATCCGCAATTAAGCCGAATGCTGACAATCTTTTACAGTAAATTAAATTGGGGGCACTTATTGGGGCACAACAAATATTTAAATTTTGAGATTCGCCTTATTTCAACAACTTAGCCCATGAGTTAGGTAGTGCGCTAGTCCACCCTACTTTAATTCGAAGTCTGCTTTAGGTCTATATCGAGGTCATTTAATTTTTAGCTCTGGAGCCCAAGGCATTGAACAATCTGGTGTCCAGTTTTCCATAGCGACTTGTTTTGCTTTTTCAGCTTCAACCATTTTTTTCGTTGGAAGTGGCACTACAATAATAATTGCTAATGCAATTCCAATAGCAAGCACTCCAAATGCATCACTGTAACCTATTGCAGTTCCAGAGTATAAGGGGTTCCATGCTGCAAGTGAGTCGGAATTTGAGGTTACTATTGAGGAGAAAAGCGCAGCGCCTAACGAACCACCGATAAAATACATCATAGTATTAAGGCTAAGTGCAGAAGCTAAATTAGTTGAACGAACCATTGCTGAAACTACAGCAGCAATTGGTGTATTAAGAAGAGCAAAGCCAGCACCTAAAAAGCCTGCTAAGGTCATCATAATCATCACAGAACCACCAGAAAGAAATGATAATGAAACCATCGTTAGCAACATAATACTTGCTCCCAATCTTGTTGGCAGCCTCGGACCTACACGATCTACCAAGCGACCCGCCAAAATCCCACAAATTGCAGCTGCGATGGCTCCAGGAAACATGACAAGACCAATCTGAAAAGTATCGAGTCCGTTATATTTAGCAAGCATAAGAGGAAACCCGATGATTGCAGCTAGGTTTACCGCTGCTACTAAGAAGGCCAAAAAAATTATCCGCAAATAGCGTATGTTCTTAATCAGCTCATTCGGTATAAATGGCTCATGAGAAGAACGTTGACGTAGCGTTAAACCTATCAGGCCAGCAACACTTAATGTCATTGCAGCTAACACAATCGGGTCTGTCCATCCAGATTGAGTGCTTTGTGAAACAGCATAAAGTAAACCTGTAATTACTAATGCCAAACAAGTGCCACCAATGATATCTATTTTACCATTAGATTGTTCTTCATCACGGGGAAGAACCATCCATGCAAATGGCAAAACAAAAATTACTAGTGCACTGACACCAAAGATACCGCGCCAGCTTGCAAATTCCGTAATTATTCCTGTAACCAGTGGTCCAATTGCAGAACCCACACCCATTGTTGCACTAAGTATACCGATTGCGATGCCTCGCTTTTCTTTTGAAAATGCACGACTGGCAATCGCCATACCAAGACCTGGGAAAGCAGCGCCCCCTGCAGCTTGCAGAATTCGTGCAGCTAACATCGTTTTAAAATTCGGTGCAGCAAAACAAGCAAGCGAACCTAGAAAAAATAATGTTATTCCTATTAAAAATAGTGGTCGTGCACCAAACTTATCTGCTATGCGGCCATAAAACGGAATCGCAATACCATACGTCAATAAGTAAATGCTCATAACCCAACTAAGCTGCATTGTATTTATATCATATGCAGTACGCATTTCAGGAAGTATCACAGTAACTCCAGACGCATTGAGTACGCTAAAAAAAATCGCTACACAAACAACTAGAACGACGCTTTTTTTTATTTTCATCCGTCATTGTCTAAGGATGATCGTTGTATGCATCAATTTTGTTATTGTCAGAAATGAAACGAGATGCTGGGTCGTCGCCGGGATATTCGTCAAATTCGATAACGTTTCGATCCGGATCTCGTACAAACAATGCGTTCATATCTTTAAATGTAAAGCGTCCAGTAATATTGATATTGTTTTCGTTCAAAAATGATTCTAAATCAGACATTGATTCTACTTTCAACGCCATGTGAGTATAACCAGCGTATTTTTTATCGACATCCATCAAAACATTTTCATCGTTTTGTTCTGTACTTGGGCCAAGCAAATTCAACACAATACCTGATGCATGTCGCATCATTATTGGGTGACCCATTTCAAATCCAATATCGACGATCAATTCAAATCCGAATTTCTTGTAGAATTCAGTTGCACGTTGTTTCTCTTTTACACGAATACCAATGTGATCAATCTTTTGTATTGATACCATCGAAGTTCTCCTTATATATAGTAATTAAACTGTCCGACGTGTTTTAAATAACAGACTCCATGCGAAGCCTGTCATTTCTACTCTTCTATCTATTTCCATTCCTTGTCTGGATCCATCTTGAACAAATATTCCATGAAGATTCGTGTGACCTCTTTTTCGGTAGCGTTGCGTGCATGATCACGTTGAAGTTCTGCCAAGACGACATTCCAAGTAATTGGTTTTACACCAGCAATTTCCATACGCTTCATACCGTTGTCGTGTGAAAGCTGCGAAATGCTGCCAATCGTATCCTCCGGAACCAGCACTTCGTAACCGGTGTTCGCCGCCTCAATCGCTGGGTAAGCCAAACATACATCAGTCCACAACCCGCCCATGATAAGTTTTGTTCGACCCGTTGCTTTAACAGCAGCAACAAACTCAGGCTCTTCCCACGCATTTACGTTGGTACGATCTATGATAACCGCATTGGGTGCCAGTGCTTTGAGTTCTTCAATGAAAGGCTGCGAACCGTTCAAGCCAACACCAACATGTGAAAAAATAATCGGCAAATCAAAATGCACAGCTGATTTCACCAATGCGGTTGTATTGTTAAGTAGATCTTCATGGTTGATGCTTTTGACGCCCATCAAAATATGAGGTTGATAGTCAATGAGTATCAGAGCGGAGTTGGTAGGCGAGATGAAAGGATCTTCATTTGGGTTTCGATGAGGTGTGCCTTGATAGTTATCTGGATATTGGGCGACCCCATTTACTGTTTTAATCATGGTTTCTCCTTCCGCCGAAGCAGTTTGTATAGTGGTTAATAAAGCTGCTATAGCGACTAAAGCGATAACAGGAAGTCTATAAATCTTCATTTGTAGCGTTCTCCTGAGTAGTAAGGTGGTATGTCGCTACTATCCATCGTTTCAATTTCTTTCACTAGCTAGTAAAATAACAATTTAGTGTTCTATTAATGGAACGATAATGAATAATTTGAATGACATGGCCATCTTTGCCAAAGTGGCTGAATTCCAAGGTATTTCGCCTGCTGCGCGTGCATTACGCATGCCTAAATCTAAGGTAAGTCGCCGTATGGCAGCTCTAGAAGCTGAGTTGGGTGTGCGCTTGCTTGAAAGAAGCACAAGAGCAGTACACCTCACCGAAGTTGGCGAGATATTTTTTCAATCCTGCAAACGAATAGTTGAAGAAGCGGAAGGTGCTAGAGAATCCGTTATACAAATGCTCGAAATTCCGCGTGGCCGGTTACGCGTTAATGCTTCGGTTGCAATTGGTCAGCACTTATTAGCACCCTTTCTGGGTGAATTTATGGCACTTTATCCCGAGATTGAGCTAGAGATGCAACTAGAGAATCGGAGAGTAGATTTAATTCACGAAGGCTATGATGTAGTTATTCGCCTTGGCAAGTTAGAGGATTCCACGCTGGTTAGTAAAGTGCTAGGCGAAGATCGTGCAATTCTTGTGGCATCGCCGAACTACATTAAACAGATGGGAATGCCGAAACAGTTAGGAGACCTAAAAAATCATCGTTTCTTAGTGATGGGTGACACACACAACTTCGATCATTGGGCACTAACAGATATTAATGATCGTCAAGAAACATTCGATGTAAGCCAGTATCAATATACGAATCTTAATGATCTGACAATGATACGCCAAGTAGCAATCGATGGCGGTGGCATTGCACTTATGCCCCGTTACCTATGTACAGATGATGTTATGAAATCCGGAAAGTTGTGCCAAATTTTAAGTGATTGGCGTACACCAACATTTCGCTTTTATGCGCTATATCCAAGTCATCGCAGCATGACGATTAAGTTAAGAGCATGGCTCGACTTTTTTAGTAATAAGTTAAATATGCACAAATAGTTTATAAACAAATCGATTTGGTTAAAGGTTAAATCGAGTGCCCTCTTTAAGTAAATCGTATAAAGTTTGGATATACATTTATATCAAGATTAAAACCAGAAAATCATTATGAAAATATTAGCATTTGCAGCAAGTAGTAGTAAGAATTCGATTAATAAAAAGCTTGTAACTTATGCTGTAGGTTTACTCAAAAATGCCCAAACGGAGATTCTAGATCTAAATGATTATGAACTTCCTTTGTTTAGTGAAGATAAAGAAAAGGAACTTGGCCACCCTTCCCTTGCAAATGATTTCTTATTAAAAATTTCTGGAAATGACGCGTTAATTATCTCATTTGCAGAACATAACGGTTCTTACACGGCTGCCTATAAAAACTTATTTGATTGGTGTTCTCGAATTAATACAAAGGTATTTCAAAATAAGCCGATGGTTCTTCTCGCAACATCACCTGGCCCAGGTGGTGCTTCTAATGTATTGACGACTGCCAAGACATCAGCACCTTTCTTTGATGGTAATGTAAAAGCTAGCGTATCAGTACCCAAGTTTTACGAAAATTTTGAATCTGGAAAGCTCATTAACCCTGAAATAGATGAGCAAGTTCATACTGCAGTTAAAAGCCTGTTTTAAAATCCAGCTAAGTCCAATACTGTTTAACTACAGCAGCGCATTATTGGGTTATATATAGGCTAATTATATATTACTGGCAATTATTAATTAAAAATTTACTGATAGAGAATAGCTCCATGAAAGAGTTGGTAGTTTGGGTAATACATACTCCAGCTGGAGCTATTGGACTTGTTGCTGCTGTTGTTGCCTTGTTCGTAATGAAAGGAGGTAATATTCATCGAAAAGCTGGAAATTGGTTCACTGTTTCAATGTCTATAATGTTGATTTCAGGATTCACAGCAGCATATTTAAAAGAATCCACAGATGACATGTTTTTAAGTGCTGTAGTGCTTTATACCGTATTCACCGCATGGCTAACGGTGAAGCATAGAAAAAATGAAACTGGCTTCATGGAATATGCGGCTCTTGTATGGATTGTTGTTTTTGCTATAGCGGCATTTTTTGTAAGCGCTGGTTGGCGTGGAGTAAATGTTCCAAGCGTTTATCTTTATTGGGGAGGTTTTGCAATTTTTTGTTCTATTGGTGATGCCCGTAATTTATACCAGTCTGGCTTATCAGGAATACAACGTATTATTCGACATGTATGGCGTATCGGATTTTCTTTAATTTGGGCACTGTTGGCATTCACAGATAAGATTGTAAAAATGCAAGGTTCTAACGTTAAAGAAATGCCAATAGAACAAGTATTTTACATTGTTGGGATTCCGACGATGTTGGTACTTATAGTTATACTGTATTGGATAGTAAATATTCTATTTTTTTCTCGTAAGAAGTTTGCTAATTATTATTAAAGGTCAGGTAACTTATTTTATGTCTGCTTACGGCCAATAGCGGTCATTTTAAACGATAAGATTTAACAATAATCCAAATTGCAAATGCTAATTCACTGACCGTCATTACTACAGCTATAGCGATTTCTAATGTAGGAGTAATGAGGTTACTATTTTGAAAAAATGAATTAGTGCTGTGTACGAAGATATAACTTAGTCCACCTAGTAATAATAAAATTGCGATTAAATTTGGTGTAAATTTGGATTTGAAGCAGAGTATAGAAAGCGTCAATAAGTGGAATCCAAAAAGTATAAGTCCATAGGAAAAAAACTTCTCAAATCCCTCAAAGTAGGTTGTTATATTTTTTATTCCATTGCTACTTATAAAGGGCTCTACTAAGTTGCTAATCGCAACACAAAGAAACAGTGTGTAGACAATTCTTAAAACGGATGTTAGTGCCGCTAAATTCTGATTTACTGTCCGGTAAAATAAATAAATAGTTATTGAAACAATTATATCTAATACTAATATAAGCACCCAGCCAGCTATTCCAGATTTATAAAGATTTAAATTTTCTTGGTACAGTTTGCTTGTCAGTTCTGTATCTGATAGTACATAAATTGTTCCATGCACATAGCCATATACATAACCTGCGGCAAGTGCCATGAGGATCAGTGAGATACCTGTAATTAGTCCATTTTTCTTGTTCATTGCTACATCGTTTGTTGTGCTAGTTGTTACAAAATAAATTAGGCTATCTGAATGTCCGCTTTGGGTCGTTAGCGGTCATATTACTTTTATGAATTTTTCATTGAATTGAGATACCGATAACACATTGGCCAATACTCTTTTAAAACAGCTTGAGTGCCCAGTGATATGCGGAGTTAATTTCATAATCAAAGTACAACTATCCTTATCGACGCAACCGCTCCTATCTGCGTACGCACATTTTCCAATTTGCTTTAGCCTGCTCTAATGGTACGCCACCTCTGTTAATTTTAAACGCGCTTCGATAACACGTGTTAGCGCATGCACTAGCATGTTCTTTGTCTAACGGAGTCTTGGCACTTTCCATCTTTGCTTTACATTCCTGCTCTTTTTTATTCATATCCTTGATTATCGCTTCAATGGTCTCAGGAGCTTGCACAACCTCTTTGGGAACAGGCGGTTCGCCGGAAACTATTCTTTCAATTGCCGCATGTTCTTCATTACATTGTTTAATTCTATCTTCGGTGAGTAACTCCGGATTTTGATCTGCCATTGCTGCTAATCGCGCGCAAGACATTAAGCACCCGGTAACACTCGCACGTTGTGCTTTTTCCGATGATTTTTTCCAATCAATGCATTGTTGTCCTTTTTTACGAAGGTCATCCACACTCGTTTCCGCATGGGCATTTGTGATTAAAACATTAAGAAAATTAACACATAGTAGTAATAAGAAAACTATATGTGCTTTTTGTATCAATGTGGATAATGTCAATCTCCGCAGATTAATTCGAAAATTCCTCATAACCTTTATCCTATATTAATAGAGTTGAATATTAATAATGTCCGCTTTGGGTCGTAAGCTTTCATTTAATGTTCCCACATTGTTCTAGTTGAATCTTTCTCTTCCGATATCTTAGAGCCTGTCAGTTGATCCCATAAATTCACACCTACCATTACTTCAACATGTCGTGTAGGCACTAGAAACTTTTCTAAGGATTTACTGGATGATGCATGTGGCATTACAAAAGACCACATATGAAGTGCACCACTTTTTCTCTCAGCTAGCACAGATTTAAAATATAAATGTGGTACGGGAAGTTTAATTGGACTGCTATCTGTTGTTGTTATGGTTTCAATCACTAAATCAAAATCAAATATGGGCCCACTAATGACATAAACTTCATACACATCGTCCAACTCGTTTAACTTGCGTACAGCGGTTTCTAAACGTTTCCAAACCCCGCGATTAAAACCTCTAGTCTGTGGTGACATGTTTGACAGTAAAAATGTTTCACTATCTTGTAATGCTTCTTCATTTTGATTCGCGCTCGCAACAAGATGACCTCTATCAAAGCCAGATCCTTCATATTGCGCTTTATCAACTCTGAATAATTCTGGTATTCGGAAATCGGATCTAAAGTTTTCAGACCGCTCTACATCTTCCAAACCTCGATCTACTATTTCGAGCGCCCATTTAGCTTGTCTATAATAATAAGAGTAACCAACGATATAGTGTCTATTAATAAGTATTTGATCTGCCGCAGGCATGCCATACCGAGTTTCTGGCCATTGACTTGCATCTTGCATTTAACACCCCTTACCATGGCTAAATAACGCTAAAATCTATTGTAATACGATAGTGTTTAAAGGTGTCTTACTACAGCCAGGAAATATAGGGGTTACATTTGGGGCATTGAAACTAATGCAACTCTAATAAGTTTATACTTATCAAATAGATAGCTTATTAATCAAGTAGCTACCGCCTCCACCAAATACACTCCCTATGAAATACAGTTTAATAATACTATCAAGCATTTAAGTTGGCTTTATATTGAACTACATTAAGTATTGTTACTTGGCGTTCTTGGACAACTATAAAAATTAAATTTGTAGCTATGTTCGTCTAATTGTAGTCATTTACGAAAAACCGAGACAATTTAAATCTGACACCCTACTTCTGTAATCAACAAACTAGCATGTAGTGACAAATACTAAGAACTTGTAGTTAATAGTAGTTATATACGTCTAATTATAGTTATTAGCTTCTAATTGTGGTTATTTTCGCCAAGCGTATTTAGCGATTACCTGGTTGGAAGCATTTGTTGGGATGCATCTGTAATGAATTGGCAATTGTCACCTACTGATCTTTGAAAATTAATGCAAACACAACCGATGACCCATGATCTTTTTGGTGACAATATAAGGAAAATTTTAGGCAGCACAGCACAATCTACACACTATCACTTTAGAATATATAAGGTATAAGCTGATGAGCAGCGACGCTAAGCGAAATAATACACCTCTCAATTCCTTGGAAACACTCTCTATAAACTCACCTGACGATGTTATTAATTTACTTCGTACCGAAAATTATATTTGTGAACGTGGCTTGGCTACAGCTTTGTTACTGTCCCTCCGCCTACGGCGTCCACTCTTCCTGGAAGGTGAACCCGGAATCGGAAAAACGGAACTTGCCAAAGTAGTCGCCAATTCGCTCAACCGGGATTTTCTGCGATTGCAATGTTATGAAGGTCTCGACATTGCCACATCGGTTTACGAATGGAATTATCCCCGCCAAATGGCCGCAATTAGATTGTCGGAGTCAACTCTCGAACCAGATCAACATCTTATCGATGGTGTGTTTAGCAAAGATTTTCTTATCAAACGGCCTCTTCTCAAAGCCCTGGAACATAGCGATAAAGGGGCACCGGTGCTTCTAGTCGATGAACTTGATCGAGCTGATGCACCATTTGAAGCATACCTCTTGGAATTAATGTCGGATTTCGAAGTTACGGTTCCTGAAATTGGAACATTTCGTACTGACGAGCCACCTATCATCATTGTTACATCAAACCGGACACGTGAGGTTCACGATGCATTACGTCGTCGCTGTATTTATCATTGGATCGATTATCCGACTGAACATCAGGAGTTGGAGATTCTTCAGGCCCGTATTCCTGACATTCCTGAACGTGTTTCAAGAGAACTTGTAGCGTTCATTCAGATTTTACGTCAACAGGATCTCTTCAAAGCACCTGGCATTGCGGAAACGCTTGATTTTGCGTCTGCGCTAGTCGAACTCGACGAAACAGAACTTAATTCGGCAACACTCAAAGACATGCTCGGAACCCTCGTTAAATACCGAGATGATCTGACCAAAATACAGAAAGGAGATCTAGATACCTGGGTCGAAGATGCACGTCGATTGTCTATTGCGAAGGAGCTTTAATGGCAGAACACTGCCTAATCAGAAATTTACATCATTTCGTAAACCTGCTTCGCAGCCTGGGTTTACCCATCACAGTGGAGCAGATTGAGTTTGCTGCGAAGGCAGTTGATGAACTTCACATGTTCAAGCGAGATGATTTTTATTGGACGCTCGCGTCATCCCTGGTAAGTAGAAAGGATGATAGAAGTTTGTTCGATCAGGCATTCTCTGTTTTTTGGAATCAAATAGGAAGGCAGGAAGGTGTCGAGATTCCCACCTCGGCTGATGAATTTAAAACCATTGCTTCTTCCAAGCAGGAAATCTCGTCTGATAATCAGAGTCAAAAATCAACAACCATACCCTCGGTTACTGCTATGGCTATGGCTGACCCAGTTGAAGACGCACACACAATCCCGGAGTCGACCGCAACATTCTCCGCACACAAGCGCATTAGGGAAATCGATTTTGAAAAATTAAACGCATCAGAACTAGAAGATGCAAAACGCATGATTAGTTCCCTGAAGATATCATTACCGAGTATTCCAAACAGAAGATACAAACCTTTCTATCACGGAACCCGAATGGATTTTCGTGCTTCAATGAGAGAGATGGTTCGGACATCAGGGAGTTACCTTCCACTCAGATGGCGGGAACAAAAACGCTGCCAAGTTCCAATTCTAGTTCTTTGCGATATATCAGGCTCTATGGAGCGGTACTCTAGAATGTTCCTTATCTTCATGCATGCACTAAAGCGTGCAGGTTCAAAAACGAATTGTTTTGTCTTTGGAACATCCTTAACAAACGTTGATCGACCAATGAATTCCCATCACCTGGAAACCGCAATGACACAGGTTGAACATATGGTGACGGATTGGTCAGGCGGCACGCGAATTGGCGCGTCCTTGAGAGATTTCAACAAGACCTGGAACCGACAAATTCTGGACCAAAGAGCTTTGGTCTTTTTAATTTCAGACGGTCTCGATCAGGACGATGCTGAAGATGTCCAATTGCAGATGCAGCGATTAAAATTGTCCAGTCGAAAAATTATATGGCTGAATCCCCTCTTGCGGCACCCCGACTATGAGCCTCAAGCTTCAGGCGCAAAAGCCATTTTGCCGTATGTCGATCAAATACTGCCCTTGTATAATGTACAAAGTTTAGAAAGTCTCTGTCGTCATATCGGTAGTGTCTTTAAACTTTAAGAAAGATACATAACACCTTGTTATAGTTAATATTAGAGCCATTACTCATGACATTGACTTAATTAGAAGTGAGTGTACTCTTTAGCAATGCGAATAATTTGTGATAACTGATATCAGATTTAGAATTTCACCTTAAATTATTGAATTCCTGGCCTATGGAAACATAATTATTCAGATGAATGAGGCGTACACAATGAAAGGCTTAACGATTAACTGCGATATGGGCGAAGCATTTGGGATCTATTCATTAGGAGATGATGAAGCCTGTATGCCTTTCATTACCCATGCCAACATTGCTTGTGGTTATCATGCTTCAGATCCGATGGTTATGTGGAAAACGGTTCGTGCGGCAAAAGCTGCGGGCGTTGATGTGGGTGCGCATCCAGGCTTTCCCGATCGTGAGGGTTTTGGCCGACGAAAAATGCACTTAACTCGCAAGGAAGTTGCAGCGATCGTCTTGTATCAAGCTGGCGCGTTAAATGCTTTCCTGCAAGCTGAAGGTATGTCTCTCAGTCATATCAAACCTCATGGCGCTCTTTATGGAATGGCCCAAAAAGATCCGGAGTTATGCGAAGGAATCGCGGATGCTGCCCAGGCACTTCAAGTACCTGTAATTGGCTATTCCGATTGCGCTATGTCGGAAGTTTATGAGCGGCGTGGGATTGAATACGTCTGTGAATTTTATTCCGATCTTGATTATGACGATGACGGACAGCAACTCATCACCAAGACGCATGATTCGGTTCCCATCGAGAAGACAGTCGCTAAAGTCTTGCGCGCTATTGAAGAAGGCGTTACGCAATCAGTCAACGGCAATGACGTTCAAGTTTCGGCGCAGACGATTTGTATTCACAGTGACACCCCCAACGCTATTGATGTTGCAAAGGCTATACATAAAGCATTGAAGCCTCGCCTCAGCGTGTAGTCTGGATACGTTCTCATCGTCAAACATCAAGATACATAATTCATGATATATGCAAAGCCGAGATATCTTCCAGGTGGAGATAGAAACATCATCATCGAATTGGGTGATGAGATGAGCTTTGATCTAAATTTCCTGGTGCATAGCCTTACGGCGAGCATTCGACGCGAGAAACCAAAAGGCATCATTGAACTGGTTCCATGCATCGCTACCATTATGGTCTCTTACAATCCTACAGAAATCGGATTTGAGACACTTATTAGCACTATTGAATCGATCCGTGACAACTTGGGCGATCTCAGTAGCTTAGAACTCGAAAGCCGAATGTACTATGTTCCAATCCTCTATTTTGATCCATGGACAGAGGAATGTGTCGCCGATTACTGTAAGAATCTAGGAGTCGAGCATTCCGATCCTGATGTCATCGTGGAAGCTAATGACCTGGACGATCGAACCACTTTGCGACGTATTCACGCCAGTACAGACTATTGGGTCGCAGCATTGGGATTCTGGCCTGGGCTGTGTTCACTTATGCCTCTAAATCCAGCCAATCAACTGATTGCGCCGAAGTACAACCCGCCACGCGCATCAACGCCGAAGGGCGCGATTGGGCTCGGTGGTGCTATTACATGTCTTTATCCTGATCAGACACCGGGTGGATTTAGAATTTTCGCACGGACTCCTATGCCAATTTGGGATCGCTTACAACAACTCAAAGCTTTTAAAAACAGCCCTGCACTTTTCAAACCTGGAGATCGTGTTCGTTTTATTCCGATTGACCTTGACGAGTTTAAATTCATCGACAGTCAGGTCGAGGATGGCAGTTATGAACATCCATATGTAGATTACCAGCGTTTCTCGCTGCGTAACTATAAAGCGTGGCTAGCTGATATTGGCAAATCGAATCAGGATTCTGAGGATAGCGGCAATGCTTAATGTCATTGAACCAGGACTTGAAACATCCATACAGGAGCTACCGGGTCGCGTTGGATATTGGGAGCAAGGCTTTCCTGTTTCTGGTCCAATGGATTTCTGGTCGTTCAAACTTGCGAACCTCCTGGTTGGAAATGCGGCAGAGACTGCAGGATTTGAATGCCAACTCAAAGGACCAAAAATCAAATTTGAGCAACCCGCTGTTATTGCTATTACAAGATGTGATATGACACCAAAGATTGATGGGGTAAGCATCCCAAGTTGGACAAGTGTTGCAATCAAAGCCGGACAGACCCTGGAATTAGGATATGCAATAAATGGTTTGCGGGCTTACATCGCTATTTCTGGAGGCATTGATACACCACCTGTGCTCGGTTCACGCGCCACATTTCACATGGCAGGTGTTGGGGGTGTCGAAGGATATGCGATCAAAGCCGACCAGAAAATACCCATTGGAATTAGCAAGGGTAAGGCCGGAATTACGGTTTTGCAGGCATCCCGACTTCCTGATCTTAACTCTAAAATCTGGGAAATTGAGGCTGTACCTGGCCCGGATGATGACTGGATTGATGCGGAGGGGCACAAAATTTTCCTCTCTAGCGATTGGCAATTACTAGCGCAAAGCAATCGCACAGGTTTTCGATTGGAAGGTCCTGATGTGTCCTTCACTGAAAAGGCCATGAACAAACGTCCGGAACACGGCAGCGACCCGTCAAACATACTCGATCATGGATATCCACTGGGTGCAGTGAATCTAGCGGGCCTAACTCCAATTATTTTAGTCAATGACTCTCCCAGCACGGGCGGATTCATTAACCCATACACAGTACCCAGTGCGGCTTTTTGGAAACTGGCTCAAGCCCGGCCAAACGATACATTCCGATTCAAGTCGATAAGCGTAGAGAAGGCACAACGGCGTCGACAGGAAATCGATGACCTTTGTACCACGGCTAGTCTAATAACTGCGAGCATATGATTTTCAATCTAACCTGTATTTTAAACACAAGACTGCGAGACCCATTATGTCAAACATGATTCCTAATTCGCTGGAGGCTCGCGATATTAATAATCTATTTCATCCGGCAACAAATTTACGAAACCTGATCCAAGATGGACCTTTAGTTATTAAAGAAGGGAAAGGCGTCTTTGTTCGCGATAATAAAGGACGTGAGTATCTTGAAGGTCTAGCAGGATTATGGTGTACGTCATTGGGATACGGTGTAGAAGAACTTGCGGATGCGGCCAGAGAAGCGATGGCAACGATGGGTTTTGCGCATTTATTCGGTGGTCGCTCGCATGAATCTGCCATCGAACTTGCAGAGAAGATCAATGTAATCTCCCCTATTGGCAAAGGTAAGGTGTTCTTCGGAACCTCAGGGTCTGACGCAAACGATACCCAAATTAAAATTATCAGATATTACTTTAACGCGATCGGTAAACCTGAAAAGAAAACAATAATTGCTCACAACCGTGGGTATCACGGCGTTGGTATAGGCAGTG
Organism: Gammaproteobacteria bacterium; assembly: GCA_014075255.1. NCBI lineage: Bacteria > Pseudomonadati > Pseudomonadota > Gammaproteobacteria > Gammaproteobacteria bacterium. The sequence goes on from CP046178.1 coordinate 694,407, forward strand.
GAAGCCTGACTGGGATTCCTGTAAACCATAATATGTTTGATTTACCCATTGATGGTGTCGCACATACTCGGTGTCCTCATTTTTACCATGAAGCCGAACCTGGAGAAACAGAGAAAGAATTTTCCTCTCGTCTAGCACGAGAACTCGAGGAGCTTATTTCTAAACTTGGCTCGGAAAAGATTGCAGCATTTATTGCCGAGCCAATATTGGGTGCTGGCGGCGTTGTCGTTCCACCAAAAACGTACTATGAAAAAGTGCAAGAAGTACTTAGACGCCACGAAGTATTGCTTATCGATGACGAAGTGATCTGTGGGTTCGGTAGAACCGGGAATGTTTTTGGTGCTGAAACACTCGACATGGTGCCGGATACGGTATCTATAGCGAAAGCATTGTCATCAGGTTACCTACCCCTCAGTGCCGTAATTATTCCAGACCGGATGTACGACACACTTGTCGAACCGAGTGCGAGCAATGGTGTTTTTGGACACGGATATACTTATTCCGGCCATCAAGTTTCATGTGCGGTTGCCAACCGAACACTAGACCTTTACAACGAATGGGGTGTTTTCGATCATGTATCATCCGTTTCGGAAGATTTCCAAGCTAGGCTGCGTACATTTTCAAACCATCCCTTAGTTGGCGAAGCGAGAGGCGCTGGATTGATGGGAGCAGTCGAATTTGTTCAAAACAAAAGTACCAAATCTTCGTTCTCACCCGCAGGCCTAGTCGGACAATACTGCTTAGCTCGTTGTCTGGATCATGGTTTAATTCTTCGGGCACTTAGCGACACCATCGCATTCTGTCCTCCCTTAGTGATTACCAGCGATGAAATTGAAGAATTGTTCAAGCGCTTCACCAAGGCATTGGATGAGACCTGGAAATGGGTGCAAGAAACCAACAACCTATGAACCTCCATTGATTCAGAATCAGAAAAAACATTTGCAAGAACAGTCATACCTACCCTGTTACTTAAATACACCGAGGACATATATTCATGGCAACGTCGCTTAAGGATCAATCACTGTTTCGACAACAATGTTATATCAATGGAGAATGGCGCAGTGCCGATAGTGGCGAAACCATCGAGGTAACCAATCCAGTTGACGGAGAAGTAATTGGGACGGTTCCAAATATGGGAACCATTGAAACCCGCAAAGCAATAGAAGCAGCAGATAATGCAGGACAGGACTGGCGATCGAAACCGGCAAAAGAACGTTCCATCATTATCCGACGTTGGTATGAATTGGTCATGGAAAACGTAGATGACTTAGCCAGACTCATGACGATCGAACAGGGGAAGCCATTGAATGAAGCAAAAGGTGAAATTGGATACGCTGCCAGCTTCTTAGAATGGTTTTCCGAAGAAGCAAAGCGTGTATACGGCGACATAATTCCCGCACCTCAACAAGATAAACGGATCGTTGTACTCAAACAACCCGTAGGTGTAGTAGCTGCGATCACACCGTGGAATTTCCCAACCGCAATGATTACACGAAAGGCGGGTCCTGCTTTGGCTGCAGGTTGCACATTTATTGCAAAACCTGCCAGCCAAACTCCATTCTCAGCTCTGGCCCTTGCTGAGTTGGCAGAGCGTGCCGGCGTCCCATCTGGTGTGCTGAACATTGTGACCGGCTCGGCTGGCGCTATTGGAAGTGAGATGACAGAAAACTCAACTGTCCGAAAGTTATCTTTTACAGGTTCCACGAAAGTTGGAAAGTTATTGATAGCACAATGTGCGGGAACTGTGAAAAAGGTTTCCATGGAACTTGGAGGCAACGCGCCATTCATTGTGTTTAATGATGCCGATATTGACGCAGCAGTTGAAGGTGCAATGCTTTCAAAATTCCGCAACGCTGGACAGACATGCGTCTGCGCAAACCGTATTCTTGTACAAGAAAATATTTACGATATTTTTGCTGAAAAATTCACTGCTGCGGTGGCCAAACTAAAAGTTGGGAATGGCCTGAATGACGACACCGATCAAGGTCCGTTGATAGATGAAAATGCAGTTCTTAAAGCTAATGAGCATGTTAACGATGCACTTAGTAAAGGTGCAAAGCTGACAATCGGTGGCGAAAGACACGAGAGTGGCGGCACTTTTTTTAAACCTACTGTGCTCAGAGATGTCACCACGGATATGTTAATTACACACGAAGAAACTTTTGCACCTGTAGCGCCATTGTATAAATTTGTTACGGACGATGATGGAATAGAAATGGCAAATGCGACTGAGTTTGGATTGGCTGCTTATTTCTATACCCGAGATAATGCACGCGTATGGAAAGTGTTGGAGGCATTGGAGAGCGGCATTGTTGGCGCGAACACCGGTTTCATTTCTACTGAAGTAGCGCCATTTGGCGGAGTCAAAGAATCCGGTATTGGACGGGAGGGTTCCAAGTACGGTCTCGATGAGTTCTGTGAAATTAAATATGTATGTATAGGTGGCGTTTAAGCATTAATTCCAGTTTGATCATTCATCGTCTTTGGTGTACCCGCACCTTACGCCAGGATGCTATCGAACTGTTCAAAAAACTGTTTGGACATTTTTCTTGCAACGCCCTCCAGCAGACGACCACCTGCTTGAGCTATTTTGCCTCCCACATCAACCTCAACAATGTACTTCATTGTCGTTTGATCACTATTATTCTCTAACAATTGTATTCGAGCTGATCCTTTGGCAATACCGGCAGCACCGCCTTCACCCTGACCCGTAATTGTGTAGCTTTCTGGCGGAACAAGATCGCTCAGCTCAACTTTCCCTTTGAATCGGGCTTTAATTGGACCGACCTTTGTTAGAACTACAGCGCTAAATTCTGTGTCACTGATTTTTTCCAAGGACTCACATCCTGGAATCACCTGTGACAACACTTCTGGATTGTTCAGTGCAGAGAAAACCTTATCTCGGCTCGCGTTAACTATAACTTCATCGACTATTTTCAATTTTTATTCCTTCTATTGAATAGTAATCATGATGGTTACTACCTCGTGAAATTTACCCAATGATTTCTTGAGAAAAAGTTTTGCGTGCATTCATTTCTTATTATTCTTACTAATTTGTTTTTCTACTAAAGAGGCGAGACGCTCACCACACTCCGCTATGTCTGCAACGATAGCCTGCCGAACCTTCTCAGCATCCCGGCTTTTCAGGCCCTCGATTGCAAGCTCATGATTTCTGCAGAGAAAGTCTGTTTCCTTTTTTGTCGATTGCTTATTAGATGCTTTCCACTCGTCACCAAGCAAGTAGTTAAAAACGGGCCCGACTCTCAACCATGTCAACTTAATATAATCGACAATAGTATGGGACTCCGATGCCTCATAAATTGAAAAATGGAAAACTCTATTCAGGCGAAGGTATTCCTTGATATCTGAATTTGTAATTGCATCGTGCATGCTTACACTCAGTTGCTTCAGATTATCGATCGTGGTGTCGCTGATATTTTCCACAGCTTTCGCCGAGACAATACCTTCTACAGCACTACGAAGAATCGTCAGCTCTTGAATTTCCATTTGGGTGAGTTCGGGTACTGCGATAGTTCTATTTGGCAGCAAGACTAATGCTCGTTCTGCAACAAGAGTTCGAAGCGCGTCTCTTACAGGCATCGGACTTGTACCAACCACTGCGGCAAGTTTTCGAATCTGCATGGTGTCACCAGGAGCAAACTGCCCATCTAAAAGAGCCTCACACAGTTTATCGTACACCTGCTCATGAACGGTTTCTCGCTCAACATGGCCAATGTTTTTCATTCAACCCTCTAACCTCCGCTGCAAAATATTTCGTCATTCAATGTTAAGTTGTTCGACTTACCACTGTTATTAACTATCTGTGGTCTTCGGGTATCAGAAAACTAACTCTCCGCTACCTATGTGTTAGTTCGTTTCTCTTAAACATTGAATCGACTACGCATATTCTCTGGATCACCAAAAGGTAAATCCAATTTCTAATTACGAATTAACTCGCGTAATCGCATTGGCGTGATGGGTAAGAAATCGATTGAGATATCAAACTCGCTAAGGGCATCTTCAATCGCGGAAACTAATGCTGGTGGAGATCCCATTCGCCCACCTTCACCGCCACCTTTAACTCCGTATTCAGTGAATGGTGATGGTGTCTCCACATGATCAACTTCCATATCAACAGGAGATTCCATAATTGATGGATGAAGGTAGTCAGTCAGAAGTACATTTTGTGGTTGGCCATTTTCATCATAGGAGAACTGCTCCAAGAAAGTTGAACCGATTCCATTAACGATGCCTCCACGTATATGACCATCGAGTGTCTTCGGATTAACAATCGTTCCACAATCGTGAACTGCAACAAATTTCAACACATCTACTTTCCCTGTTTCAATGTCGACCTCTACGGCTACAACATGACAACTATGCCCCATGATTGGATAGAAAATACCCATGTGCTTACCATCTTTATCAGGGAATGTTGTCACCGGGTGATCGTATATGTAGGTAGCATCCAAACCACTTGTTAAATCAAGATCCGCAGGAAGACTTAGACGATAATAATGTGCTTGATCAGAAATCTCTGCAATGGTCATGCGTTTGTCCGGCACACCTTTCACTTGCACAGCACCATCGACCAACTCAAGATCATTTACGGAAGCCTCCATAAGATGCCCGGCAATCTTGAACATTTTCTCACGTAATTTTGTTGCTGCTCCGACCACTGCACCGGTTATCATAACGGTAAACCTGCTGCCACCTGGCCCCACGGAGTCGAGACCCTGGTCGGTGTCGGCATAACAGACTTCTATATCCTTCGGGTCGAGTGATAGCTGCTCTGCCAGTACTTGTGTTGCCACCGTTTCTGGACTATTCCCCCAAAACGGTGAGTTGAGCGTCACCATCGCCTTTCCAGTGAGGTCTATTTTAATTGACACAGAATCTGGTGAGCTTGACCACTCAACGCCCTCCTCAAGATTCCACATCCAGAATTCCGTTGAACTAAACACGCTACGTTCTTGGCAGGTTGCAACTCCGATTCCAATATATTTGCCTTGTTTGCGCATCTCGACTTTCTTCTTGCGCCAATCGTCAATATCAATTTTATTAAGTGCCTTTTCAAGTACGGCCTGATAGTTACCACTGTCGTACATGTTTCCAGTTGGTATCAGATAAGGAAATTGATCTGGCTGAATGAAGTTTTGTTTTCGAATATCCAACCGGTCACGACCAAGTTTATCTGCCGCCGCATCGACAAGTCGTTCAACAACAAAGTTAGCAACTTCAGAGCCAAATCCACGATAAGCACCTTGCTGACACTTGTTTGTCAGAACGGCAGTTAAATCAACTTCAACACTATTGATTTGATAGGGTCCGATACATTGGGATAACGCATTACCGTGTTGCCCAACGCCAAATTGGAGATACGCGCCATAATCGTCGATAATTTTAGTTTTTAGACTAAGTAAAGTACCGTCATTTTTTAGCGCTAGTTTGGCGTAGTAAACACGGTCAGAACCATGATTGTCACAACTTGTTGTATTGTCCACTCGGTCTTCGATAAATTTCACTGGGCACCCCGCCATTCTTGCGAGCATAGCTGCCATAATCGGAACCTTGTGCACGAACATCTTGCTACCAAAACTACCGCCCGCTAAAACCGGTTTAATATTTAGTTTGTGCCCTTCTACACCTAACGTCTGCGCAATCATCCAGCCGCAATAGTTGTACATGGATGTATTCGCATGCACGGTAAATTTGTCCGTTGCGCCATGATACTCAGCGACTGCGCCGACAGTCTCAAGCGGCTGACCACCCGAACGAGGCCACCTAAATTTCTTCTCTATTACGAGGTCTGCTTTGGCAAAATCCTCATCAACCGGGCCAAATTGATACGCTCGAGCCAGTGCAACATTGGTATCACCTCTTTCAGGGTGCAAGACGGCATCCCCTTTAGAGTGAATGGCTTCCTCCATGTCGACCACTACGGGAAGTGGATCGTACTCAACTTCGACAAGATCACATGCGTCTTCGGCGATATATCTGGATTCAGCGAGCACCGCGACGACCGCTTCACCAACATGACGAACTCGGTCAGCGGCAATGACATGTTGAGGAACCGGTGGGCTCGACCAGGTTGGAAGTGCCCCAACTTGCTCCAATGCCTCGGCACCTGTTACGACGAGAATAACGCCGCTTAAGGCCTCCGCTTTACTCTTGTCAATTTTTATAATTCGCGCATGGGCGTGAGGACTTCGCAACACGGCAACATGCGCCATGCCTGGTAGGCTGATGTCATCAATATAAATTCCCTTACCTTGTAAGAGTCGCGGGTCCTCCACGCGCTTCATACTGTTACCTACCCACTTCATGTCCGAATGTGGTTTAGTTGTCTGCCGACTTTCTGGAATATGTGCTTTCAAAACCATTATCCTTCTCCCCTAATAGTCTCGGCCGCTGCAAGAATTGAATCGACAATCGTTTGATATCCGGTACATCTACAAAGATTGCCCGAAAGCGCTTCACGCACCTCGCCCACGGTTGGGTTTGGATTGGCATCTAAAAGTTCTTGAGCCGTTGCGAGCATCCCAGGCGTACAGTATCCGCATTGCAACCCATGATTTTCCCAAAACGCCTCCTGCAATGGAGACATTTTTCCGTTTGCAGCATGGCCTTCAATAGTTTTGATCTCGGCACCATTCGTAACAACCGCAAATGTCAGACAGGAACGAACTGATTTTCCGTCAAGTAAAATCGTACACGCACCACAAATTCCGTGCTCACATCCGACATGGGTTCCAGTTAGACCCAAGTCATGTCGCAGAAAATCACTGAGAAGTTTTCTTGGTTCAACTTCACGCTCATACTGTCTACCGTTTACCTTTACTGAAATAGAAACGTTATCCATTATCATCCCCTTAGGTCGTTGCTCGTTGGACTGCGTCAGACAAACCCCGCCGCGTCAGTGACAACGTTAAGTCACGTCGATACATTGCATCCGCATGAAAATCAGAGAATGGATCCACCGCCTTAGCAGCAGCTTCAGCAGCAGCTTCAATGTTATCCTCATTGACATCCACACCTTCGAGCATTTTTTCCGCTTCCGTCATCCGCTGTGCTGTCGGCCCTACTCCACATGCCGCGATCCGAGCGCCCTGGAACTTACCAGCCACAACACGCGCTGCAGCCCCAACACCGACGATGGCAAAATCCCCTTTACGAGGGCTAATTTCAGTGAATCCATAGCCTTCATCTCCAGATCGTTTTCCTATCCGGATTTCCGTTAGTAGCTCATCTTCTCCTGCGGAAACTTCGTAGATATCCTCGAAAAAATCTCTTGCCGCGACTTCACGCTCTCCACGAACTGATCGCAGAACCATCACTGCGTCATAAGCCAGCATCACTGCTGGGTTTTCTGATGCTGGATCTGCGTGAAAAATATTCCCCCCAATCGTCCCTCGGTTCCGAACGGCCTGATGGGCAATCCAGTTATAGGCTTCGGTTAATAAAGGACAATGTTCAGCGACAAGCGCCGACGCTTTCACATCATTATGACGTGTCATTGCACCGATCTGTATTTCGTCCGTAGTTTCTTTGATGTATGCAAGGTCGATAATCCCATTCATGTCAATCAATTCTGATGGACTAATCACCCGAAGGCCCATCATAGGAATTAAACTTTGACCACCGGCAAGCACTTTAGCGTCTTCATTATTTGCAATGGCTGCTAACGCTTCTTCGATGGAAGTCGGGCGAATGTATTTAAAGGGAGGAGGCTTCATTTAATTATCTCCTGCATTAGAATAATTTTTCGAAATACTTGACCTGTTTACCAGGCAGCCCAACCGCCATCGACTAGCAGGTTGATGCCATGCACAGAATTTGCATCGTCAGATGCTAAATATACGGCAGCACCAGTAAGCTCATCCGGCTCGAGATGACCAACACGATTGGGCGTGAGAGAAGCATTATGTTCGTCATACCCTTCTACTTCTCGAAGATGGGCATTGAGGTCTGTTTTAATATTGCCGGGTGCCAAACTATTAATGTTAATTCCAAACCGTGCAATTTCGAGACACATTGCTTTGCTCATATTAATCAAGCCACCTTTCGATGCACAATATGCCGCAGAATTGGGGAATCCACCAACACCCGCGATTGAAGTTATATTTACGATCTTTCCACTTCCCTTTGGCTTCATGACGGCAATTGCCGCCTTCGAAAGAAAAAATACAGATTTTAAATTAAGATCTAACTGCGTATCCCAAATCTCTTCTGTCATGTCTTCAATTGGAGTTGGCATAAAGGCGCCTGCATTGTTTACCAAGATATCTACGGTGCCAAAATCTGCGACAACATCATCAATCAATTGGTTACAATTTGCGAGATCAGACAGATCATATGCATAGACCTTTGCTTTGCCACCACCATCGGTAATTTCTTTCGCAACAGCCTGCGCAGCTTCAGAATTCGACTGTCCTACTATGGCAACTATTGCCCCCTCTTCACCATAACGAAGACTAATAGATTTCCCTATTCCACGTGAACCACCCGTAACGATGGCAACCTTTTCTTTCAAACGCATAGTACGTACCTTCTTGTTAATCATCATTGCAATTCAATCAGCGACAATTCTTGGCAGTCCATGGCAATCTTCGGTGAAGATTTAGAAATTTTCTGATCGTAGCGTAAGGGCTCCGCCATAGCAGCGCCTATTCACAATTATCGATATCAGTGATAACAAATACCAAATACCAAGTCAACCGTTGCTTTGAAAGGTAGATTTAACGACGCACAAGATTCAAGTGTTCAAGATCAGCGGGAGTATCGATGTCGATTTCGCCACTAAGGATTTCTATGTCGATAATTTTTTCATTCGATCGGTTCAGAATGGTCTTGGCTCCTTTATCCTCTTTTAGTCTTTTCATTTCATTAAATGCATTTTGAGCAAACAATGCAGGCACACCTCGTGAACCTGCATAACGAGAACAGACAATATTAGAACCATTAAAGTTTGAAACTATAGTCCTGAGATCGGACACCGCAATCGCTACCTGATCTGCAAGTAGAATCATGATTGCATCATGTTGGCTTTCAATTGCGCGCACGCCGCAAGCGATAGAAGACCCAATACCCTGTTCCCAGTTTGGGTTGAATATGACTTTGGCATGTTGGATCGCGGTGCTAATTTCACGATGATAAGCACCGGTTACTACAAATACCGAGCCAGGGAAAACCTCATTCGCTTTATCGATGCAACTCTGCAGCATAGTTGTGCCGTCCAGTTCTATCAGTTGTTTACATGAACCAAATCGAGATGCATCACCTGCCGCCAATATCAGAGCGGCGATAGGCTTCATGTGGTTAAGATCTTGCTTAGTGAACGTGCTGATTTCTCTTTTAGACTGGCATGGCACTCCGCCAGTATGGATAGTGCAATGGTTTCCGGTAGCTCCGCACCTAAATCCAGCCCAGCCGGACTGGCCAGTGGTATCTGTAAACTTCTATCGGTCAGTCCGGCTGCATCCAGCACCTCTTTTCGCCTGTTGATAGGACCGATAAGCGCGAGATATTTTAGCGGTGATGACTGTAATGCCCTCAATGCCTCCATATCAATTTGAATGTTATGGCTCATCAGAATGCCAGCATCAACCGAGTGGCTCTGCGCATAATTTGATAATTCCTCAGTCGATGTACGCAGTATTTTATCAGCCGTCATAAAATACTCGCGCCGGGCATTGGCCGGTCGGGAGTCATAAAGCGATACAAACCAGCCGAGCTCATGTGCAATAGACACGACGGGACGCGCATCATGCCCACCACCGATCACTAACAAATGCGGGTCGGGTTTGATTTCGGTTTTTAACCAGGCTTCACCATCCTCTTCTATTAGGCCTGTTCCCTCCTCATGACTTGTATTAAGGAAACGGCTTTTTACCTCACCGTTTTCATCCGGGACAAGTTGAAAAAAAACACCGCTACGTCTTTCGAGCAGTGCCTGATGGATTTCGGTCAAACACAGGTATTTATATTTCTTGAGTACAGGTTGAAGTAGAATATGGACGACGCCACCACAGCCTATGCCGAGTTGAAAAGACAAATCATCCTCGTCGGTAGAATCGTAGCAAATCGTTTTTGACCGGCCAGATTGCATGACGCGCTTGGCATGTTGCTGAATATCTGACTCGAGACAACCACCACTAAGCAGGCCGAATTGCGGTCCATCACTACTAAACAACATCATTGCACCCGCTTTTCGATAGCATGGCCCATGTGTTTTATAAACCGTACCCAGTACCCACTGGCAGCTATCCCGCTTTTCATACCATTCTTTAAGTAGCTGCGAGAAACGATTTCCCATACTGATATTCTACCTTTTATTAATTATGAAATTCCGGAGCAGGATTATGCATTATCACGGCGCTGCTCCGACGATCACCTCTTCGCACTCAACATCAATTTGAACACACATCGCACTGATTGCTTCATATATAAGGTCTTGAAAAAATTGATTAAGGAGTCCGACCATACTGATACAAATGGCTGATACAAATGGTGAATCGTGGATAAATAGTCATCCCAAAAAACAGTAATATCAAGCACTATCTTTACGAATTAAATAATCTCTGCTAAATCAGGTGACTGTTAATATTATATTGTTGAGATAATTCCGACACCAGAGTCTTAAGAATTCTAGTAAGATCCAATAACGTTTATATCTCCCTTAATAAGAAATACCCAAAATATGAAAGATCTAAAAAAAGTTTTTCGTAACCTTGAAAAAGAATTGAATCAATCAAGTTGGTTTGATGATGGCTGGGATATTTACAACCGCGGTGTTTATCTGCAGCTCTACAAGGATAACTGGCATAACCAGAATCAAGGAGGAATTCATTTTGAAACTTTTATTGAAGCCAGAGAAGTTAAACAAAAAGCATTCCCTATCTGTATGCATGCGGAGGAAGATTGCCCTTCACAACAGGCGTTCATACAAGAGTTTATGGCGCTAGAAGGAGATCGCATAAAGAATTGGAAGGGCTATCAGATCGGCGATGGCGAAGGCTACAGCATTTGCAAAAGAACGCTCCCTCTCAATTTTAAGAATCTGGAACAACGGCTCTTCGAAGAGTTCAACAGACTTCGACAGCTAGAAAAAGGGATCGAGCAAGCACTGAGTCTAGTTAAAGCCTAACCTAATCTACTTGACCCAACTCGACATGATGAAGCAATAAAACATTTTGCAAGGAGTAATAAAGCAATGAAACGGCAAAAAAATCCTTGCATTGATGTGTGTGAGTTCACTGGCCCCAAAGGATGGTGCATAGGTTGCGGTCGAACTCAGCAGGAATGTGATAAATGGAAGACGATGAAGCCCTATGCAAGAAATACCCTTGATAAAGAACTTCAAAGAAGAATGTCCAAGATTAAATCTCTTTTTAATGCTCCATAATCAAAAAACACTGCACAAGACAAAGTACTGCTAGTACCCCTATTTATATAGGTTATCAAAGGCGTTTTGCTCGCTTTCAGGATGGTTTGTTTCGAACCTTTTGTTTATTATCGGCAATATAATCAAAAACATGCAAATACTTAGGGCTACTTAAAATGACGAATGAACTAATCTCGCCTCTTTCCGCACTTAGACGTCTTATCGAATCCAAACAGATGGAAAAATCTGATGTCGATTTTATTAACGATAAAGACTATGTCTGGTCTCCTCATAATAAAATTATCAACGTAACCCCAGGTCCTGCTTTTGGGTCTGAATTGGTGACTCAATTTTCATCCAACCAAACAAGAGGCATGCGTGGCCCAGGTGTGGCGAAGTATTTTGCATCGGTTCGTGAGGACTACGCAAAAATGGTGGATATGCAAGAAGGCGGTAGAGCGTTGTTTTATACCGGTTCAGGAACCTCTGCAACTGAAGCTGCTGCAGGCTCTTGCCAGACACCGGATGAAGTAGGTTCGGACAAGAAAGTGATCATCACATTAGAGATTGGCGCTTTCAGTAATGCCATGGGTAATTGCGTTGAAAACTTAGGTAGAGGTGTGGTTCGCATTAATGGTGAACTGGGTGAAGACCTACCTTTTGCTAAGTGCAGAGAAGTGTTGGAAAAAGACACGAATCATGACATTAAGATGGTGATGGCACCGCACAATGAAACCGGTGCTGGTGTGACAACAGACCCTAAGAAGTTACGTGACTTATTAGATGAACTAAAACACCCTGCGCTGGTTTTTATTGACGGTATTTCTTCTATCGGCAGCATGCCGTGCTCGATGACTAAAATGGGCATCGACATGCTAGTGGGCTGTAGCCAAAAAGGTATGATGGGTACCCCTAGTATCGGAATGATTACCCTCAGCCCTAAAGCAGTACAAAGAATTCAAGAGTCTGAAAAACAGATGGCAGATGCGGGAGTTAAGAAAGGCCAACATTACCTTAACCTTGGCAAAATGATTGAAGCCATGGATAGCCTGGGTTTACATATTGAAACCCCGAGTAATTACTCACAATTCGCGGTGGCATTGGATTCGATTGCGATCGAAGGCATTGATCGCGTTTGCGATCGTCACAGAGAGTGTTCTGAAGTGTACCGTGCTGCAGTTCAGGCTGCAGGATTTGATTTAGTAACCAAAGATAACAGTTTGGCATCGAATGCAGTAACCGCTATTCGAGCACCAGAAGGTCATGGCGAGAAAGACATTATGAACGTCCTCATGATTATGTATTACAAACACGCGGTAGAAGCGGCAGCCATTCCTGGTTATCCAGATATGGGTTGGCGACTTTGCGCAACAGGCGGAATTCAACCTCAACATGCGTTGATGGCTTCAATCGCTTTCTTGAAAGCAGCTGAAGAAGCAGGATTACCAATTGATGCTGACAAAGGTATCGCTGCGGGTTCTAAGAAGTATGCAGAAGTGGTTCAGTATCATCGCCCTCTTCCTGGAATTGATGTATACGGAAGATAAGTCTGTTAAAAAATATTGAAGAAACAGAAGAAAGGACTCTAATACATTAACTAAAGTGCATTAGCTAAAGAAAGTTCTTCCTTCAAATACACTTCCCAAAACATCCAGTAGATCATCCAGTAAAATCTAAATTCTTTAGATTTTACTGGATATATAAACCGTTATTTATCCCACTTCATTCAGTCTGGCTATTTGTTATCATTGTTATATTATAACAATAGAATATGAAGCCATTTAAGCCACAAAAATTAGTCATAGCTTATTTTCTGCTTGCGTTAGTGAGCTCTCAATTCTTGCTGGCTCAACATAGTGCTGATCATCTAGATTCAACTAGCCACTCTCAACAAGATAATGAAAAAAATGAAAGTGATATTTGCCAGTTTTGCGTTACCGCAAAAAATCTAGAGCAAGATTTTATAATCCATAGCGAATTACTTTTCTCGACCCCATCATTTAAGAAAGTTTATTTATGCTCTCTAAAGTATTCTAGCCGTACAACCTGTAGCAAACCTTTTCAATCTCAGGCCCCTCCTGCACAGTTCTCTTAAAACTACGAATTAATAAGCCTTAATGTAAGGACAGCAATACTCGCATTATTGTGCCGAATAACAGGCTTTGTGGTCGATGCTATAAACACCAGTAATCACCACTTCTCTGGACTTTATCAAATCACTATTACAGTGAATTTGAAGGATCAAGATTATGCAAATAACACCAAAAGCACTACTAACTATTTTTTTATTTTTACCCATCGTCACAATTTATGCTTCTGAAGATCAACATTCTCACGATGAAGAAAGTATGTTTGAAGAGCATAGCGCTCATGAACATGGTCATGCTTCTTCACAAATTACGTTTATCAACCACACACTCAATCTAGCATTATCACTACCCTCGATTGATATATTTGGCTTTGAACATGAACCTCACAATGAAAAAGAACATGAAATCATCACTCAATCACAAGCTATCCTTAAGAATGCGGATAACATAATTTCCATACATCCTAATAACGAATGTGAACTTAAATCTATTAGCTTGGAAAGCAGCATAATTGATTCTGTAAATGAAAATGATAAAGATCACAATGATCATGAGTCAGATGAACACCATGATGCCGAATCACATGACGAAGAAGAACACAATGATGAAGAACATAGCGACGTATCGCTCCACTATGTTTACAGCTGCTCACAAGACAACCTAGAATCAATAGAATACAAAATATTTGATCACTTCCCCACAATTGAAGAAATTGAAGTACAGTTTGTTTCAAATGAGACTCAGAATCTATTTACTGCAACACCAAAATCTCGCGCTCTATCATTTAAATAACAAAATCTAATCCATTACCTTCAATAAATTACTTTATGTCACAAGATTGTATTCAGTTATCAAACGTTGAGTTTTGTTGGGGCAATAACCAACCATCATTATTCAATATTGAGTCACTGACGCTTAGAAAAGCAGAAAAGTTATTTATTCACGGCCCGAGTGGCTGTGGAAAAACAACTTTATTGAATCTGATCTCTGGAGTCCTCATGCCTACTCGAGGAGATATTTTAGTTTTAGGGAATAACATGTTTTCCCAAAAACAAAAGTTAAGAGATCAGTATCGAGCAGATCATATGGGAATTATATTTCAACAGTTTAATTTAATTCCCTATCTCAATGTATTAGAAAATATCACTCTTCCCTGCCTATTTTCATGGCGCAGACGAGAAATGCTTTCCATACAAAAACGTAGCTCTACTGATGAGGCATTAAGATTATTAGCGGCGCTTGGTTTAAAAGACAAAGATATTATCTTTAAAAATGTAACAGAGTTAAGTGCTGGCCAACAACAACGTGTAGCGGCAGCACGTGCATTAATCGGTTCTCCTGAAATTATTATTGCAGACGAACCCACATCTGCTTTGGATCAGGACGCTAAACAGGGCTTTTTAGAACTGCTGTTTGATGAAGCGAAGAAAAGTAACAGCGCATTGTTATTTGTTAGCCATGATCTAACTTTATCAAATTTATTTGATCGCTCGGTATCATTAAATGAATTTCGCTCTGTGGAAAACGCATGAATATCAAGATTTTCCTACTAGCTTTAAAAAGTCTCCGCTTTCGTAAACTTTCAATAGGTTTAACTATTTTCTCACTAGCCATCAGCGTTGTGTTACTTCTAGGGGTAGATATCATACGCGTACAAGCTAAGGAGAAGTTTGCTAACACTATTAGCGGTACAGACTTGATTGTTGGCTCACGTAGTGGTTCTACACAACTATTGCTATACAGCATCTTTCATTTAGGTAATGCAACAAACAATGTTTCCTGGGAAAGCTACAACAAGATCATAAGTCATCCACGAGTAAATTGGAGCATCCCTATTTCCTTGGGTGATTCACACAAAGGCTACCGTGTAGTTGGAACTACAACAGATATATTTCAATATTATCGATATAGCAAACGTCATAAATTAACGTTCTCAAGCGGCCAAGAGTTTTCAGGGATTTTTGGTGCAGTTCTTGGTGCAGAAGTTGCCAAAAAACTTGACTACCAACTTGATGAGAAAATTATTCTTGCGCATGGCATGGGTAATGTAAGTTTTGCCGAACATAAAAACCTACCTTTTACAGTAACAGGAATATTAAAACCTACCGGCACTCCCATTGACCGATCTGTATTGATAACGTTAAAAGGATTAGAAGCCGTACATATAGGTTGGGAACAAGGCGTACCTAGTAAAAACGCTATTCAAACAAATGATCTAGAGAAGGATGACGATAGACTTCAATCTAAATCCATAACAGCATTTCTACTAGGCCTTAAAAATAAACAAGATATCTTCTCCATACAACGTGGAATAAACAATTATAAATCAGAGCCGTTACTTGCGATTCTTCCAGGTATTGCACTCATGGAGCTATGGAAAGTGGTTGGAGCAGTAGAAAAAGTAATGCTGATCATTGCAGCACTGGTTGTTGTAACGGGTTTGTTAGGGATGTTAGCCATTATATTAACCAACTTAAACGAGCGTCGACGCGAAATTGCAGTGCTGCGTTCTGTTGGAGCTTCACCTAAAACAATATTTACACTAATGGTCATTGAATCAGAGATATTGGTGATACTAGGAATATTTTTAGGTTTAATAATTTTGTACTTTTTATTAGCGCTTATTAATCCTATGTTATTTAATACATATGGCTTAAATATTGAACTTCAATCACCCACCAAGCTCCAATGGATCATGCTACTCATCATCTTATTAGGTGGATTGGTTGCAGCAATATTTCCGGCGATCAGCGCTTATAGGAAAACTTTACAAGACGGGTTAACCATACGAACATGAATTCATTCAAACATAAACAATACATTTCTTTTGCACTGAACATATTGGTGTTCATTTCCATAGCATGCCCAACATTACAGGCAGAAGAAGCTAAAGAGTTAGATTGGGGTGACCTAGCACCAGAGGGTTATTTTGAAAGCTTGGAGCAAAACCAAAAGTCCACATTAGGTGGATCATTTGATGCTTTTGGTGATGCACTCGGTATTGAAACTTTTGAAGATGATTCTGAAGAAGCGCAGCAAGCCTATGATGAGTTACAAGTCACGTTACGCTCTGCACCTATTGTTCCTGAGTTAAATGGACAATATGTAAAACTCGCCGGATTCATTGTACCCTTAGAATATGATTTCGAAAATGGCACCTTTAGTGAATTCCTGTTAGCGCCTTACTTTGGTGCCTGCATACATGTTCCACCACCCCCATCCAATCAAATAGTATATGTAAAGTCACCTAAGCCACTAGGTCAGAAATGGTTGGATAATGCCGCCTGGGTGGAAGGTACAATAACAACAGAAAGCGTTAATAGTGACTATGGTTCTGCTTCATATTCGATGAAAGATGTTCAATTAGATATCTATGATGCTGACTAAGCAGTGTGTATAGCACCGCAATAGAAAACTCGCTTGAAACCCCTATATATTTAATACCCATGCGCAGGCTAGGCGCCTAGAAGCTAGGTGCGGTAGTGCGCTAGCTTAGCGAGTATACATCTCAAAATAGATGTTATATTATAACATATCAATATGAAGCTATTTAAGCCACAGAAGCTAGTTATAGCTTATTTCCTACTTGCATTAATTAGCAGTCAATTCCTGCTGGCTCAGCATAGTGCAACTCATCTTGATTCAGATAATCATTCCCAACACGATGAAGACGATAGTGAAAGTGATATTTGTCAGTTTTGTGTTACTGCAAAAAATCTAGAGCAAGAATTTCTAGTTCAGTCGCATGTATCTCTTTCAGCATCTACATCAAAACAAAATTCTTTATGTGTATTTGAATACACTCTTCACTCTACTTGTAACAAACCTTTTCACTCACAAGCACCTCCTACTCTTTTCTCTTAAAAAACGTTTTAATTAACTTTATGAGGAAAGATTATGTCCAGATTATATTACTGGGCGACTGTCTGTGTGGCAGTTGCCTTATTTACCTGTAGTCAAAATGTATTTTCAGCTGAAAATACAGATTTGATAAGCTTAAAAAATGAAATAGCTGAAATGCGAAAACTCTATGAGCAAAAAATTCAGCTCTTAGAAAAGAAAGTAACGTCATTACAGTCACAACAAGAAGAACTTAAAAAGCAAGAACCCGCAGCTCAAGTAGCGCGAGCGCCTGCAACGAGCCAACGTAGTATTGGCTCAAATGATTTCAATCCATCGATTAGCGCAATTCTGCAAGGAAAATATAATAGTTTTTCTAAACGAAACTCTGAATTTTCAGGCTTTGCAGTGGGCGAAGAAGGTGAACGATCATCAGAAGGATTCACGCTTGATGAAACCGAAATTAACCTTGCTGCAAGCATTGATGACAAGTTCCGAGGTAGCTCAACCATTGCACTAGTGCAAGAAGATGGTACACAAGTAGAGCTTGAAGAAGCGTATATCGAAACCATTGGCCTACCCTTTGGTATAAGCGCTAAAGCGGGAAGGTTTTTTGCATCTCTTGGTTACTTAAATGAACATCACAGCCATGCCGATGATTTTACGGATCGTCCATTACCGTATCGGGTATTTCTAAATAAGTCATATAACGATGATGGCGTTCAAGCCACATGGATTGCGCCAACAGATTTATACACTGAACTAGGGTTTGGTGTATTTCGCGGCGGTGACTTCCCTGGTGGTGGTGAAGGTGACTCGAATGTGGGTGCATGGACTGTATTTGCTCGCATTGGTGGCGATATGGGTGACAACTCTGCTTGGCGAATGGGGTTATCCACTTTACAAGTCGATGACTTAGAACGATCTAGCAATGAAGATGAACTAGAATTTGCCGGCGACAATAAAATGTACATTGTTGATGGTCGTTACATTTGGGCACCCACCGGAAACAATCGCGAGAAGGAATTAATCCTACAAGCTGAGTATATGCAACGCGATGAAGATGGTATCTATGACGACTTAGCAGCCGGCTCTGGCCCTGTTTCGTATGACGAAGATCAATCGGGTTGGTATGCGCAAGGCATTTATAAGTTTCACCCACAATGGCGTGTAGGCGCACGCTACAGTCACCTTAACCCTGGCGATGTACCTACCGCATTAGTGGGAACCGTGTTGGATGATCAAAATCATGATCCGGAAAGTCTATCCTTAATGGCAGATTGGACGAATAGCGAATTTGGTCGTTTGCGTTTGCAATACAACATGGAAGAGCTTGCAGATGATAATCGTGACCATCAGATCACGCTTCAATACATCATGAGTATGGGTGCACATGCCGCCCACTCTTTTTGAGGTGAAGTATGAGTAAATATGTATTTTTTCTAATACTATCGTTACTTCCAACGGCTTCTATTGCCAAATTAGACATTTTTGCATGCGCTCCTGAATGGGGCGCACTTGCAAAAGAAATTGGTGGTGAAGAAGTTAACGTATTTACGGCATCCAAAGCCTCGCAAGATATTCACCATCTTCGCGCAAAACCTAGTTTTTTAGCCAAAATGCGTAAAACAGAACTTGTGTTTTGCACCGGTGCATCACTGGAGGCAGGTTGGTTACCGGTTCTCTTACAAAAAGCAGGAGGCGCTAAAGTGCAAGCCGGTCAAGTGGGTCATCTCCTTGCAAGTGAATATGTAGAAAGACTTGAACAAGCCGAATCAGTAGATCGTTCAATGGGGGATGTACATGGTGAAGGTAACCCTCACATTCACTTAAACCCACATAACTTAATCTTAATAGCAGATGAACTAGCGGAACGGTTATCGATACTTTCTCCTGATAAAGAAAAGTATTTTAATAATAGACTAGAAAACTTTAAGATAAACTGGCAGCAATATATAGAGGACTGGAAACAAAAAGCTCAATCTTTAACGAATAAATATGTTGTCGTGTATCACCAAAACTGGATTTATTTACTGAAGTGGTTAAATATAAATCGAGTGACAACGCTTGAACCGGTACCCGGCATGCCCCCACGCATTTCTCATTTAGAAAATGTACTTGCATCGGTTAAAAACCAAGACATCACGGCTATATTGTTAACGCCCTACCAACAAAACAAAGCGGCGGCTTGGCTATCAGAACATGCAAACATACCTGTGGTTACACTTCCCTATACCGTGGGTGGGAGTAAAAATGTTACAGACTTGAAATCTTTATTTGATGAAACCCTGCAACTCTTGCTTGAAGCGAGTTCATGATGATATCTGCTGACTTATTCGTTTTATTACTGCCTGCCTTTGCAGCGGGATGTTTAGTGGCAACCACGCACGTGCCTCTGGGCCTCGAAGTTTTAAAACGTGGGATTATTTTTATCGATCTAGCCATTGCACAAGTAGCAGCAATGGGTGTTGTGATAGGCCATGTAACTTTCCATAATTCAGGCCAGCTTCAATCACTTCTGCTGGCTTTAGTCTTTGCCTTATCAGGCGGTGGATTGTTCGCTTGGCTAGAAGCAAAACAGTTTAAACATTTAGAAGCCATGATTGGTGCCGTTTTTGTGGTGAGCGCCTCCATTACCATTCTTCTCCTTGCCAAAGACCCTCATGGTATTGAAGCCATGGAAAAACTACTAGCAGGACAAGTGCTTTGGGTGAAATGGTGGCCAGATTTAATGATTACGTTAATCATTTATGCAATCATTTTACTAATCTGGTTTAAACGAGATACGAACAATTCATCTTTATTTTATTTCATATTTCCAATAGTAGTGACTTTTTCAGTTCAGATCGCGGGAATTTATCTAGTGTTTGCTAGCTTGATCTTGCCTGCCATCGCCACTTGCCAAATTAACGGGAAAACGAAGTTACTAAGTGGCTACGCGGTAGCATTGATGAGTGTAATTTTAGGTTTAATGAGCGCAGTATTCTTTGACCTACCCACAGGACCTGTGATTGTATGCACTTACTTTGCAGTCTCTATGTTGCTGCTTTTAAGTACTTATAAAATTATTATTAAAGTTAAATAGAAAACTCGTATATAGAAACAAGGTTAACTAACTAGAAATAACATTATTAGAAAACCTGGTTACAGAGTTAAGTTTCGTACTACCATTTTCTTAATGTCAGGTTCTGGCAATATGAGCTTGTAGCACGATTACTAAGGTGGACACTGTTTAAATACCTGTGCTTTATATAGTTTGTCTTTTGCAAAGTGCAAATTTGTAAT